>JBCBZV010000039.1:0-33119 GCA_039815155.1 Pseudomonadota bacterium
CCGTCGTCAATAATCTTGCAGCATACGATTGTCCCCGTGCGCGTCGAGGTGACTAGATCTGCTGTAATCAGGATGCGGATGCCGGGGGTGTTGTGGGCGATCGCGTTGCTGATCAGGTTTTCAATCGCTGGGTTTGTGACCGGATTTGAGGCTTATGAGGATCCGAATTCGCGACGCCTTAACCCGAACCCGGAGGCTTATCGAGACAGTTTCTCTCTGCGTGCCTACTCGCGCTGGGAGCGTACAGTTGCCTTGGGACAGCTCAGCGTCACGCCTTATGTACGCCGCACCAGCATGGAATTCCTGCAGCACTTTCTACCCTGGCAGCCGACTGAAAAGAACAGTCAGAGTAGTCTGGGGCTGCGCTTAGCGCTGAGCGAACGGACAAGCGAATTCTGGAACTGGCAAGCGGGTATCGATCTCGATTTGACACAGGGAAGTCTGAGTGAGGTTCAAGCAGAGCCCTTTAGTCCGAACCAGCCGGCCGGTGTGCACTATGACTACGATGTGGACGCGACATCCCTTGCAGCCTACCTACAGAGCGATTGGGAGCTAAGCGAAAAGCTCAGCCTCGCCGCAGGCCTCCGTGGTGAGTTCAACGAGTACGACTACGACAATCAAACCGGCACCGGCTCAGCCTGTGGACCCGAGGCCAGTGCCTGCCGCTTCTTCAGGCCTGGCGACCGTAGTGACGACTTTTTCAACGGCAGTCTAAATATCGGCCTCACCTACGAGCTCAGCGAAAGTGCCAACGCGTATCTTCGCCTCGCTCGAGGCTTTCGCCCTCCGCAGGCTACTGAGCTTTATCGGCTCCAAGCAGGTCAAAGTGTCGCTGACCTAGACAGCGAAACCATCGACAGCATCGATATCGGCTTTCGCTCCCAGTGGCGCAGCTTCACTGCGGATGTGTTTCTTTTTGCTATGGAGAAAAGCGACGTTATCTTTCAAGACGCAGATCGTCAGAACGTCAGCGGTGCTGAGACCAGTCACAGAGGCATTGAGTTTAGTCTCCGATGGCAAGATCGGTCGGGCTGGTACGCGGGTCTGGATGGAAGCTTCGCTCGCCATCAATACGAAAGCTCTGCAAATCTCCTGGGGAGCCGAATCGACATTGAAGGGAACGATATCGATACGGCACCTCGCGAGTTCGGAAGCGGTCGCGTAGGAAAGGTCCTACAGCTCTCTAACCAGAGCACATTGAGCACTGAATTAGAGTGGATTCACCTTGGGGAGTATTACCTCAATCCGGACAACACCGCGGAGTATGAAGGGCATGATCTATTGAACCTGCGTTTCGCGCTAGCGCGCGGCAACGGTGTCAGCGCAGCTGCAAGAATCACTAACCTGCTCGATACGGAGTATGCAGAAAGAGCCGACTTCGGCTTCGGTTCTTTCCGCTATTTCGTTGGACAGCCTCGAGGAGTGTTTTTCGAAGTGTCCTATTCAATGGACTAGCTAGCTGGGCATTGCTAATCGTCGTCAGCAGCAGTTAGCAAAAATACGCCGAGGAGAATCGCAGCGAGCACACCGGAACCACCAGCCAACGGCAGCTCGCCAAACACATCTCGACCCGCCGTCATCGACGCCGAATTGCTCATAAAGGCAAGTAAGCCGACCAGCACACCGAAACCACCAAAGAGTTTGGAACCGGCTGACCTAGCTGCGAGTGCGAATACGATAAGCGCCAGTGCGAGCAGGATCTTTGCCGCGTTATAGCTATGGAACGAAAACGCCACGACGGCCTTAGCTGCGGGCACCACAGCTTCAAGCTCACCCGCTGCTTGATAGAAGGGGCCGAACATCGTGAGCCCTACACCCACTTGCACAACATTGAGCACGGAAGCAGCGGTAATCGCTGCCCAGGCCAAGTGGTGACGGTCCGTCTGGCTTAAGGCGGAGCCGCCTAGCGCGGCCATCAATACGAACAGCAAGCTCTCCGTGCCCCACAACAGCTGCCGCGGTACATTCGCTTCTGCCATATAGAGGGCGGTGTAAACAATCTGGGTAATCGATGCAGCAAACAGCAGTACTGCGATAAGCTGAGCATTGCGTCTAAGGGTAAATTCCATTGCTATTCCTGACTAATTAAGGGGCGCTAGAACGCTCTGACCATCAAATCAGCACGTTCTGGCCAATAAATCGGCACGTTCTAGCCGTTAAATTAATAGTTGATGTACTCCGACGCACTTTGAGTCATCAAAGTTGAATTAGTTCATCCTACGAATACCCACGGCACTTCGCACCCGCTGCATCAGATCTCGGCATTCATCGCGAGCCTTTTCTGCACCGAGCTGAAGCGTTTGTTCGATGAAAGCGGGATCGTTGATTAACCGTTCGTATTCGGCTCGTGGCTGGAAAAGTTCTTCGTTAATTAACTCGAACAATTGTTTCTTAGCCTCCCCCCATGCAATGCCCTCTTGAAACGCCTCGCGCATCACCTCCGTTTGAATTTCGTCGGCAAAGGCACGCCACAGCTGGAAGACCGTGGAGTCATCAGGATCTTTAGCTTCACCGGGCTCCAGCAAGTTCGTTTTGATCTTATTGATGGCCTTGCGGAGTCTCTTCTCACTTTCAAAAAGAGGAATCGTATTCTGATAACTCTTGCTCATCTTACGGCCGTCCAAACCTTGCAGCACCGCTACCGTGTCATCGACACGGGCGTCTGGGAGCACAAACAGATCTTCGAAATTGTGATTGAAACGCTGGGCTATGTCCCGAGCCATTTCTACATGCTGTATTTGATCTTTGCCAACAGGAATGTCCTGCGCACGAAAAAGTAAAATATCGGCCGCCATAAGGACTGGATAACCAAAGAGACCCATGGTGACCGCAAAATCCGGGTCCTCTCCTTTTTCGACATTTTCGGCTACGGCGGCTTTATATGCATGAGCTCGATTCATAAGCCCCTTCGCTGCGGAGCACTGTAAGATCCAGGTCAATTCAGTGATTTCTGGAATGTCCGATTGGCGATAGAACACCGTACGCTGCGGATCCAAACCTAGCGCCAACCAGGTGGCAGCTATTTCCAGGGTGGACCGCTGAACCTTCTCTGGCTCATCGCACTTTATCAACGCGTGATAGTCTGCGAGAAAAAAGAAGGACTCGAGCCCGGGTTGAGAACTGGAATGGATAGCCGGTCGAATAGCACCCACGTAATTGCCTAAATGCGGTGTACCCGTGGTTGTGATACCGGTCAGCACGCGACGTGCGCTCATGTTTAGTGCTCTCTAGCTGCGAAAAAATTTACAATCATGATATTCGTAGGAACCGCTGCAGATAGCGAAGCAGCAAAAGTGACTCGACGCGCCAGTTGCAGCGCTAGTTCCTTTAACGGTTAACTGTCCGGCAATAAGGTATCGCGTGCAAAGTACGCTTTCAGAACTTCGTACAGCGACCATGAATCTTCAGAACCCGCGAGTTCTCGTATCGAGTGCATTGCGAAGGTAGGCACCCCCACATCGAGCGTCGTGACGCCCAGCTCTCCGGCAGTCAGCGGGCCAATCGTGCTGCCACAGGCCATATCCGCTCGCATTGCAAAACTCTGGACGGGTACGTCCACCTCGCGTGCGATCAACCTAAATAAAGCCGCGCCGTCACTAGAACTCGCGTAGCGTTGATTTGCGTTTACCTTAATCACCGGACCTCCATTCAAAAGAGGTCCGTGGCGTGCATCGTGTTTTTCTCGATAATTGGGATGAACGCCGTGAGCATTGTCCGTGGAGACCATCATCGAACGGCGCATCACTTGAGAGAACGAGCTTTGGCCAGTTAATACTTCTAGCAGCTGGCGTAGTAGCGGGCCCTGAGCCCCAGAGGCGGAGAGCGAACCCACCTCTTCATGGTCATTACAGATCAGCAGCTTCCATTCCCCACTGTCACTTGCAGCCAAAGCCCTGCAGCCGATGTAGCAGGATAAGAGGTTGTCCAAGCGGGCAGAGGCCAGGAATTCGCCCTTCAAACCTAGGTAGCAAGGAGGCTGGGTATCGTAAAAACACAGCTCATAATCGAGCACCTCATTGACTTGGATCGAATTCTCTTGAAGACGCTCTGCCAAGAGATCGCGCAGGGAAAACTCCTCCTTAGCAGCCGCGCCCAGGATCGGAGCCATGTGCGTTTGCGCATTCACGGATCGGTTCTTGTTAGCTTCGCGGTCCAGGTGGATGGCCAAGCTCGGGATGACGGCTATTGGATCGGCAAAGTCGACGAGTTCGGTTGCTAGTTTTCCTTCTGGGGTCACGTAGCTGACTCGACCCGCAAGGCTGAGATCCCGATCAAACCAAGGATTCAGTAGCGCTCCCCCATACACTTCAACTCCGAGTTGCTGGTAGCCTGCGGCCTGTTGCTCCGGATTCGGTTTTACCATAAGACAAGGGCTGTCCGTATGGGCACCCACCATACGCAGCCCACCGTCCCCAAGCGGCCGGCGTCCGGGTTTGACCGCGACGATGCATCCGCCGCGGGTAAAAAACGCGCCACCGCTCTTTGGTTCAAGTGGGGTCTGACCATCCCAGGCAGTGAACCCCGCTTGCTCCAGCTCTCCTACCAACGATCGAACCGCGTGGAAGGGTGTAACGGCGCGAGTAAGAAATTCGAGCAAGCTTTGCTTAAAGCCTTCCTCGCTGTAAGGATCTAAATCCACTGGGCACATCCCTTAACTGTCTTGACGATTCGTAACATGCAAGGACCAAAAGCGATTTCTTACTAACATCACTGAGTGGCTTTCTTTTCTTCCGCAAGCTGCGCTATGCGCTGAGCACGCAAGCGTGCAAACAGGCTGCTCGTATCCCAACGGCGTCCACCTAGCGCCTCTACCTCAGCGTAGTAGCCATCGACCTGGCCTACCAAGTCGAGCGATAAACCCATACGATCCGCTTCAGCAAGCACGATGGATAGATCTTTGCGCATCCACTCGACGGCAAAGCCAAACTCGTACTCTCCTTTTAACATGGTCCCCGAGCGATTCTCCATTTGCCAAGACTGAGCTGCGCCCTGACGCAAAACATCGACAACCGCTTCGCTGTCTAAACCTGCTTCTTCCGAGAACAACAGTGCTTCTGAAAGGCCCTGGAGGATCCCGGCAATGCAAATCTGATTTGCCATCTTAGCTAGCTGACCGCTGCCGATCGGTCCAAGGTGACGCGCACAGCGTGCGTACACATCCAAGACCGGGAAAGCGGTATCGAAAGCCCCTTTATCGCCTCCGACCATGATTGTAAGCAGCCCGTTCTCGGCACCCGCTTGACCGCCGCTAACTGGCGCATCGAGGAATGCGATCTGCTTTTCTTCACAAGCGCTGCTTAATTCGCGAGCCACAGTTGCAGAAGCGGTAGTGTGGTCGATGAGAATAGAGCCCGATGCCATAGTGGTAAGCGCACCCGACTCTTTTAGAACGACCTGGCGTACGTCATCGTCGTTTCCTACGCACAAACAGACGATCTCCGCGCCGTCCGCAGCTTCCGCCGGACTCGCGCCCATACGACCGCCATAGGCCTCCACCCACGCTTGCGCCTTCGAGGCGGTGCGATTGTAAACGCAGACTTCATGTCCTGCCTTAGCGAGGTGTGCAGCCATGGGAAAACCCATCACACCAAGTCCAAGAAACGCGAGTTTCACGAAAGGCATCTCCCTAGTCGATTCATTTGTTGGCAATTTCCACCTTCGGTAGCTGTGACTCCGCGCCGAATGCGGATCTTAAATGATAACAATTAGAGCGCAGCCAAGAAGAAGCCGGTACACGACGAAGGGCATCATGCCGACGCGCTCCACGAAACGTATGAATAGAGCAATCGTTAAGTAGGCAACAAAGGCAGCAACGGTCAGTGCTACCGCGAGTAGGGGCCAGTTCACAGTTGTCGGCGAAGCTAAAAGATCCACCGTTGCCAGAATCGCTGCGCCAGTTATTACCGGGATCGACAACAGAAAAGAAAATCGAGCCGCTGCCTTACGGGTGAGCCCCAAAAAAAGCGCTGCTGACAGCGTTATCCCAGAACGAGAGGTGCCCGGTATAAGTGCTAGAGCCTGGGCGAGACCAATCAGAAGCGCGACCCAAAATGATCCTACCTGCGTGCTCCTACTGGTGAAATTGACACGATCAGCGATGGCTAAGACAACTGCAAATAAGATGGTCGTTGTGCTGATGACGGGAATGGTGCGCAATGTCCCAATGACGTCCTTGAGCATAAAACCAGCCAGCACTGCGGGTACCGTCGCGACGGCTAGATACACCAACTCTCGACTTTCCTGCGTATCAAATTGGCCTCGAGCAAGCGCGCCCGCCCCCGTAAGAAGCGCGGCAAGATCCGATCGAAAGTACCAGAGCACCGCTAACAGCGTCCCAAAATGGACAGCCACGTCAAAGGCAAGACCCTGATCTGGCCAGCCGAGTAGCAGCGATGGAAAGAGAAGGTGAGCGGAGCTCGATACAGGTAAGAATTCCGTCAACCCCTGAACCAGCGCTAAGGCGATTGCTTGCAGCCACTCAGACATCAACTAAGCCCCTGATCTGCGAGTTTTTTCCAGGGTAGCTCCCTTTGCACATACTGAGGACGCGCCTCCGCGGGCTGTTGCCCGCCGCCTGAATGCAAGGAGCGTTCGACTTCATCAAGCATGTCTAGCGCGTGGGGACACAGTAAATTTAGGCCTGGCGCGTGCTCGACATCAAGGCTTGCCGGGAGCAGGTCTGAACCAGAACCAACGGCCAGGTAGCGATCACCGCCGACCGGTAAGCTTGGTGGGGCTAATTCTTCGGGCCTGCAAACAACCGCATCACCGAGGCTGTGCAACTCGCCATCATCGTTTGCGAACCACTGCGCGTAGACCTGTCCGATGCGAGCGTCAATTGTGCTGAGTAAAGGTCGTTTACGGTGATCCGGGTGGAGTCTTAGGGCTGTGTTTGCCTGCGTGAGCAATGATGAGATACCCACGACTGGCAGCCTCAAACTATAGCCCAGGCCTTGAATGAAACTGACGGCAATGCGCAAACCGGTGAAAGACCCGGGACCACTCCCGTATGCCAGCGCGTCGAGATGTTGATCGCGCACTTCTTCGTACGCCAGCAATTCTTCCAGCAGCGCGAAAAGCTGTTGGTGGTGTTGTTTAGGGATACATCTATGGATGGATCGAAGGGCGCCCGCGGTTCTCACGGCGATACTCAAGGTATCCGTCGAACAGTCTAGAGCCAAAAAGTTATGCACGGACTGTTGGAACCCCTGCGATGAGCAGCCATGCAGCTGCTTGGAATTGAATGACTAGGAAACGGCAGCGTTCAGCGATCTACGCTGGCTCCTATAATATGCTGGCTCCAAGAAACGGAGGAACCGCTAGGCTTTAAGTGCTGTAAGTACTCGCCCTTTGATATCCGCTACGTCTCCGATGCCCTTTACCCGATGGTACCTCGGCGCCGCGTTGCCGCTTATCTCCTGATAAAAATCAACCAGCGGTCGGGTCTGTTCCTGATAAACTGCGAGGCGTTTACGCACCGTATGTTCCTGATCATCATCGCGTTGCACTAGCGCTTCACCGGTTACATCGTCTGTGCCCGCTACCTGGGGTGGGTTGTGCGCTACGTGGTAGACGCGGCCGGAGCCAGGATGAACACGACGTCCGCTGAGACGATTCACGATTTCCTCCTCGTCTACGTCAATTTCTACCACATGATCAATCGGCACCTCCGCATCTACCAGAGCTTGCGCTTGGGGGATCGTGCGCGGAAATCCATCGAAGAGAAACCCATTTTCACAATCGGATTCCTTGATTCGCTCCTGCACCAAAGCAATTATGATGTCGTCGGAGACTAGCGCACCGGAGTCCATGATAGCTTTCGCCTTTAGACCGATCTCTGTTCCAGCCTTGACCGCCGCACGCAACATGTCGCCTGTCGAGATTTGAGGAATCGAAAACTCTTCCGTGATGTACTGGGCTTGCGTGCCCTTACCCGCGCCGGGCGGACCAAGCAAAATCAGGCGCATATTTGATTCCTTAGACGCATGTTGTCAGATCAGCGTTTGGTTTTATCTTTTTTGTTCTTTTTACTAACTTTTCGCTTGCGGATCCCGCTGCTCACGAATCCCACTTCTCTCGAATCCCACTGCTACAGATTGGACCCTCTCCTTGCGGGGCCGCACACCATACCTAGGGTGCTTTATCCGTACAAGTTGTTGTCACAGACGTCTACTTCGAGGCTCTGCGCACAAAACCGCACGGCTAAGGATTGGCTTTAGCCTGATTTTCCGACTGTTTAGCTGACTGCCACAGTTCTTCAAGGGTGGTCGCGTCTAGCTTTTGGAGATCATTACCCGCGGAAGCAGCCTCTCTTTCAACCGCGCGAAAGCGGCGCTCGAACTTACCGTTAGCGCCGCGAAGCGCCGTTTCCGCATCGATACCGAGATGTCTGGCGAGGTTTACGACGGTAAATAGCAGGTCACCCACCTCCTCCTCTACGGCGGCTTCGTCTTTATCGGCGTGAGCGGACTTTAGCTCCCGGTACTCTTCCAATACTTTGTCATACACCGGATCGATCGAATCCCAGTCGAAATTGACGCGCGCGGCCCTCTTTTGCAGTTTTTGTGCACGGGGAAGCGCGGGAAGTGCAGTGGGCACATCGTCAATGGCGCTTGACTGATCGCGTTCTTGTCGTTCACTGGCTTTTATCGATTCCCATTGCTGCTTGACTTGCTTCGCATCCATTACCCGGTCAGCGCGCCCTTCGATCGCGCCTTCGGAAAATACGTGCGGATGACGGCGCAACAGTTTTTCCGCCAAACCATCAACTACGGAGTAAAAATCGAATAGTTCTTGTTCTCGGCCAAGTTGGCTGTAGAAGACAACTTGAAACAACACGTCTCCGAGTTCATCAGCAATATGGTCGTAGTCAAGCTCTTCTATCGCCGCCGCAAGCTCGTAGCATTCCTCAATTGTCGATGGAACGATCGACTGAAAACTCTGCTTAATATCCCAGGGACAGCCATGCTTTGGGTCGCGAAGCCGTTCCATAATACGCAGCAGGTCGGCGAGGGAGTAAGTCGCTGTTTCCGAGTTCATATTCATAGCGTTTATTGCCCAGGATGGCTGAGCTAGAAATCCTTTATGCGGTTGTTACCCGTCTTGCAGAAGTGACGTTCTTCAGTCGGTTTAGACGCTCAAGCAGCTTTGCCAGGGAACCCAGGTTCGGCACCTCAACGGTGATTCGCATATCAGCCGAATGAGTCTTCTTATGCGATTGAGTGGCGATGGCGAGAACGTTGATGCGTGCATTTGCAAACATCAGCGTCACGTCTCGCAGCAGGCCCTGGCGATCATAGGCCTCGATCAGTAGATCGACCTCAAAGCGCTCTTCTGGCGTGCTACCCCAGTCAACGTCGATCACTCGTTCCGGGTGCTGCTCGGTAATTTGTAGGAGACGCCCGCAGTCAGCCCGGTGGATACTCACACCACGCCCTTGGGTAATAAAGCCTGTAATTGCGTCGCCTGGCACCGGTTTACAGCAACCCGCCATGTTAGTTAGCAGATTGCCAACGCCCTGCACTTCGACAGTAGACGTAGAGCGCGCCCCGGTGCCGCGGCTTACGCGCAGTTCCGGTTGCGGCTGATCACCGATAAGGGATTCAGCCGCATGCAATACCTGCGATGCACTCAAATCACCGGCACCCACAGCGGCGTACATATCTTCAACGGTGTTCAAACTGACCGCCGCCGCGATGCGTTTGTAATCCACGCTGGTGAGGGCCAACCTCCGGAACTCTCTTTCCAGTAGGTGGCGCCCCGCGTCCACATTGTCTTCGCGGGCCTGACTGCGGAACCAAGCCCGCACTTTTGCCCGCGCGCGCGTAGTCTGAAGATAGCCAAGCCCCGATTGCAACCAATCACGCTTGGGACTGCCTTCCCGTGAGGTCAGCACTTCAACTTGATCCCCAGTCTCGAGGGTGTGAGTCAGCGGAACAATTTGCCCGTTTACTCTAGCACCGCGACAACGGTGACCAACTTCCGTGTGCACGTGATAGGCGAAGTCTAAGGGGGTTGCTCCGTTCGACAGGTTGACGACATCACCGGAGGGTGTGAACGCGTAAACGCGATCTTGCCCCGTATCAAATTTTAGAGACTCTTCGGCAGCCAGCGAGTCTTCATCTTCATCGTGCCATTCCAGCACCTGCCGGAGCCAGCTGATCTTTTCCTCGTAACTGGAGCCTCCGCGCTGCGAGCTATCAGACCCTTTGTAGCGCCAATGGGCACAAACTCCTAACTCCGCCTCCTCGTGCATTTGGTGCGTTCTAATCTGCACCTCAAGAACCTTGCCTTCCGGCCCAATCACCGCGGTGTGCAGCGAGCGATAACCGTTCTCTTTAGGGTTGGCGATGTAGTCATCAAACTCATGCGGTATGTTTCTCCAAAGGCCGTGCACTAAACCCAATGTCGCGTAGCAGTCTTTGACCTCGTCAACCAGAATGCGCACAGCCCGAATATCGTATACCTGGGAAAAGCCAATGCCTTTGCGCTGCATTTTCCGCCAAATACTGTAGATATGTTTGGCCCGCCCACTGACTTCAAACTCGATTTCCGAATCTTTCAACACATCACTGAGTTGCTCTCGTACGCGCGCAATAAAGCGGTCTCGCTCGAGTCGTTTGCCGTCCAGGAGCTTAGCGATTCGCATATAGGAATCGGGATAGAGGTAGCGGAACGACAAGTCCTCTAACTCCCATTTAAGGTGCCCAATCCCCAAGCGATGAGCCAAGGGAGCGTATACATCGAAAACATCTTGGGCAACAGTGACACGCCTTTCCTCATCATTCTTGACTGCCCGCAGAGCACAGGTCCGCTCGGCCATCTTGATCAGAGCGACACGGACGTCATCGACAAGGGATACCAGCATCTTACGAACATTGTCTCGCTGGGCCTCCCCCTGTCCCAAGACAATTCGATCACGGTCTCCGCGACTGTCCGCAGCGGCAGCCATGCGTAAAACGCCGCGAATCAGCGTTGCGACCGAATCACCGTAATTACTAGCGACGTCTTCAAGAGCGAGCCGACCCTCACGCACAGCTCGGTACAAAAGCCCAGCTAGCAGGCAGTCCGTTCCCACCCTGAGTTCAGCCAATATCTGGGCAGTTTCAACTCCGGTAGTTTCGACATTCGAATGGCGAGACCAGTCCTTGCAATCTCGACCACTCGCAGAGGAGGCGTGATGAAGCTGCGCCGACGCAGTTCGCAAACGAGATTCATCTTGTTGCGAGAGCTGGGAGGGAACCGGAAGCTGGGCCAGCCAGGCATCAACATCGAGTTTGCCTTCGGCGGTGAAATAGCGTTGTTCTCGCGTTTGAACCATTGGTCACTCTGCGTTGAACACGCCCGTAGACAAGTAACGATCACCACGGTCACAGATAATGGTCGCAATCGTTGCGTTTTCCACCTCGGCTGCGATTCGGAGCGCGCCGGCAACTGCTCCTCCCGCCGAGACGCCGCAGAAGATGCCCTCCTCCTTCGCTAGTCGACGCATCGCGTGTTCGGCTTCTTGCTGCGAAATATCCAGGGTTTGATCTACGCGAGCTGGCTCAAATATCTTCGGGAGATACTCCGTAGGCCAGCGACGAATTCCCGGAATCGCAGCGCCCTCGGAAGGTTGCAGCCCGACGATCTGAATGGCTGGATTCTTGCCTTTGAAAAAAGCAGAACATCCCATGATGGTGCCAGTAGTTCCCATACTGCTCACAAAATGCGTGAGCGTGCCCGCAGTCTGCTCCCATAGCTCCGGCCCGGTCGTCTCGTAATGTGCGAGCGGGTTATCTGTATTTGCAAACTGATCGAGAATGATGCCCTCTCCCTTTGCAGCCATCGCTTCCGCCAAGTCCCTAGCACCTTCCATACCATCTTCGGCGCTCACTTCGATTAGCTCCGCGCCGTAAGCGCGCATAGCTTGCTTTCTTTCTTCGCTTCCACTCGAAGGCATGATCAAGCGCATTTTGTAACCACGAATCGCTGCCGCCATGGCCAATGCAATTCCAGTGTTTCCGCTGGTCGCCTCAATCAGAACATCACCAGGAGAAATCGTACCCCGTTCTTCGGCGCGGGCTATCATGCTCAAGGCAGGCCTGTCTTTGACCGATCCAGCGGGATTGTTGCCTTCAAGCTTCGCCAATATGGTGTTGCCGGATCCCGCTGTCATGCGTTGTAGACGCACCAACGGTGTGCGCCCAATACAGGATTCGATCGTTGGATATTGAGGCGCTTGGGCCATAGCTATCACTCTTTTTGCTCGACTCTTGGCTCTTGGCTCTTGGCTCTTGGCTCTTGGCTCTGGACTCTCGGCTTTCGACTCTTGTCGCCCAACTCCCCACTCTCGGCACTCTCGGCACTCTCGGCACTCTCGGCACTCTCGGCGCTATCGGCACTCTGCGCCTCGCTAGCACGTGGCCTGTTGATGAGCCTTCGGGGGTCGTGCACCCTAAGGGATCAATACGGCAAACGCTACTGCGTATTCGCGCTCGTCGGAGATCGACAGTAGAATCTCCCGGCCTCCCAAATCGGCGGCTAAGGATCGTGCTGAGTCGCTTAGGTTCACAAGCGGCTTGCCCGTGGAGACCGATCTTATCTCGATGTCATGCCACCGCAAGGAGGCCCCGATACCGCATCCGAAGGCTTTAGCCACCGCTTCTTTCGCCGAAAATCGTTTCGCCAAAAAGCGCCAGGGATCGGGCATAGCCTCTAGTCTGGCCAGTTCCTCCGTCGTTAGTATGCGCTCTGAGAAGCGTCGTCCCTGCCGTTCCCAGACCCGCTTAACCCGTGCAATTTCAACGATATCCGTGCCGATCCCGATCAAACCGAGCCCCCTCTGCCTTGCTGAAGCCGCCGCATCTCTTGGAACATACCGCGAGAGCGCAGTGGTTTATCACCTAGATGCGGTTGCAGTAAGAGGCGAGCCAGGCGTTTAGCACTTGCGCGTGCCCGTCCGTAGTCTTTCACCGCAATAGCCAGAACATCTTCCCCTTGAAAGCATAGGTCGGCGCCACCCGCCCTACTGCTCGCTCGAGAGAGGCCATACTCTGGAGTAAAGAGGTAGAGTTCGCCGACTTGGATCTCCGCCCCCGTCGAAGCATCGTGATTCAGATCAATACCGTAGCCAAGCTCCTCCATAGCGAAGAATTCAAAACACCTAAGAGTGTCAGCTAGTTCGAGCGCTGAGCAATCAACTAGCTCAGTTAGAGTCTCGCTGTAGCGAGAAAACAGCGTGGGTTGTGGATCTCCCCGCTGAGTCAAACGCAGTAACAGTTCATTTAGGTAAAACGCGCTCATTAGCGCGTCCCCACGGAGGCGCTTCAAAGCTCCAGCGCTTTCCGCATCGGAAAGGTTGAGAAGCTCACCGCGGCCTTGATAGCTGACCAGCAGCGGTTGGAACGGTTGCAATAGCGCGCCCAAACTCCCACCACGCCTTTTTCTCGCCAAACCTCGACCGACTAAACCAACTCTTCCTTGCTCGGCGGTAAAAAGGTCCAGTAGGAGACTACTATCGCGATAAGGCCGTCCGTGGAGGACGTACGCAGGCTGGAGAAGCGTCTTCATCCTTCGTCATAGCCGAGACTTCTTAGCGCCCGTTCATCATCCGCCCAGCCTGATCGAACTTTGACCCAAAGATTCAGCATGACTTTTCCTTGCAGCAAACGCTCAACATCGGTGCGCGCTTCTGAACCAATGCGACGCAGTCTCTCTCCCCCACGCCCAATGATGATTGCCTTTTGCCCTTTCCGCTCCACCAAGATCAACACCGATATATGCGTGACAGCGCCTTCCTTTTTGAACTCCTCGATTTCGACGGCTACCGCGTAGGGCAATTCATCTCCAAGTTGACGGGTAATCTTTTCGCGAACAGTCTCAGCAACGAGAAAACGAACGCTTCGATCGGTAATCTCATCTTCAGAAAAAAGAAACTCTCCTTGCGGTAGGCGGTCGACGATCTGCTCTTCAAGTAAAGGCAGGTTCTTATCGCGAAGCGCTGCTATTGGGATTAACTCATCAAATACCTCGCGCTGACTAAGCGCCTCCAAATGAGGGAGCAGTTCATTCATATCGTCCTGTAGATCGATCTTGTTGATGACAAGAAGAACCGGTGCTTCTGCTTGTGCGCAGTGCTTCAAAACTCGCTCATCGTCCTCGGTCCAAGCGCAGCGATCAACTAGCATGACGATGACATCAACACCGCCGAGTACAGATGTAGCTGCCCGGTTCATCGCCCGGTTGAGGGCACGGTCTGCCTCCCGATGAATTCCAGGCGTATCAACAAAAAGGAGCTGCGCGCACTCCGTTGTCTTGATGCCGAGTATTTGATGCCTGGTGGTTTGCGGTTTACGGGAGGTGATCGATAGCTTCTGCCCTACCAAGTGATTTAATAGAGTCGATTTGCCAACATTCGGTCGACCAACAAGCGCGACGTGACCGCAGCGACGTATCATGAACGTGAGTCCAGTTGCCCGTATAAGACCTCGGCGGCCAACTGCTCGGCGGCCCGTCGGCTCGCGCCCCGGCCCTCACCGTCTCGCTCCTCGTCCTCTAGAAAACAGCGCACGGTAAACACACGCTCGTGGTCCGCTCCGGTTGTCTCGACAAGCTCATAGTACGGCAAGGGTCGGCCGAGGCCCTGAAGGAATTCCTGGAGTCGCGTTTTAGGATCTTTGTCCGCTTGCGAGAGCTCCAGATTCTCAAAGCGCGTTTTGAACACGCGATGGATCGCACTCTTACAGGCTTGCTGGCCAAGGTCCACAGCGATGGCGCCAAAAAGAGCCTCAAGCGTGTCCGCCAGAATCGAGTCTCTGTGTCGACCGCCCCCGTGCTTTTCTCCTGCGCCCAAAATCAACTGTTCGCCCAGGCCTATTTCCCTGGAAAGCTCGGCAAGAGCGCTGCCCTTCACAAGAGCCACGCGCAGCCTGCTTAGCTGTCCTTCGGCCGCATCGGGGAAGCGCAAATAGAGTTCCTCGCTGACGTAGCATCCCAGTACCGCATCGCCAAGAAACTCCAGCCGCTCGTTGTTATCACCGGCTACGCTTCGGTGCGAAAGGGCCTGACGTAAAAGCTTTTGCGCCTTGAGCTGACAGCCAAAAACCTGCGCAAACCAGCGCTCCTGACTGGAGTTCAATCGCTGTAAGTCTCGCCCGCGATAAATTCGAGATCGTCATAGCGCACAACCGCATCGATACGCCACACCAGCGGTATGCGTTTTTCGTAGTTCGAATTTATGACGATACGCCCCTTTTCCCGTTTTATGATGACTTCGCGTGGACTAATACCTTTGATCTGATTCGTGTTGAAGTATTTCGCCAGCGTGTTCCGCAGCGTCGCGGGCGTGTCCCTATTCTCGTCGTACTCTTCCACTACACGAATCACTGTCTCTTTGACCACAAGGTACTCCGTGTAGCTGGGCGCAATGCGGATTGCCGACATCACAAAGAAACCGACCATAATCGCTATAGTCAGTATGCCGAGCATTCCCATCCCCCGTTGTCTAGCGGGTGATCGATAGGAATGACCTGCACCGCATTGCAAGCGCCCGCCAAAACTCTGTGTGTAGACAAAGCCACTTCTGCGGAACCGAGCGCAGTCAATTCGCGGCTCGGCAGCGCCCGCAAAGCCCGAAAAATTTGATTGGTTGTTCTTATTCATTGGCAACACCGTTCGCTTTCCATTGCAGCACCCGTCAATCGGCACATCTTAAACTCTTGCAGGGGTCATAATCGGCCCATTTGCGGGGGGATTCAATGCATCATTGGTAGTGCTTCTCGCCCCTCTGGATCGCCCTTTGGGAATGGAGGGAAGCCGCGCTTGAATACAGGCTCACCACTCGAATCGATCTCTCTTCTTCGCAGCAAGGTAAGGCGGCGATCTACTGCTATTCTATCGCGCCAACTCGATCAAAGCTTGGCACACTGAACAGGGTTGGCCAGTGCATCCAAATGGCAAAGGCCTTGCCCACGATATCGCGCTCGGCGACCTGCCCCCAGACCCGGCTGTCGGAGCTATTGTCGCGGTTGTCGCCCATCATGAAATAGTGGCCGGGCCGCACGGTGACCGTGAAATCCCGTCCCCGACGCAAGAGGTCATGCCGCTGTAGATGTTTTTGACCGTTTAGCTCGGCAACACCGACTTGGAATCTGTTCTGCTCTTCAAGTACTACCGGAATCGGTTCGAAGCTAACGGGTTCACCATTCACATACAGCCGTTTATTCCGATAGCTCACTACATCCCCAGGAACACCGATGACGCGTTTTATGTAGTAGGTTTTGTTGAGATGCGGCGGAAAAAACACCATCACATCCCCCCGCTCGGGCTTACCTAAATCTAAAACTTTAGTCCGTAGCACGGGTAGCCGTACACCATAGGTAAACTTGTTGACCAGGATGTAGTCGCCTACCTCCAAGGTTGGGACCATTGACGAAGAAGGTATTTGAAATGGTTCAACCAGGAAGCTACGAAGTACGAAGACAACCGCGAGTACGGGGAAGAAAGACCGCGAATATTCGACAATGGTCGGTTCCCGGGGTAAACCTTCAGCAGCCAGAGCAAAATCCTTAGCGTCTGAGCTGCCATCCTTTTCCCAGGATGGGTAGCGCGCGCACAAGGCCTCAAAGCTCCGTTGGCGACTGGGTGCGAGCAGCAGGCGATCGGCAAGCCAAATCAACCCAGTGCCAAACACCAGCGCTACTAATATCAGAGGGAAATCAATCGACATACGTAAATCCTAGCGCATCAAGCAAAGAAGCGTCTCAATCGACTTTTAAAACAGCTAGGAATGCGGACTGGGGAATCTCAACTCTACCCACTTGCTTCATGCGCTTTTTACCGGCCTTTTGCTTCTCAAGCAATTTTCGTTTGCGGGTCACGTCACCGCCGTAGCATTTCGCCGTCACATTTTTACGCAGTGCTTTAACCGTTTGTCGGGCCACAATTTTACCTCCGACCGCGGCCTGAATCGCGACGTCAAACATCTGCCGCGGAATAAGCTCTTTCATTTTCTCTGTGAGCTGGCGCCCCCGATGCTGCAGGTTGTCACGGTGAACGATAATCGCCAGCGCGTCCACCCGATCACCGTTAATGAGTACGTCTAATTTAGCAAGACTCGCCGCCTCGAACCGCTCAAAACTGTAGTCCAACGACGCATAGCCTCTGCTCACCGATTTTAGCCGATCAAAAAAGTCTAGAACGACTTCAGCCATAGGTATGTCATAGGTAAGGGAAACTTGCGCACCCAGGAACTGCATATCTTTTTGAGTCCCTCTTTTTTCGACACATAAGCTGATGACGTTGCCGAGATAGTCTTGCGGAACGAGAATATTGCAGCGTGCGATCGGCTCACGCATTTGCTCTATATCACCGGTATCGGGCAGCGCTGAAGGATTATCCACTCGAACGACATCGCCGCTTTTCTTCACCACCTCGTACACGACGGTCGGCGCCGTGGTGATCAAATCGAGGTCATACTCGCGTTCTAGCCGCTCCTGAATAATCTCCATATGGAGCATTCCGAGAAAACCACAGCGAAAGCCAAAGCCGAGGGCGTCGGAAGTTTCCGGCTCGTAAAACAGAGAGGCGTCGTTTAAGGTCAGTTTAGCTAGCGCTTCGCGAAAGTCCTCGTAGTCATCTGCAGACACGGTGAAGATGCCTGCGTACACCTGTGGCTTAACGGTTTGAAACCCCGGAAGAGACGGTACATCTGATTGGTTCGCGTGAACCAGCGTATCGCCCACGGGTGCTCCCTGAATATCTTTGATCCCAGCCACGACGAAGCCAACTTCGCCGGCGTAGAGCGACGCCCTTTCTTCCCGTTTGGGCGTGAAAATACCGACCGCGTCAACTTGATGCTGCTTACCAGTAGCTTTAGTAACTATACGATCTCGCTTAGTGAGAACGCCCTGGTTTACTCGAACCAGCGATACAACGCCGAGGTAGTTGTCGAACCAACTGTCGATGATTAACGCTTGCAAAGGCGCATCGCGGTCCCCTTCCGGTGGCGGTATGTGCTCAACGAGATACTCTAGCGCATCTTCTATGCCCAATCCGCTCTTCGCGCTGACCAGGGAAGCGTCCGTTGCATCGATGCCGATAATTTCCTCTATTTCGAGCTTTACCCTATCCGGATCTGCCTGCGGCAAGTCCATCTTATTGAGGATCGGTAGTACCTCTAGCCCCTGCTCAATCGCCGTGTAACAGTTGGCAACGGACTGAGCTTCCACGCCCTGACCCGCGTCAACAACCAGCAATGCACCCTCGCAGGCGGCAAGAGAACGAGAAACTTCGTAAGAAAAATCGACATGGCCTGGCGTGTCGATGAAATTCAGCTGGTAGGTAGTTCCGTCTTTAGCCGCATAATCCAAGGTGACACTCTGGGCCTTGATCGTAATGCCGCGCTCGCGCTCGATATCCATTGAATCGAGCACTTGCTCCTGCATTTCGCGGCTGCTCAAGCCCCCACAATGCTGGATGAATCTATCGGCGAGCGTAGACTTGCCGTGGTCGATATGAGCAATGATGGAAAAATTACGGATGTGTTCTA
Source organism: Pseudomonadota bacterium (assembly GCA_039815155.1). Lineage (GTDB taxonomy): Bacteria > Pseudomonadota > Gammaproteobacteria > Pseudomonadales > Halieaceae > Congregibacter. The sequence goes on from JBCBZV010000039.1 coordinate 18,530, forward strand.
AATCGCGCACGCGGAACCGTTGAATCCTATGCTGTTAATCCATCAAAAGAAGCGTCAAAACAACTTTGCCAGGTCGGGGCCCATCACTGCGGAGCGCTGGCGGGCGCGAATTGTAACCGCTTGAAAAGGAAAAAACTGCGCTGTAGAAACAGAAAAGGGCACAACTCACGTCATGCCCTGAAGACTCCGCTCAGTACAAACGGAGTCAATCTCCAGAAGCGGGCCCTCGCTTACTCACCGAGCTTAATGCCAATAAATAGCGGAGATCCGCGCCGCATCAGCCGCAGCGGTATAGACTCACCGTCCGCAAACCCGGAAATCGTCTCCCGAAAAGACTCTAGGGAGCGAATCGGGGTAGATCCCACAGCGGTAATCACGTCACCGCTCATCAGCCCCGCGTCCGCCGCAGGTGAATCAGTCTTTACTGAACGTACAATAACTCCGCCAGAAAGATCCCAGCGAGTCAGCACCTCTTCTGGAGCCTCTTCTATGGAGATGCCGAGCCTGCCGCCCTTGCCTTCGTCTCCGCTGTTCCCACCATAGGCTTCCGCAAGACTATCATCCGCATCAAGCCCGCCAACAGTTACCGTAACCGTCTTCTTCTTTTTCTCGCGAACGATACGCATCTTAACCTTGGTGCCCGGCGCGATCAGTCCAACCACGTGCGGCAAGTCAGAGGATGTCTCTATCGATTCCCCTGCAAATTCGATGATCACATCTCCCGCTTGAATTCCTGCTTTTGCCGCTGGACTTTCCGGGGCGAGCTGAGACACAAGCGCCCCCATGGGTCGATCGAGGCCAAAGGATTCGGCGAGCGTTCGGTCGACATTCTGAATAGTGACCCCCAACCAGCCGCGGGTCACAGTTCCGGAGTCCTTAAGCTGAGTGACCACGTTACGCAACACGTTCACCGGAATTGAAAAAGACAGTCCTATGGAACCACCCGCTCGAGTGGTGAAAATCTGAGAATTCACACCGACGACTTCACCTTCTAGATTGAATAGAGGACCGCCGGAATTTCCCGGATTGATGGCCACATCGGTCTGCACGAAGGGCACGTAGTTTTCTCCACTGCGAGTTGGCAAGCTGCGTCCAATCGCGCTTACGATTCCAGCCGTCACTGAATAGTCGAGACCGAAAGGCGAACCGATAGCCAAGACCCACTCACCGACCTTCAATTCCCCATCTTTGGCGAGTTCAAGAAAAGGCAACTTATCGCCCTCAATCCGAAGGAGCGCTAAATCAGATCGTGGATCAAGCCCCACGACCTCCGCATCGAACTCTCGGCGATCAGAAAGACGGACAGTGATCTTATCGGCTCCCTCCACCACATGGTTGTTGGTGACCACGTAGCCATCCTCAGAAAGAATGAATCCAGACCCGGTCGCCATTCGCTCTCTTTGCCCTTGCGGCGGCACTGGTATCTGAAAATAGCGGCGAAGAAACTCAGGTATCTCTTCCTGGTTCATGTTTCCAGCTGCGCGCTCACTAGCCTCAACTACAATCTTGACTACGGCAGGTGAATGCTCGTCGACGATCTCAGTAAAGTCTGGCAGTTCCGCTGCACCCGCTGAAGTACTAAAGAGCAAGGCAAGAACCAACAGCAGCGGCGTCGATATGCGTCGCAGGAAGTAAGAAGAATGATCCATTGGAAGCTCCATCTTTGACATGAGATCGGTTTGAAACAGTGCGGAAAAAACTGGCTGAGAAGCTCTCTGCTCTAGCGGTCCTGGTAGCGGCCCAAGGCTTATAGCCTCATGGAAGATAACGAATAGTCAGCGCATTTTGACCGAATCGGCCACCATTCGCGCAGTATTGGTAGGAATCTCGCCCACCACGGTCACCAGAACGGGCCTACGACCGATCAGCGTACCGCGGGTATAAGCTACCGTACTACCCTGTCGTTCAACACCCTCGCCGGGCTTGATTGCCGACTGAAGCGGCTCGAGAAATACGGAGAATGATGAAAGGCCGTCCGTGTAACTCTTGCGCTCAGAACTTAAGGGCGCGGCGTCGGTGGTCACATAGCCTTTTGGCAACCAGGAAACCGCCCACTCAGGCCCTGTTCGCAAGTGACGAGTTTCATGCGGATGGGGATGACTAGCCTGGTGCTGAAGCTCCGCCTCGGTTTCTTTCCCTTGCTCCATCGATAAGCTGGCGAACTGGAACTGCTCAAGCACCTGCTGATCGATCGAATAAGTCGTGGACTTCAACATCAAGGCCGTATCGCGATCCAATTCGAAAACATATCCAAAACGATACATATCGCGCGGTTCCACGCGCAGACGAACCGCCTCGCGACCGGCAATTCGATCCCCTGTGCTCACTCGAAACTGGTAATTGTCAACGAGGGAACATACGGCACCGCCATTTTCCTGCTCGGCACGCAATAAATGATGACCTGGGTGCATACAGTCGTTCGGGTGAGCCTGGCGCTCGATCCTCGCATCCTGCCCAGTGAGACGCGAAATCGCTTCGGTGGCCTGCCCTCCAGAGACGGTATGAGTAAGCTCCATGATCTGCATATCACCACCCCGTTGCAGAGTCACCACGCCGTTGTAATCAATCTGTTGCGAATTACTGGACATGGCGCGCAAGAGATCGCGGACCCGATCATCCATCTGCTCACATTGCTGCGCGTGTGCCGAAGCGGCGACGGTACACAGTACAATGCCGAGCCAGCCACTTATACCGAATGATCCATTCCAACGACTGCCTCTTGGGCCGATCGTATCCAATATTTTTTCTACCCGTTGTATTTTCATCACCATTGGTAATGAGCGGTCAGTAGTCTCAGTAAACCAGCTCTTACTCACGTATAACCGGCACGCGAGCAAAGGGAAGCATACCGTGGGGGGTATTAAGAGAGGCGTGCTCCGCATGCTCTTGACTGTACCGAAGCAAGCGCTGACGAGCTAACTCACGATAGGCCGTCCGGTCCGCCGGTTGCAGTACTGGCAAGGCGGTTGTTCCAAAGCTTGCTTGTACGGGAATCGCTCCTGTGGTGTTGACGACGCCCACCGGAATTGGTGCGACGCGCGCTACTTGCTCAACACCGTTAGCGGAAGTTTCCGCTAGCTGTTGGCCGCCGATGACAACGACAAACGCGACAGAAGCCGCAACCGCGAACCCACCGACTGCTTGCAACCATCCGCCGGATGCTGACGACGCCTTGTGCGCGGGCTCCTCATCTAGGGCCGCACGGACACTAGCGGCAAAACTGCTATCCGCGGATACAGGGGCACCGGTCAGTGCCTCTCTAGCCGCTTGGTAGCGAAACCATCTTTCGAGCACCTGAGGTTCCGAATCCAACGATTTCAATAGGCGTCGCAGCTCGAACTCTTGCGCTTCATCATCCATAAGCGCTGATAAAGTTTCGTTTACGGTATCGCTGTCTGAAGCTAGGCCTTCACGGCCCTCAGATGCGACTACCTGCATACGACTTCCATCCACCATATTCAAAACCTCTTACTTAAGAATCCTGAACTAGAGATACGCCTGAGCACCCTACTTCAAGTTCAGTTGTTAAAACCATCAGCAGCTATTAACTATCGCCTAGCTCTCGCCTAACTCTCGCCTAACTCTCGCTAACCAGCGCCGAACAGCTTGTGCTCGCCGGCGACCCACGCTGTCCTGATCCGTCGTCTCGGCGACATCGCAAACTGGCCGCATGATAATCATCTTAGAGCGCAACTCCATCATTTGGTTCAACTCGCTACCCATACGCAAAGGGCACGATGTCAGGAAAGTTCGCAGGCGCTTCGTCGATCTGATTTTTAACGCATGCTCGGCCAAGAAATAATCATGTACTCTCAGAAATACCCAATGTTATTGGCCATCCATTTGATTCTTGACGCTCTTGTCGATTGCTTCCCGTGCTCTGAAGATACGAGATCGAACTGTACCCACGGGGCACTCCATAACTTCCGCTATTTCCTCATAGCTCATGCCGTCGAACTCTCGCAGGCTTACCGCAGTACGAAGGTCGTCCGGTAAGGCGGCTAATGCACCATTGACCGTTTGGCGCAACTCTTCTCCAAAGAATGCGTTCTCGGGAGTTTCCTGGTCTCTGAGGGCACCGGCAGACTCCATGTACTGAGCGTCTTCTAGCTCTACATCCGTTCCCGGTGGCCTACGCGATCTAGAAACCAAGTGGTTTTTGGCCGTATTGATCGCAATTCGATACAACCAGGTGTAAAACGCGCTGTCACCGCGGAACCCAGGCAGCGCCCTGTAGGCCTTTATGAACGCCTCCTGAGCAACATCCTGTACTTCATCTGCATCGTGAACGAAGCGACTAATCAGGCTGTGAATTTTTTGCTGGTATTTAATGACGAGAAGATCGAAGGCACCCTTGTCACCTCTTTGTACCCTCTGTACCAGCTGCTTGTCTGTGACCGAAGTCGTCAAACGACGCTATCCTCCGTGATCAGCGCTATGTCGGTTGTTCCTCTCGCCGACGTTATCTTGTGCTTCATGGACCACAGAATAGCGAGCTAGTTCATTCCTACCGGATGGAAAAGAGAAACCATGAGCACTGGTGTTGTTAGTGACTCTCATTTACCCTCTGCCGCTCGAAAAGTTGCGGCATCATAGCGGGCTTCTTGAGAGCCCAAAAGGACTGATAACAAGACATGGGTGCGCATTTTAAACACGACGTCGTTATTGTCGGGCGTGGCGCCGCCGGCCTCGCCACCGCCCTAAAATTACCCAAAAAGCTAAATATCGCTGTTCTGTCTAAAGGTGACGTAACCCAAAGCTCTACCTACTGGGCCCAAGGCGGTATGGCCGCAGTACTCCACGCCCGAGACAGCGTCGAGTCTCATGTCGAAGACACGCTCGCGGCCGGTGCCGGTCTTTGCCATCGTGACGCCGTAGAACTTACCGTATCGAGAAGTACAGAGACCGTTGAGTGGCTCGCTTCCCTGGGCGTGGACTTTGATCTACGTGAAGACATTGATCCCAGCCAATCCCCCGAGTATCACCTAGCGCAGGAGGGTGGGCACAGCCATCGGCGAATCGTACACGCGGCAGATCGCACCGGCGGCGCGATTGGCGAAGTACTGGAAGCGAGGGCTCAATCCGCAGCGAATATCCACCTTTATTCGGGAAGAATTGCAGTTGATCTCATTGTCGAAGACGGTGTTTGCAGAGGAATCTACGCCTTAGACGAAGCGCAGGAACACGTTGATTTGTTTGAGAGCCGCGTCGTCGTTCTAGCGAGCGGAGGTGCGAGCAAGGTTTATCTCTATACAAGTAATCCCGATGGAGCAAGCGGTGACGGAATTGCGATGGCGTGGAGAGCTGGCTGCCGCGTTGCCAATTTGGAGTTCAATCAGTTTCACCCTACCTGTCTCTACCATCCGGATGCGAAGTCTTTCCTCATAACTGAAGCGCTGCGCGGCGAAGGGGCGAAGCTCGTGCTGCCATCCGGGGAACGATTCATGCCCAACTTTGATGAGCGCGAAGAACTGGCACCGCGCGACATCGTCGCGCGGGCAATTGATCATGAGATGAAGCGACTCGGGATTGACTGTGTCTACTTGGATATCAGCCACCAATCAGAAGACTTCCTTCGGCACCACTTCCCAACGGTGTATGAACGCTGTCTGAGCTTCGGAATCGACATTAGCCGTGAGCGAATTCCCGTTGTGCCCGCCGCCCACTACACCTGCGGCGGCGTCGTTGTGGACGAGCACGGGAGCACCGACACAGCAGGGCTATACGCGATAGGCGAGTGCTCCTTTACGGGACTTCATGGGGCAAACCGCATGGCAAGTAACTCCCTCTTGGAATGCCTCGTTTACGCACAAACCTCTGCTTCCCACATCGAGACATATTTGAGTGGCGTTGCCCATTCCGGTGAGCCCCCACGACCCTGGGATGAAAGTCAGGTCACCGACTCGGACGAGGACGTCGTGATCTCGCACAACTGGGATGAACTTCGGCGATTTATGTGGGACTACGTCGGCATTGTCCGCACGAATAAGCGATTAGAGCGCGCACTCCACCGGGCCGATCTTTTGACCACAGAGATTTATGAGTACTACAGTAATTATAAGGTCAGCAACGACTTACTGGAATTGCGTAACTTAACAACAGTCGCTCGATTGATCATCCGCTGCGCGATGGCTCGCAAAGAAAGTCGCGGGTTGCATTTCACTCTAGACTACCCAAATTTAGCGGCCGATGCGCAAGATACGATTCTCAGCCCGGACAAGATACGATTCTCAGCCCGGAACAGTGCCGCCCCGTAGCGTGCAGCCAACAATGAGTGCAGTGGACGAAAAGCACTAGAACGTTGGCAGAGGAGTACACGGCTTTGATGATGCTTAGCCATTCTCAGGTGAAGCAGCGGAACTAAGCTCGGGGTCTAAATGAATCGAGCAGTAATTGTCTGCGAAAGCGACGCCATGAATCGTCTTCGAGAGAATCTGCATAAACGAGTAAGCAGCGTCGACGCAGAAGCGCCTTTGCTGGCAGGAATGAGTTAGCGGTTGGAGGGACTAGCTCGCGTTTATTCACGAGCTCAACGCACACAAACCATCGTGCTCGTGCACGGCAGACAAGATTACAGGCGATTTGCTCCTGCTTAGTTTCGTCGCTCTTTTCTTCGGTTTTGTCGTTGCCTTCGCTGTGTTGCCCTCTAATCCACCAAGTCTGAGACACTTCAAGCGACTTCGGCCTTAGCCAGTATTCATCTATTAGTACCTGCTTACAGACATCGTGATTGAACTGATGGTGGGTCGCCCTGGACGGATCAGGAGTGGAAGGAGGTGGCGTAGCCATCTGCCCAGCAACGACCATCTCGGCTCCGGATAGCTCAAGTCTCTGCCAAAGGTGCCATGTTAGACCGACGGCTAAGAGAATTAGGACGGATGCCCCAGGAGATCGCGGCATCTCGCCTACGGCTATAAGGCACAGTAATACGACCGCGCAATACTTGAGCTTACGATGCGTCAGCGACGCTTTAAGCCGGTAAGGCTGCTCGCTTGGCGGCAAGGATCAGTTCGATAATGTGTCTGTGGGCGAGTTCCGAAGGCAATTTTTTATTCAGAAACCAATCAAACAGCTCCTGATCTTGGCAGCTCATCAAGGCGCGATAACGAGACTTGTCTTCCGAATTCAAATTTGGATAGTGATTATCTACGAAGGGCTCGAGAATCAGATCCAGTTCTAGCATGCCCCGACGACTCGCCCAGCGCATCTGCCGATAATCGATCTCTTCCTCATCACTCACTTCTTTATCACTAACTTCCGTATTACGCATTGCCCTATCGCTCATCGCGAAAATGTTCTCCGAAGCACTCGCGGGTTCTACCAACGAGCATGTTGTTTGTCTCTCCTTCGATCTTTTCGCCGGACGTGTGGATAAAGGTAGAATACGCCAGCTCAATCAGATGATCACAGAAGAACACAGACGACCAAATGCTAGCGCGGAACTGCGAACTTGGTCGCTTTATTCGCTTTATTCGCTTGATTCGCCTTAGCCGCTCAAGCTAAGCCGTGTCGGAATGCGTCCAGCACCTGCGGGGGCTATCATGAACGGATGACGCACCTAATCCAAGTGCTTGGCCAATAAGGACTGAAATTGCCTTTCTTTATCTCTCAGCTCCCTGATGAGTCCGTGCTCCATCTTCGCGGCAGAGACATTGCTGGCTTTCTGCAAGGCCAACTCACCTGCGATACGCGAGATCTAGAAACGGGAAAATCGATACCCGGCGCTCTTTGCAGCGCTAAAGGTCGGGTGCTCAGCGATGTCCTTCTTCTAAAGCGCGATGAAGATCACTGTGTTCTGCGCTTGCGTCGTTCTGTAGCTGCAGCAGTGACAGAGGTGCTTAGTCGCTACGCACAGTTTTCGCGAATAAGCGTCGAAGAAGAAACGAGTCAAGATCGACTCTATGGTGTCTACGGCGAACTACCCGAAAACCTAGCACTTCGCGCGTCCACAGCTAGCGAAGTCCAGCTGCAGTCGATCCCGAAAACTATCGATCAGGTGGCCTCGGCCCTCGATGGACGCGCCTCTATCGTCCGTCGAAGTGCGCGTAGCGTGGAAGTCTTTTTCCATGACGATACGCAACCATTTCCGCACCTTGAAGAGGACGTGGAGCGTCGAGGCACGCAGGCCGCTTGGCAGGGAGAATTGCTGCGAGCAGGTCACTTCGCGATCGACGGCAGCGCTTTGGAGAAGTACACCCCGCAAGCGCTCAACTACGACTTAACAGGACTCGTATCCTTTAAGAAGGGCTGCTATACGGGCCAGGAGGTCGTTGCGCGCCTCCACTACAAGGGCAAGAGCAAAAAGCGGCTCGGGGTGTATACAAGCGAACACGCAGGCGCTGATGTAATGCAGAGCCCACCACGCGTCGACGTGGGGGATTCATTGCACCAGTTGGGCGCCGACGCGCGCACCAGTCCGCGCACGGGCAAAGTCCTTCGAGTCGGCGAAGCTTACGATGGCGGGCTAGTTGTCGCCGCCGAGGTACAAGCGGACTTCCTCGATCTACCCCTGATCACCTCCGCAGATGTGAAACTCACACCGATACGCGCAGAAACAAGCCGCCTTGAGGACGCAAGGGGTTGATTTTTCGCTTTCCGTCTTCGGCTTCCCTCTCGAATCCCCACTCGAAGGGCCGCGCACTATCGAGGCAGTTGCCAATCGATCTCGCCGCGCCCGTGCTCGCTGAGAAATTGATTCGCACGGCTAAAGTGCTTGCAACCGAAGAATCCACGATGCGCACTCAGGGGTGACGGATGAGGAGCGGTAAGCACCAGATGATGAGAAGCCGTCACGGCGCGTCCTTTTTTCTGTGCGTGCGAACCCCACAGCATGAATACCGTCGGCAACGAACGCTCATTCAACAACTCCACGACCCTGTCGGTAAATGCCTCCCAGCCTTTTCCCTGATGTGAGGCGGCCTCTCGGTGCGCGACGGTCAGCACGCTATTGAGTAGCAGCACTCCCTGGCTTGCCCATGGTTGAAGAAAACCGTGGGCAGGGGCTGTTACGCCAAGATCTGATTGCAACTCTTTGTAGATGTTAAGCAGCGAGGGCGGTACAGCGACGCCACGATTTACGGAGAAACAAAGACCGTGCGCCTGACCAGGATTGTGGTAAGGATCCTGCCCCAGAATTACCACACGAACCTGATCAGGCGGTGTCGCCCAAAACGCAGAGAAGATCTCCGCTGGCGGTGGATACACGGGGACACCTGCACTACGTTGCTCACGCAAGAATAGCGATAAGTCGTGCATGTAGGGTTCGGCAAACTCTGATTCCAACAGCTTTAGCCATTCTGGCTGAAGCTTAACCGGTCGTCGCTCATCACTCATATTTGCTTTTTCCCCCTACCCCGCATAGTTGACCATAGCCGCAATTAAACGGGCTAGGGACGGCTCTTAAGTAGGATCTATAGTAGGTTCTAAATGGCGCCAAATCAGTAGCTTGGAGGGCATTCTTTAGATCGCACATATTACGTATACTGGTATCAAATACGCTAGGCGCGGATGTTTCAGCTCCCGGCATTGGCACTAAGCAGCGGAAGTTCAACAATTCTATGAGCAATAAACGGCCTTCCCTGCCGGCTTACATACGACTCCCAGATGGTCTTAGGTTCGCGGGAACCGCTGGACTTAGCGACGAAAGAGCTCTTCGTTTTCAGCCAAAGCAAGCAATATCGCCCCTGCCTCCCGAAGGCCTCCCCGTACAGTTACTCGTAGTCGGTGTAGGTGGTGATGATGAGACCCAGGTCACGGTAGATGGCAGCATTGACGCTGCGAATTCTCGCGAGCTGCTTCTCAGCACAGATCAGGAACTCCCAGACCCGCTGTTAGAGGCCTTGGATCCGGGCGCGATAGTTTGGCTCCCCACGGAAGTCGAAGCCGACGAACTGCTCAAAAATATGCGACAAATGGGCAGAGAGCAGCTCCTGCGTGCCCTGCGCCGATTTTTAGTAGAGCTAGGCGACCAGCTTTTTGACCTCTCCACGTCTTCCCGCTATGGCATCTCCGGGCAGCATGCGCATTACGACGCCTTAAATATGCTCAAGCGAAACAATGACCGTTTTATGGAGACCTTTAGCGAGCATCTTATGGCGAGCTTGGCGACCACAGAAAAAGATAAGGGTCAGACCTTCGCCGATTTAGAAGCTGCCTCCGCGCAAAATCTTGATTTGGTCGCCCTGGACGAAATGGATCAGAAACTTGCAGTAGACAAACTCGTCAGCTCCTTGATCGAAAAACATCGCATTACCTTAGAGTGTTTGACGATTCGATCGGCATTGGTCGCCGACATAGAGCCAAGAAAAGCGCGCACCCCGTTTCATCCCACCTACATTGTGCAGGCCTTCACAACCTCGCTAGATAAGATCTCTGATAGCGTAGAAGTCATAAAAGATACCTTGGAGTTTTTTGGCAAAGAGTACGCGCCAGTGCTCGACAAGCTATACCCCCAACTCAATGAACTGTTCATTGAAGCCGGCATCGAGAAGGACCTAGAAGAAGATATCCGAGAGAACGGTTCGCTTTTGAATCCTGTCGAAAAGCGAATCATCAAGAGCACCGTTAGGCCTAAGGACCGGGAAGCTATCGCAGGTGCGGGTGGCGGCGGCAGCGGTCAGAGCTCCGGTAATGCTATTTCTACCAGCGGTGCCGAGCCAGCTACGGAATCTGAGTCCGAGCGTCATGGCAAAGCTGCAGGCGCTGATAGCGGTAGCGGCTCAAGCCAAGACTCAGCCGAGAATGCTAGCAGAGACCGGCATGATTCAATGTACGATGCCGTTGTGCACGCGCTCAACACCAGCAGGGCTGCGCCAGCCGAAGACGAGGAACAGCAGGACGCAGACGGCATCGTAGCTGATGGTGAAGGTGAAGCTGCACCCAAAACCGACAGTCTAAGCAGTAGCGAGACGGTGGCCCCGACCCCCATCGGCGACCAGAACCCAGAAGCAGGGGCGAGCAGTCAGAGTCAAGAGCGCTTATTAGAGGCGCTACTTGCTATGCAAACGCAACAGCTTCAAGCGCAACAAAATCTTGGAGACCTAGAACCATTAGAAGAGCTCATTAAAACTCAGCTGGGGCCGGACGCGGAGTCAACGATTGGTCGCGACGGGGCAAATCGCTTGGGCTTTGTCGACAACGTCTTTCGAACGCTACACAACAATTTTGAAGTAAGTTCAGACATGGCTCCAAGCCTTGCGAGGCTGCGAGTTCCGCTCGCGCGACTGTCCCTGCGCGAGCCACGATTTTTTGCACAGCCGGACCACCCCGCACACCAACTGTTAAACAAGATTTCTGTCCTCGCAAGCGCAGACAACTCTCAAAATCGAAACCTGCTGGGCAAAGTATCTTCAATAGTCGATCAGGTCGCTGAAAGCTACAACGAAGATCCCGTTGTATTTGACGAGGCACAGGCCAATCTCGATGCCCTCCTTGCTCAGCAAGACCGCGTCTACGACCGTAATGTTGAAAGAGTCATTAGCGGTCTTGAGGGACAGGAAAGACTGACAAGGGCGCAGCGACGCGTTGAACGAATGTTAGATGCGCGCCTAGGGCGCATCGACAGCCCGAAGCCGATCATCGAACTGTTAGAAGGGGGCTGGAGATCAGCCCTGGTGCAACTCGCGCTGCGCGAGGACGAGGACAGCGTCGCTTGGCAGGAAGAAGCAGCGCTTCTAGACAGCCTCCTTGCCAATTTCCAAGAAAGCACAAGCACCTCGTTGAGCGAAACGAACATCAAGGAAATGCAGCTGCGCCTTCGCGCGCTGAATAAGCGTTTGCAGGCGTCTAATCCGGGGTCCGTCGCCCACGAGCAGGCCCTGCGACGCGTCAACGCCGTGCTTACTGGACGTCTTCCGCTGGCTACAAGCGCGTACCAAGCTGCACTGCAAACGCCGGTTACCCCCAATGAAAAACGGGTCGAACAACTCCCCCGCCTACGGCGCTGGTTGGGCCGTGTAGCAGAGCTAGAACCAGGTGCCCGTCTCCGCTATCGCGACAAGCAGGGACGACGACGCCAAATGCGACTAATCTGGGTTAGCGACGAGAAAGATCGATTTGCGTTTGTGAATGAGCGAGGACAGAAAATCGCGGAACTCACGGCCATTCAGCTAGCTCGGCAGCTGAGTCGCGGCGCCCAATCCCGCTCTCCGGTCGAAGACATGTCGGTGCTCGACCAGAGTATGTACGAAACGCTTGAGCAGGCCCAACGTACGCTCACCTTTGACCGCAATCGAGATCAGCTCACAAAACTAATCAACGGTGACTCATTGCTCTACCAGCTCCAGAGAAGCCTACGCCATGCGCAAGCACGCTCTACGGAGCACGCGTTTATGTTGGTTGATATCGATAACTTCAATCTGGTTAACGAAGTTTTCGATGAAACGAGCGGCGACCAGGTCTTGGGCGAATTTGCACAACTTCTGGCTCAGCTCAATGATCGCCGCGCGCTCACCGCGCGAATGAAAGAAGACGAGTTTGGTGTATTGCTGACCTATCGGAGCGTCGCCGAAGCAAAAGTGATAGCGAACAAAATTCGCGAAGACATCGCCCGGAGTAGCCTCAATATTGGAACCGAGGCTGTCTCCTTTACCGTGTCGATCGGGATTGCAGCGGTCGTTCAAGCCAGTGAGAGTCCCCAGTCGATCGTAGCGCAAGCAAGATCAGCGCTTGAACTTGCAAAAAGCCAGGGGAGAGACCAGGTTGTCGTCTTCGATGTTGATCAAGAAGAGGTCCTTAACTATCTCCGTGACAAAGAAGCTTCACGAAAACGTCTCGATGAAGCAATGTCTACCGATGGCTTGGTACTTCGAGCGCAACCGATAGTACAAAGCTCCATAGACGGAAGCGAAAGCGCAACCCACCACTACGAAATCTTGCTAGCGATTCGTGAAGAAAACGGCGAGCTTTTGTCGCCGCAGGAATTTATCCAGTCTGCGGAGCGCTTCGGCTACGTGACCCTCGTCGATCGCTGGGTGATTAAAGAAGCGTTTTCCTGGATATCCCAGCTCATGGATACGCAGAAGGAAGTACCTGAACTCTCGATCAATCTATCCGGCACAAGCATCACGGAAAATGAATTTTTAGACTACGTGCTGGAACAAATATCCGAATACGGGGTAGGCACCAGCAGACTATGCTTCGAGATTACGGAGACCGGTGCTATCGATAATCTTCCGCGCGCCGCCGATTTTGTCAGAACCCTTCAGAACATTGGCTGCAAGTTCTCTCTAGATGATTTCGGCACCGGATTAGCGAGCCATAAGTATCTGAAAGAACTTCCGGTCGATTACGTAAAAATCGATGGCACCTTCATTACCGAAGTCCACAAGAACCGAACGGACTTCGCGATGGCAAAGTCGATCAACGACTTGGCGCACTTTCTTGGACAGAAAACTGTTGCGGAATGCGTCGAAAGCCTGGACTGCGTGCCGGCGCTTCGCGAGATCGGCATCGATTACCTTCAAGGTTGGGGTATCGGTCTGCCACGCGTGTTGACGGAAATCACGGAAGAGCTAGCCAATATTGAGACTTAGACAAACACGCCATCGCAAGCACTCAAACACTCGCTACAAATCCTCGCGGCGGATGCAGTCGCAGAGCCTACTAGTCCCGCGGCAAGACCGTCTCTCTTGCAGCTAACTCCCAGCAAAAGTCCAGCGCTCTTAGTCGTCGCGGCCATTCTGCTGACCGCTTTCCGTGTACTTTTAGCAATACCCTTTGCAGGTGCTTCGGATCGCAATGACACGCTCGCGATAAGCTCCGTCGCCAGTGGCCACCCAGTCGTTCCGCCGTCAAGGCAAGACGGCCCTTCGAAAGTTGAAGCGAAGGCAGAGGATGAACTCTTAAATCGGCTTCGACGCAGCGTAGGCATGATCTCAATACCGACCCTGCGTACTCACCGTGGGCGGACCAAACATTTTAAAGAGCGCTGCTCCGGCACCTTGGTGAACGCTGATGAAGAACGACGCTCGACCGTTTGGGTACTCAGTGCCTGGCACTGCTTTGAGGATTACCGTGACCTTAGTCGAAACATCCTTTTCACTGCGGCCAATGGGCAGAAGGCGAAGGCAAGACTGATCAGTAGCGGCGGAAGCATGCGCGCCGATTGGGCTCTACTGAAACTAGACTCTCCGATGGCAACCGCGGTCGATCTAGCAGCCGCTAGCTTCGAGAAAAACGCGTCCATAGTCATGGCCGGATACCCGAAAGGCGATGCGCAATACGACGACAACAGGCCAGTAAGGAAATTTGCTGTCGCCAAGCACTGTACGGTGACCGGTAAAGATGAGGCCGATTTCGCAAGTAGCTGCGTCCTTTCCAAGGGAAGTTCTGGAGGTGCAGTTTTTGCTGTTGCAAATCGCACCGTCGCCACTCTTGCTGATTCACCGCAGACGCAGAGACTCGCGGTCGCGGACTCACTGGAAAACAATCAAGCGAGTAGGCAAGCAGAAATGCAAGAACAGCGGGAACTGCCGCGATATCTTGGTGTTATTTCCCGTGGTGACAGCGAGTCTTTGAGCATTTTCGTGCCGCTGCACCGGATATGGCCCGAAATCGACTTATATCTGCGTCGGCAGTAACTTGTTGAAAC
>JBCBZV010000101.1:0-14480 GCA_039815155.1 Pseudomonadota bacterium
CCCAAACCAGTCGCTCTTCGTAGGTCGGCATCAACTTTCGATGAACGCTTTTTATTACTCCGGTGCTGTCTATAAACACCAACGACGCGTACAGGCTGTGGCCACCGCGCGCAGTTGGTCGCTCTATAACCCCTAGATAAATGGCAGTCTTGGTATCTCTTGCTGCGTCGCAGACTGCCGCCAGATCGCCCCGCTCGATCTGCACCGCTTCTCGCTGATAGGCCGCATGCCATTGCTCTTGCTCTGCGGATGCGAATTGCGCGCCGTTCGTACGCTCCACCCAGAACGGATACCCGGGAACGAGTGCCTCGCCAAAAGCGATTAGATCTGCATTGGCACGCTCCTGAATGGTGGCGATGACTTTCTTGAGAGTCCTTTCTCGATCGAGAAATACTGGAGCTATTTGTGCAAGTGCGACTTTCAACGCCTGTGACCCGTGGCTGAACACTGATCGCGAACAATGACCAGATCATCGCGTGACGTCAACGATCCGGTACTGGCTTCCACTTAGTCAGCGTTAAAGGCACCGCGCCTGTATTTGCTTCGACGAACATCAGGAAACCTGGCCAGCTGGGGGAGCTTTAAGGATCGAGCAATTTAAGTCGGGGGTTCCCCATCAATCCATTCAGCGCCAATGGCGTTTGCTGCGTCACGTATCGCAGCGAGTACCGGAGGGATATTCGCTGCCTCTGTCGAGCGTACGACCAGTGCGGCTCCGATTCGGCCGTTGCGGTAGAACGGATACGATCCGATGGAAACCTCCGGGTGGGCATGTTGGATTTCGCTCAGCCCCTCGGCCATTTCGCTCTCAGGGGAGAACACGGTGACCGCATCAGACTTCATCGGCGCAGCTCCCGCGAGTTCTCCGCGTAGCCCTTCGAGCATGCCACGCATAATTCCTGGAATCCCGGCAAGCATAAAGACATTATCCTTGCGCACTCCTGGCGCTCCGCTCATCGGATTTCGTACCAACCCGCCGCCGTCGGGAATTCGCGCCATCCGCTTGCGGGCTTCGGTCAGTTGATCTTCACCAAAATAGGCGGAGAGCATCGCCAGTGCTTCTTCGTTGTAGATGATTGACGCCTTAAATGCTTTGGCTACCGCATCGACGGTGATGTCGTCGTGGGTTGGCCCAATACCGCCCGTAGTGAAACAGTAGTCGCATCGCTCGCGCAGCGTGTTCACCGCTTCGACAATCGCAGCCTCGTCGTCGGCGACAACACGTACTTCTTTGAGCAACACACCTTCTTCATTCAGCCACTTAGCCAGGTAAGCAAGGTTGGCGTCTTGCGTTCGCCCAGAAAGTATTTCATCACCAATGATCACAAGGGCAGCGGTCACGGTTTTCGATGCGGTCACAGTAAGATCCTTGCGGCGAATATTGAGATAGTGCAGTTGAAACCGGTTGCCAGTTTCGACGGTTTCCGGCTGAACAGAAATTCGTTGAGCCGTGTGAGCCGCTGCAAACGGTTCAAGCGATGCTCTTTACACATTAACACTTTCGGGGTTTTTGAGAATCGTCGCTCGAAAAATGGCTACTTGTCCGTTTCTACTCGGGACCTCCTTTACCGTTTAACGTTCATCTCTGATTTGCTGGTTGATCGGCTCATTCTGAGTCCACGGCTTCATAGTCGAATCGAGTTTGTCGGTAAGCTTGGGCCTGTACTTGACCGCTCGCGACAGTCGCGACGATTGATGAATCAAGATTGTCGCGGGTACTAAGTGTGTAATCAGACTCGTAGCCATATACTGCACTCATTTAGGTTCTAGGGTTTACGCGTGTCCGTTGAAGAAGTCGAATGCCGTTCCGGTCTAAAAGAGCTTGTACTAACGCACGGCCAGTCCCGAGTTAGGCTTTCCTTGCAGGGCGCGCACATCACGGAATATCGCGTGGATGAGCAGGATCTACTATGGCTTAGCCAGTCCGCCCAGTATTCCAAAGGTGTTTCGATCAGGGGCGGTATTCCGCTGTGCTGGCCCTGGTTTGGTGCGAGTCAGGACAATGCTAGTTGGCCGCAACACGGGTTTGCGAGGACGAGTGGTTTTCGCCGGGTCTCAGAGAAGTCCGATACTCACTGTACTTCCGTCGTGTTGGCGCTGGATGACAAGGAGGGCTTCCACGAGTGGCAGGGGGCCGCGACGCTAGAGGTCGAACTCCGTTTATCCGACCACCTTTGGATGGAATTGCGCACTACTAACGGTTCTGAGAATGAACTGCTGCTCGGTGCTGCGCTACATAGCTACTTCCTTGTATCCGATCACAGCACGGTTTCGATACCGGTCCTTACCGGGTTGGACTATCTCGACAAGACTGATGGGTTCAAGCTTAAGAAACAGGCTGATCCACTAAAGGTCCAAGGTGAGATCGATCGCGTCTACGTCGATCCACCCCGCGTAGCTCAGCTCATAGACGACGGCTACTCACGGACTGTAGAAGTTAAATCGTGGGGTAACTCAGATCTTGTGGTGTGGAATCCTGGTCGGCAGGTCGCGGCTTCTATGGCTGATTTTGACAATGCTGGATACCAAAAGATGGTGTGCGTTGAACCCGCCATCGCTTTGGACAAGCGGATTTCTTTGAGGCCCGGCGAGACTTACGCAGTGGGACAAACGATTCGGTGTTTTATGCGGCAGTAAGGTGACTAGTCGGCACAGAGGTCTACGATCGCAGAACACTCAAAGCTGAGTACAGCCGCATCGTGGGGCGTCGTGATGCATACTACAGAACAACACCTGCCTTCTCATTCCAAAGGTACTGGCCAAAGCGGACGTCTGGCGAGCGGTAAAGAGGGGCTCAAAAGCCGAATGAGCATGGATCGATTTCGTAAGCGAAAGAGCGGAAAGCAACGCGGGCACAGCGAATGGATGTCGCCACGAAGTACTAGGCGCAGTTCGAGACTTCAAAGGCAGCTGTCTAAGCTTACGCCATGGCTAGTGATTCTAGCAGCTCTGTATCTCTGGTTTGATCAACGCGTAGAAAAAACGCCGCCGGTTCCTGAGACTGGATCGCTTCGCCTGCTCAGCGTCTCCGATGGCGACTCTGTTCGATTGCAACTTCCTGGCTATGACCAGACAAAGTTTCGACTCTCCGCAGTCGACGCGCCGGAGCTTGATCAACCCTATGGCGAAGAAGCCAGGCGCTGCTTTAAAAACATTTTGCGGTCGGGCGAATTGTCTGCACAGGTTGTGAAAACTGACCAATACGGACGTCTGGTTGTAAACCTATTTGTCGATGGTGACCGCGTTGATGTGCAGTTGGTTCAGCAAGGGTGTGCTTGGTGGTATCAACGGTACGCGCCCAACAGCAACTTGCTCAAGCGTGCCCAGAACTCAGCAAGGGAATCCAAAAAGGGGCTGTGGAAAAATACAGGAGCGATAGAGCCAGAATCCTGGCGTCGAGGTAAGCGCTAGGCGACGATCGTGTAAGTCCTTACTATTAATGCTTCGTCGCAGTGACTCAAAAAAAGCATTCCCCATCGGGTGCTGATGCATAACTCGGTTGAGAGAGCGTTCATTCATGAAACGACTATTAAAAGGCGCACTAATACTGCTGCTTGTTGCACCCGCCTTATTCGCGGCGCTCGCCTGGATTACACTCAAGCCTTCGGAGCAAAACCTGACGCTTCCGCCTGGACTAGTAGCGGCGAACAGCGCTCAGGGCGGGGCCTTTTTACAGACAGCTGAGTACAAAGCCGATTACGAAGCGCTCAACAGTGCTTATGTGCCCCAAAAAACAATGAGCTACTGCGGCGTTGCCAGCAGTGTTACGGTTTTGAAAGCCCTCGGTCGAGAAAGCACTCAATGGGACTTCTTCACCGATGCCACCAGCGATGTTCGTAGCCGCTTGCAGGTTACCTTCGGTGGCATGACCTTGGGGCAACTTGACGGCTTGCTCAGCGCGCATGGGCTCGTTACCCAGTCGTTACATGGGGACGAGCTGTCCCTCGACGAGTTCCGCACAATCGTGCTCAAGAACCTTGCTACCTCAGGGGATTATCTGCTCGTCAACTATCAGCGTAAGGCGCTCGATCAGACCGGTTCTGGCCACATCTCGCCAGTGGCGGCCTACAACGCCTCTGCGGATCTCGTGCTGGTGATGGATACGGCCGACTTTAAGTACCCGTATACCTGGGTACCTTTGGAGCGGCTTTATGATGCGCTGCATGACGTAGATCCTGCCTCCGGTCGTTCGCGAGGGATTCTCGAAGTGGCTCTATAGCGTTCAGTGATGAGTATGGCGACATTGATAACCCATCTTTTCGGTGCATTCCTCCAAGACCAAAACTAAGTCTGGCTTAGCGGTCTCTAGGTTCCGCGGGTGACCATGACCTCAGAATCGACACTTCGTCTACAACTTGCTGTATTCGCGCTGGCTGCTGCATCGTTTACCAACATCTATTTGCCACAGCCCGTATTGCCTGTACTGCAGGAGGAATTCGCGTCCGACACGCTGACGGTCTCGTACACGATTGCCGCCGTCATTTTGGGCATTGCGTTATCGATACTACCCTTTGGAGCCCTCTCGGACCGTATCTCGATACACCCAATTATCCTTACTGGCGGTCTTGTGGTGGCCGCGGCGGGGCTTATCTGCTCGGTAACCCACAGTCTTTGGTTACTGATCGGTGCGCGATTCGTACAAGGTCTCTTTATTCCCGCGTTGACCACGTGCTTAGCTGCCTATCTTGCGAAGACCCTACCGATGGAACGACTCAATGTAGTAATGGGCGCTTATGTATCGGCTACGGTAGTCGGAGGTCTCAGCGGGCGCCTGCTGGGGGGGTGGATACATCCGCCACTAGACTGGCGCTACGCTTTTGTTTCGGCCGCTGCATTTACGCTACTTGCTACGTTTGCCGCGGTAAGAATCCTACCCGCTGAAAAAAAGCGGCGAGACAATGATGCTGTTCAACCCAGCTTCCGTGGGTTGCTCTCGCGGTGGGATCTAATGCGCCTTTTCCTCACCGGAGCCGGCGGCTTTTTCGTCTTTTCTTCCGTGTTTAATTACCTGCCGTTTCGCCTGGCAAGCGAACCTTTTAATTACTCCACAGAAACCATTACGTTGCTCTATTTGGTTTACCTCGTGGGAGCGTTTACCGGTCCAGTAGCCGGCAAATTGAGTACTCGTTATGGCTGCGGCAATACGCTGATTGGTGGCACAGTGCTACTGGGCGCCGCGGTCGCGTCCACATTGATACCCTCAGGCATTACGGTGGTAGTAAGTTTGGTCGGCACATGTGCTGGGTTTTTCGCAACGCATGCCGCAGCGGTCGGTGGGATCAACAGAAAGTTATCGATAGGCCAGGGGCGCGCCAACGCGCTGTATGTACTGTTTTATTACCTCGGCGGCTGGAGTGGGATTACGCTGTGTGGCTTTGCTTACAGCAATACACAATGGCAGGGCGTGGTTGCCTGCTGCCTAATCGCTCTGGTGCTGCCGTTGCTTGCCGGGTTCGTGGAGCGATGTGATTATCGTGTGTAACGATCGCGTGTAATTACCGTGGCAGCACTGACTCTAGTGTAGAAGGTTCGTTTAATCCAGGGTGTTGCCGTACAGTAAATAGCAGTCTAGTTATCTGTCATGCGGTTTCAGATTAATCAACGTCGCGATGCTTGTAGCGGTATGCGGCACCAGAGCCCGCACGCTTCTTGGACATCAACCTACGAAGGCAAGGACACACTAACCCCAAGACAGTCTTGTTAATTGACTCGTTGGCCTGTGATTTCCGTCGTTCCTGAACAGCTGAAGCTGCCGTCGCGGAAACTCCAAGTCTCCGTACCGGCAAAGGAGTTGAAGTCCGCTGCTAACGTGAGGGTGGCCGATGATGTTGTCGTGCCTCCGTCCTCTGGAAACATGACGCCACTCCAACTGATGGTGTTACCGGTGATGCTCGCCGGGATACCCAGCACCGTGACGGTATTACCGTTCTGCTCGATAGGCAATGTGACGGTAATCGTGTTGACGCCTTCGTCGCAGCCTCGCTCATCCTCAATCGCTGTAATACGCCAGTTGCCGGCCACGGATTGGGCAGCGAGCTGCAGCGAAATCTGACCGCTAAACGGCACGTCATAGTAAGTACCCGTAGCCGTCAAGTTCTTCGACCCAGCAGTCAGAAATGAGTGTGTATAGGTCTCCTGATCAGAAGAATCTGCTCCCGGACCGACCCAGCTAAACTCCACATCTGGAATCTGTGGCCCTCGGCCATCGTCGGCGAAGAGTCCGGCTTGCAACACCACCTGGTCCCCCACGTTATAGTTGGTCTGCGTGGGTGTGATACGAACGCGGAACGGAGGCTCAAACGGTGTTGCTATAACGCTGACGCGTTTCGAGCTGTGAATACCCAGTGTGCTTGGGGCGATGCCCAGCGTGCGGCGTCCCTCGGAGAGACCGGTCACGGAAAAACGCAACAGACCCTCGGTGCGTACCGGGCGGTCCGGGTTCGGGATGTCGACTGTCGCCTTGGGGTCATCTGCTCCGCCGAACTCTATATCGGACAAAAATCCCCGGCGGTCCACGCGCAGCATCCGCTTTTCGTCGGCAAAGGCATCGACGTAATCTACCTCGATTGTTCGGCTGCGACTGATTGGGGCTTCCGTAACCCGGTCGGCGACCACGGTCTCAAGCAGCAACGGCTGGGTAAGCTGGATAAACTCGTTTTCCCGCGGTGCGGAAATCACGATCTCATGGCTGTAGTCCCCGAGCACCTCCCGTGTGGGTACCAGCTGATTCTGCACAGTGGCCGCAAACTCATTGTCAAACAGTGGGGCCTGTTCGGCGAGCGCATCCAGTGTGTTCCTGTACTGATTTTCCACCACGCGTACTGCCCAACTGTTTACGACGGCGTGCGATGCCTTCACGAAGTCTTCGCATCCGGCAAGGCCACCCACGGACAGCAGAGGCCCGCCGGCCAGCGAGAGGTAGCAGGTGCCCGCACCGGCCAACACCCGCAACTGCAGATCCACACTTGTCTGCTGGTCTCCCTTGCTTTCCAGATGATTGACGAAGGCGCCAGTCAGCTTCGTGATCGTTTCCTTGCTGGCGTCTGCCAACAAGGGCCGTAGCGAAGCACTGCTCAGGATCTCATCCGCCAGCTTTACTGCATCAACACCATCCTTCAAGTCATCGGAGGCGAAGCTGTCAAAAAGATCAAAAACATTGCTGGCCATCAGCGTGCTGTCCCGACCGGGAAAAAGCTGCTTTCCACCCCCGGTTGCGGCGCTGACTTCATTCGCAATGGCCGGCGAATCGACAGCGGTGGTTGACGAGGTTGCGTTGCCCCGGTTAGAAAGACTGGCAAGCACAGTTCGTAAAGCTTCTGTAAGCGGTATTTCACCTACTGCGCCATTGCCGGCAGCGTCGATGACTTCGGCGATAACCGCTGTATCGGTGAACTGGCGAATGCGAAGAAACAGACCTTCGAAGTGAATCTCCTGGGGCAGGTCGTCAGCGCCAAAAATCACATACAGCTCTGAGCCATCTGGAGCTCGGGTATAGATTGAATTGGTACCATCCTCGCGCCGAGTCGTCCAAGCCACATTGCCATCGGCCGTGACAATACCCGAAGCTTCGCCGCTTTCAGCAATATCAAAGTAGGTTGAGCTGTCACCCTCTGCCACAAATCGGAACTCTGGCGAGAGAAAAAACGTCTGATCTTCGTCTTCAAGAAAACCCAGCAAGGTGCCATTGCCCACGAAACCGGAGGTGAAGAGATGGCAAGGATCGATGTTCCCACCGCAGAAGCCTCTGGGCCTGCGCTTCCAGCCGACAAACTCGTAGCCTTCGGCGGGAACGACGCTGAAGGTCTCATCGAAATCGGTAGTGGAGACATCGACGGTACAGGTCTCGCCGGCAAAGCAGATCACCAGGCCGGACTCGGCGACGACTGCACCGCCTACCCCGGGAGTGACCTCGATTTTGCAGGAAGCGAGAGTGGTTACAAATGCAGTTGCGAGAACGATGAATACCGCTCTCTTGCGTTGAGATAAAGACATAGCCCGCACACTTTTCAATCCGTTGTTTTCGTTTTTATTGTCGGCCGTTAGTCGGCCTGCGGCGCATCCTAAGTCTCGAAGGTTCGATCTAAGATACGCGCTGCGCCAATTGCTGCTGAGAGTATAGGGCATGTTAACGTTGTCTTGAGAGTGAACGTCCTCGCTTCTTGCGCTGCCCTGCAGTCCTATCGATTCAGTAAACTGTCACTTTAATTCATCTGGGAAGTTCGAATTTCTTGCCCCGCTGCATCGCTAAATTAGGGAGGCCATACACCATCAAAGTAGGACGGATCATTCGATTTGGAGTTCTTTCACTGTGCTGCGCTGTAGCCCTCTCAATCTCTTTTGCAGCACATGAGTGGTTTGCAAAACCCTTCTTCATCAACAATTTTTTCAATCGTGTATTTTTGCAGTACCTATGGGACCGGCCCGAGGAGCTGACCTATCTCGGTGTGCTGGAAAGCCTCGGTATTACGGGCCATAACGCGAGGTGGAACGACGCGTCGCAAAACGCAAGGCGAGCGGAGCACGATTTCAAGTGTGACGCGCTTGCGACCCTGGATCTCTACGATCCCTCCACTCTAAAAGAGTCAGAAAAACTATCCGTTGCCGTCTTGCGAGAGTTTCTTGGTGATCCCGATGCGGAATGGCGGTTTCGTCATCACGATTATCCGGTGAACCAGCTGGTGGGCGTTCATTTAGAGATGCCGGAATTCCTGGACACGTTTCATCAGGTGTATACGGAAGAGGACGCGGAGCATTATGTCGTTCGACTTATGTCTATGGATGGCAAGCTGCGACAAGTGCTCGAGGGTGTCGCCATAAGAACGGGCAAAGGAATAATTCCACCAACGTTTATCATCGACAAGACCACTGATTTGATGACGGGTTTTGTCGAGACTCCCATTAGGAACAACATTCTTTACACCTCGTTCGAAGCAAAACTCGATGAGTCTGCGGCGATGCCGCTCTCCTCTCGTGAGCGCCTGCTCGCCGCCGCCGAGGAGGCTATCGAGGTTCGCGTTTACCCTGCATATCGTGAGTTCATCGGCTATTTTGCTGCGCTTCGTGACCAGTCCTCTGTGGAAGCAGGCGTATGGAAGCTCCCGGACGGAGCGGCCTACTATCAACATCTTCTGTCTGTGCATACCACCACGGATCTGACGGCGGACGAAATTTATAGGCTTGGCTTGAGTGAAGTTGCGCGTATCGGGCGTGAAATATTGGAGCTGTTTGCCGCCGAGGGCTACGACACCGATATCGGGATTGCTGAGCTATATAGAAGCCTGGCTCAGGAGGCGCGATTCCGCTACCCCGACACGGAAGCGGGTCGGCAGCAGGTGCTCCTGGATTACGCTACATTGATCAGCGACATAGAAAGCGGATTGGGCGGTCACTTTAACGTCCTGCCTGGAGCAGAGCTGGAGGTTCGCCGCGTACCTGAATTCAGTGAAACGTCGGCGGTTAGCGCCTACTACTGGCCGCCATCTCAAGATGGAAGCCGTCCCGGCGTGTTTTACGCCAACCTCTACGATGTAAACAGAATCCCCAAGTTTGGAATGCGCACCCTTGCTTATCACGAGGGCATACCGGGACATCACCTACAAAACGCTATTCAGGTGGAACTGGAGGGGCTGCCAGAGTTTCGTTCGGCGGTGGGATTTACCGCTTACAGCGAGGGGTGGGGGTTGTATGCGGAGTATCTGGCCTGGGAAATGGGATACCTCGACGATCCTTATGACAACCTGGGGCGTCTGCGAGACGAAATGCTGCGGGCTGTACGCCTGGTTGTTGATCCCGGTATCCATGCGAAGCGTTGGACGCGAGAAGAGGCGATTGAATACTTTATTAACCACACGGGATGGTCACGAGAGGATGCAATAGTCGAGATTGATCGGTACATCGTTGATCCCGGTGCCGCTACGGCTTACAAGGTCGGCATGCTGGAAATCCTTCGCTTGCGGGAAAGGGCCCGTTCAAGGCTCGGAGATGCTTTTGATATACGAGAGTTCCACAACCTGATTTTGGGCAACGGCCAGCTGCCGCTGCATACGATCGAAGGCCTAGTAAATCGATTTATAGAACGCGGAACTCACAGGTCGTCTGAGTAGGCGAAGAGCCTGGCTCATCGGCTGGGCTGCGGATAAGTAAAATGTCGCTTTAGTTCTTTCCTTCCGCAGAACCGGTGCATTCCTCTCGCGCGAGAAATATCTATACAAGCCTAATGCGCGGATCCAATGGCTTGCACGCGTCATCTATCAAGATGGTTCCATTAGCGTCACGCTTAACCCGAACGACCGTGTATTTGTAGTCCACACCCTCGGGCAGCTGTGCTGCTGGACGGAATGTCACAGGGCCAGCCTCATAGCGACTCGGTCCGTTTTTGACGAACGAAGACACTAGCCTGTTGTTCTGCATGCCTTGGAAAGGGTGGAAGGTGACTGCAAAGATGAATCCTGGGGTTTGCGGTACAGGATTGCCGGCGGTGTCAACGGCTACCCACCTTATATCGTTACCTGGAGTGGCCTCCACGGGGACTCCGGTAGATAAGGTGAACTCCTTAATAACTTTGCCGTTCGACGGATCCTTGACGACAATCCGAAATGCCACGTCCACGGGACACAATTCGCCATTGCTGCCGACCCTGTCGAAGGTGACCAACATGACCGGCCTGGAAATGCTGCTGGCGTTGGTGGGGCCGACGCGCAGCACATTCAATAATTCGGGTGATTGCTTTACCACGCCCGCACATCCCGCCACCAGTGACAAACCCAGTGTTAACAGGATCCTCCTGGTGAGCGTAACGACTCCCTGGCTGCTCCGCCCGATCTTATGAGGGTGTATTGAAATTCCCATGGTCAAACTCCTTCCGTTTGGCGATCATTGTTCCCCAGTTTCTGTTAACAAAGCAATGTACTCCGCTTGGCCACGTAGGGGGGTGAGACCTGCATCCGCCATCACGAGATCAAGCGAATAACCCAGCTCGACGGCGTTCTCCAAAGCGTCTATTGCTTGTGCCATCTCCCCCAGAGACGCCATCACCAAAGCCGATTGATACTGCACGTACATGTCCTTAGGGGCGAGAGCGTTGGCCCTCGCATTGTATAAAAGCGCCTGCTCGCGATTACCCGCCGCTGCAAGATAATGAGCCACAAGCGATAGCGAACTAGGATCGGAGGGGTTCACCAGGAGACTCTCTTGCCCTAATTCGACGGCTTTTTCGTAAGTCTCCCGCGCCAGTGATTCCTGCCCTGGTGTGAAGCGATAAGCATCGGCAAGGTTGCCCCAGTTTTCATAGTTTTCGGGAGCAAGCTCTACGGCCTTCAAATACATCTGCGCGGCGTCACCATAATTGCCCAGGAAGAACAAGCTGGAACCCGCATTCGAGTAGGTCACCGTATTAGGCTGTAGCTTGATGGCCCGCTGCCACGCATCGGCCGCAAGATCGAAACGGCTGGTTAGGTAATACGCCGCACCCAGATTGTTGAGCGCCTGAAAGCTATCCGGCATAAATTCGGCGACGCGGAGGAAGTATGGGATCGAATCCTCCGATCGGCCACTGTTAAACAAGAACGCTCCCATTGAGAGAGACGCATGGGCGTTGAACGACTGCGCGTCCAGGGCTTTTTCGAAGGCGGCTTCGGCTTGCTTGGGTTTGTTATCCGCGGCGAGTGTCTCGCCCAGACCAATCAGTGCTTCGATTGAGCTTGGTCGTATTGCGAGTGCCCGATTTAACTCGTCAATGGAGGCTTCGTATTCTCCCGAGAATCTATATAAGTTACCCAAGGCGACATAAACCGGAAGCGCCTGATGGTTGATCTCTAGAGCCTGGAGGCAGGCAGACTTAGCCGCTCTAAACTGCTCTGGGTCCTGAAACATCTTGTACAGTTCAAGCTGAACATCACAGACCCCGGCATAGGCTTCGGCGAATTGGGAGTCTTGAACAGTCGCACTTCGAAACAGCTTTGCTGCTGCCCCAAGACGTTCTTCGGTCGGTACCCCACGTAAATAGTTCCGTCCTTGCAGATAGAAATCGTGGGCCTCGGAGCTATTGGTAGTCATTCTGCTAAGAATGCTACGAGAGGTTTCGGATATGAGAACCTCCAGATTTTCGACCACCTTGCGAGCAATATCGTCTTGAATGTCAAAACTGTCGCTGAAGTCACGGTCATAGCTCGCTGACCAGATGTGGAAGCCAGATTTGGACTCAATCAGTTGCGCCGTCACTCGCAATTGATCACCGGCTCGACGTACGCTGCCTTCTAATACGTGTGCGACGCCAAGTTGGCGAGCAATGTCTCGCATATCAGCATCTTTGCCTTTGAAGTAAAACGAGGATGTTCGCGCGGCAACATCAAGTTCACTCACGTTAGCGAGCAGATTGAGAATTTCCTCGGCGAGGCCGTCGGCAAGGTATTCAACGGACGGGTCGTTCGATCGATTCTCAAATGCCATCACGGCAATCGATGGTCTGGTGTTCATTGCATCCGCGTTGTCGTCGGGTTCTCCTGTCGATAATCGTTGGAAATACAAAACACCAACCAGGAAAATCAGGGCTATCAGCAACGCCAGCTCTAAAAGCCGCATTGGAGATAGTTTTACGTAGCCAAAGTCGATGCCCCGCGGAGTGGCTTCCAAACTGCCTTCTGGGGTGATGTCAAAGATCCAGGCGAAGCCGAGTGCTATAGGGAAACCTACCGCCGCGGTAATAAGCAGCGTCGTAATCGCCTCATCTGGCAAGCCCAAAATAGGAAACAAGACGTCGGCCACTTGCAGCAGCGCCCAGCCGCCAGCCGCATACCAGGCGGCTATGCGATAGACGCCCCGTCCCTTCAACTCTGCGATTAACCGCTGAACATCCATTTACGATGATCCGATTCGGCTTCCCATTTTCTAGTAATTCTCCAACTGCTGCAGTTAAAAGACCGGGTTCATCGTGACAGTTTACTTAATTCAACAAAATAGGATCATCTGACCCAAGTGCAAGTAGTTCCGTAAACTGTCACCACGCCACCCGAATTCCTTTACTCTTAGCCCTGAGTCGGATCGATTAAAGAAGCCTATTCGAAGGGTTCCGAACCTAGTAATAAAAACCACATAAAAATACCGAAGGACACATCTACAATGCCAATGTCTCGTAACTTGCTACTACTGCCTATCGTTATCGCAATGGGTACCGCCTGCAGCGATGGTTCTGACAGTAGCGCTAGCGAAAGTGCTGTATCGCCCACCGCCGAGCCCGCCGCACCGGTTTACAGTTTCGACGAGGTCGACACAGAGTTGCAGCGCTTTATCGATGAAAGTCAGGTCTTCGACGGAATCTCCTACACGCTGGTTGATGGGGACCAAGGGATGGTGCACGAGGCGGCCTTCGGCGATCACACCCTCGACACCGTGGTGCAACTGGCTTCCACGAGCAAGATGCCATCAGTCGCCTTACTTATGGCGCTTCACGAAGATGAGTCTCTAGACTTTGACATTGCGGCACCGATTGAACGCTACCTGCCTTGGGAAGGGGTTTATGGTGATCGAACCACGGAGCAACTGCTCAGCAATACGTCTGGTATTCCCGGCCTCGGCAGCATCGCGACCTATGGCGTCTCGGGCCACATCTGCCAGTTTGCGGGCAACACCACACTGCAGGAGTGTGGCGAAACGCTGTACGTGAACGAATCACCGGGGAGCACTGAGCCAGGCACTGCCTTCGACTACGGCGGCAGTCAGTGGCACTTGGCAGGTGCGGTTGCGGAAGTCGTGAGCAACAGTACCTGGAATCAGGCGTTCGATGTCTACATCGGCACACCTTGCGAGCTCGAGGTGTTCACCTACGGCAATATGTGGTCGAACCTCGACGATTGGACAGGCAGTCCCGACAGCCTAACCGGACAAGAAAATGCGAATGTGGAGGGGGGCGGCATAACCACGTTGCAGGACTACGCAAAGCTCTTACTCATGCACTTACGCGGTGGTGCCTGCGGCGACAATCAGGTTTTGTCGCAGGATTCTGTCGACTTCGTACAGACAGATCGCGGTGGCCCCCTAGGTGGCCCGGGCTATGGTATGGGTTGGTGGATCATCTATGCCGATGAAGAAAATAATGAGTTGATCTACGACCCGGGCGCTTTTGGCGCGGTGTCCTGGTTGGATGTAGAACGTGGCATTGGAGGCTATGTGGCTATCGACGACTACACCCGAACGGAACAGGATTCTGTTTACGATTTTGTTCTAAACACTGTTGTGCCTTTGCAGCGAGCGGTAGTGGATGCGGCGCGTGATGAGGTTGGCGAATAGCGTCGTCACTGAGTACCCGATTATCGAAAGTGATTACTTGATTAGGCGAGGTAGGATTGGCTAGTTAAAGCGCCGGTGGCCGAGTCACGATTAAGTGGACTGAACTTCCCTCGATAGATCGGACATTTCATCTAGGAGACAATCCTACGCACGGAGTGACCGATGACCAAACGAAAGACTTACAGCAAAGCCTTCAA
>JBCBZV010000259.1:0-2620 GCA_039815155.1 Pseudomonadota bacterium
CTACCCGCCCAAGCTTTTCGATTACGACCCACAAGGGGCGCGTGACTTGCTCGCCGAGGCTGGTTTTCCGAATGGGGAAGGCTGGCCCGGACTTGAAATCACCTACAACACGCTTGAGAGCCACCGGAAAATAGCCGTGGCCGTACAGCAAATGTGGAAAGACGCATTAAATATCGACATTACGATCGCCAATCAGGAATGGAAGGTTTACTTGGATTCGGTAACTACGATGAATTTCGACGTGGCGCGTCGTGGCTGGATTGGCGACTACGTCGATGCGAATAATTTCCTAGACTTATTCCTCGAAAACGGCGGTAACAACAATACGGGATTTGCAGAGGCCTACTACGACGAGCTGGTCTTAAATTTAGCGCCGCAGGCAAAGACAAGAGAGGAACGCTACGCAAGGTTTTTCGAGGCTGAAACCATGCTGATGGAGCAGACGCCGATAATTCCAATTTATACCTACACTAGCCGCCATCTGATCCATCCGAGTGTGTGTGGCATTCCCAGTAATCTGATGGACTCGCTGAACTTGCGTTACGTATGGCTTGACGCGGATCGCACCAGCAGCTCGCAACCCTGTGAATCTCAAAGCCTCTAAAGAAGATAAGAACGCGCCATGAGTCGATTCATTGCCCTGCGTTTACTCCAGGCGATCCCGGTAATCCTCGCCGTGATTACGGTGACCTTCTTCCTGGTGCGAGTCGCACCGGGTGGCCCCTTTGACAGCGAAAAAGCGGTATTGCCCGAAGTAAAGGCAGCCCTAGAGGCGCAGTACAAGCTGGATTTACCACTGTTTCAACAGTACACGGCGTATCTCGGTGATTTAGCGGAGGGCGATTTCGGGCCCTCATTTAAGTATCCCGGACGTAGTGTGAACGAATTGATAGAAGCAGGACTCCTGGTCACCGCCGAACTCGGTTTGTACGCGCTGCTGATTGCTACGCTTATCGGAGGCCTAGCCGGCATCTTCGCATCGCTAAAACCGAATAGCGCACAGGACTACATACCGATGTCGCTAGCCATGATCGGAATCTGTATGCCGACGTTTTTGCTTGGACCGCTGCTGGTTTTGATTTTTGGAATCGAGCTTGAGTGGTTGCCGGTGACTGGCTGGGGCGATATTCCGGGTGACAAGATTCTTCCAAGTATCACCTTGGGGGCGGCGTATGCGGCCTACATAGCCAGATTGTCACGGGCGGGAATGCTGGAGGTGCTATCGCAAGACTACATTCGAACCGCGAGAGCCAAAGGACTTCCGGAGCACCGGGTCGTTCTCAAGCATGCGCTACGCGGTGGCCTGTTACCGGTCATCGCCTTTTTAGGGCCGGCCTTCGCCGGACTTCTTGCGGGCTCCTTCGTCGTAGAGACAATCTTCCAAATTCCAGGCCTAGGACGCTTTTACGTTCAAGCGGCTTTCAACCGCGACTACACAATGATTCTTGGAACGACCGTGTTTCTCTCGACCTTGATCGTGTTGTTCAACTTACTTTCCGACATTCTAGCGGCGAGTCTCAATCCGCGTTTGCGTCACCAATTTCATACCGGCGGCATGCCCTGAGGACTTGCTCATGAGCGATTCAGGCCTAACCGCAATCCAAGACGCGGAGAAAGGAACGTCCCTTTGGCAGGATGCATGGGTTCGATTACGTAAGAACAAGCTCGCCGTGTTCGGCCTTATCGTGCTGGCCACGATGGGCGTCATCGCTCTACTGACTCCTTGGATTGCGCCGTACGCCTACGACGCTCAAAATTTGGATCTGGGCGCCACTCCACCCTCCGCCAAGCACTTCCTTGGCACAGATATTTTTGGTCGCGACATGCTGACGCAAATTATGTACGGCGGACGGGTGTCGCTAGCAGTCGGTTTAATTGCAACCTCGGTAGCACTGACCATCGGCGTTACCTGGGGTGCGGTTGCGGGTTATGTTGGAGGGCGCACGGATGCCGTCATGATGAGATTGGTAGACATACTTTACGCACTCCCGTTTATGATCTTTATTGTTCTTCTCATGGTGGTCTTTGGGCGCAATATCATTCTTCTATTCTTAGCCATAGGCGCCGTAGAGTGGTTGACCATGGCGCGAATCATGCGCGGCCAGGTTCAATCATTGCGCCAGCAAGAGTTTGTGGAGGCTGCTGTTTCACTCGGTTTGCCCGCGCGGACCATTATCCGACGACATCTGATCCCCAATGCCTTGGGTCCGATCATCGTATACACGACCTTAACCATTCCCAGTGTCATGCTTCTCGAAGCGTTTCTGAGTTTTCTGGGCCTTGGAATTCAGCCACCACAAACCTCTTGGGGACTTCTAATTTCCTACGGAGCCGAGACGATGGAAGAGTATCCATGGCTACTGATTTACCCGGGACTCGCGCTCACTCTCACGCTGTTCTCTCTCAACTTTCTAGGGGACGGGTTGCGAGACGCGCTCGATGTACGAGGCTCGAAAGACTGAGATGGCTTTGTTAGAAGTAAAAGACCTCGCGATCAGCTTTGTCACTCGCCCAGCGTCGTGCGTATGGTGTGTACGGCAAGCTTTGGTGTCATGTTCGCTGCCCTTTCCACCATCGGTTTGGTCGATGGGTGGGCGGATAAGACCACGCTTTGGCGAAC
>JBCBZV010000216.1:0-4466 GCA_039815155.1 Pseudomonadota bacterium
GGGCACGATTGGCTTTTGGATTCCGGAGACCCTTGGCTTGGGCTACGACACTCTGGAAGATGCTTTATTTGGCCGAACGCTTTGGAGTGCCCTGTTACTCGTCGCTGGAGCAAAGCTCCTAACGGCGGCGTTCAGCCTGGGCGTTGGCATGCCCGTAGGAGTGATAGGACCGAGCCTACTGATTGGCGCATGCATCGGCAGCACCGCGGGCGCGCTTGCCATGATTGTGTTTCCGACGCTTACAATTGATCCGGGCATGTACGTAACGATCGGCATGGCGGCTACCATGGGCACAACCCTCGGCGCGCCCTTGGCGGCAAGTCTTGCAGTGATCGAACTAACCCAGAGCACCAGTGTTGCGATGCCTGCGCTGCTAGCGATTACCGCAGCCCATCTAACCAATTTGACTGGATTCAAGCAGCTGTCTGCCCACCGCATGATTCTTCGGCAACGGAAGCAGAGGGTGCCAGACGATCCGCTGAATCAGCTGCTGCACCGGACCGATGTCAGCTCTGTCTTCGACGGGAGCGTCGTAGTTATCTCCAACCGAGTAACGCCAGCGGTCGGTAGCAGCTTAGCTTTACAGGTTCCTCACTGGTGTCTGGTCCGCCGGGACGACGAAGACTTGTTTCTCGTCTCCGGTAATGAGCTGATGGATTTAGTTAAAGTCGGTGATCTCAACGAAGAGCTAAAGACCAGTCTTAATGAAGATACGGTCGTCGGGATCGATATCACCGAATCTGCTCTGCGAAGATGGTCTATCGCCAACGCTCCTGAACAGGCAACGCTCAGCCAAGCCCTTGATCTCCTCCGCTCTAAAACGGCTGAGGCAATCTGCATTTATAGTAACGAGAGTGGAAAGCGTGTAGTGAGAGGCGTTCTTACGCGCGAAATCATCGAGCGTTTTACTCTCAATCGCATCGACAACTAACCGCAGCACACTCCATTGTCAGGATCCTAGCTAGCACCCATTCGCTCATTCTGACACCATTAGGTCAAAAGTCGGCCAAGGCGCCCATCAAGCGGGTTCCTGCAAGCAAAAACATCATAATTGGCTGGTTTGTGTGTAGCAGTGAAAGGAATCGAAACGCGATGAGTCGATCCGCGGAACTCTTCGAGCGCGCGCAAGCGCATATCCCCGGTGGGGTTAACTCTCCGGTACGAGCATTTAAAGCGGTTGGCGGCACGCCCGTGTTCATCGATCGTGCCGATGGTGCTTACCTTTTTGACGCCGATGGAAAACGTTATATCGATTACGTGCTCTCCTGGGGCCCGATGATCATGGGGCACAACCATCCGGAAGTCCGAGACGCGGTAAAAACTCAGGCAGAACGCGGTCTGAGCTATGGCGCACCGACAGAGCTTGAGATTGTCTTGGCGGATCGCATCTGCGAAATCATGCCCAATATGGATCTCGTGCGCATGGTAAATTCCGGGACTGAAGCCACCATGAGCGCGCTTCGTCTGGCTCGCGGCTATACCGGCCGAGATCTAATTGTAAAGTTCGAAGGTTGCTACCACGGCCATTCAGATTCGTTGCTCATCAAAGCCGGGTCGGGAGCGCTGACTTTAGGGGTTCCCAGCTCCCCTGGAGTACCCGCCGCCCTCGCAGAGTACACCTTAACGCTTACCTACAACGATGCGGACGGGTTGCGTGAAACCTTCCGCGAGCATGGCGACCGTATTGCCTGCCTGATTGTGGAGCCGGTTACCGGGAACATGAACTGCGTGTTACCGAGTCCTGAATTTCTTACCGCGATGCGTGAGGTCTGCGACGAAAGCGGTGCCGTGCTCATTCTGGACGAAGTGATGACCGGCTTTCGCTTTGGCACCTCCGGCGCGCAAGGTTTCTTCGGTCTCGATGCGGATCTCACCTGCCTCGGCAAGGTCGTCGGTGGGGGCATGCCCGTTGGTGCCTTCGGAGGTAAGCGCGAGGTAATGGAGCAGATCGCCCCCCTCGGCCCCGTTTACCAAGCAGGTACCCTGTCGGGCAATCCAGTAGCGATGGCGGCAGGTCTCGCAACGCTAGAGATTATCTCGAGGCCTGGTTTCTACGACCCGCTGTTTGCCCACACTAGTGAACTGTGTGCTGGCATGCAGAAAGCCGCAGATCAGGGAGGCATCCCGTTCACAACCAATCATGCAGGGACGATGTTCGGCGGATTCTTTACGGAAGCTGAAAAAGTCACAAACTATGCGCACGTCATGGCCTGCGATACGCAACGGTTCGCCAAGTTCTTCCACAAAATGTTGGAACTGGGCGTTTACCTCGCCCCTGCCTCCTACGAAGCAGGCTTTATGTCAGCTGCGCATAGCGATGACGACATCGAGGCGACGATCGATGCTGCTGCTCGTGCCTTCGAGTCTCTCTAAATGCACTTTCAATCCCGACTTGCGAAAGCCTAGGAGCGCTAGATGAGTTTTCAAACTGCAAGGGGGCCCTTTCCCACTACCAGAATGCGTCGCCTCAGAGCGACACCCTTTGCTCGGTCTTTAGTTTGTGAAAATTCCTTGAGCGCTTCTGACTTTATCCTTCCCGTATTTGTATTGGAGGGCGAGCAGCAGCGAGAGGCCGTTGAGTCGATGCCTGGTGTAGAGCGACTCAGCATCGACTTATTGCTTGGGCTGGCAAGGGAAGCCTACGAGCTTGGCATACCGGCTCTCGCGCTCTTCCCGGTAGTGCCTGCAGGGAAAAAAAGCTTACTGGCGGAAGAAGCCTATAACGAAGATGGCTTGGTGCAGCGCTGCGTGAGAGCGCTTAAAGAAGCGCTACCAGAGATGGGAGTCATTACTGACGTCGCGCTAGATCCTTACACTACGCATGGTCAGGACGGCATCATTGATGAGAGCGGTTACGTACTCAACGACCGCACTAAAGAGGCGCTTGTCAGGCAAGCCGCGAGTCACGCCGCAGCGGGCGTAGACGTGGTGTCCCCCTCAGACATGATGGACGGTCGGGTCGGCGCGATTCGCGAACGACTGGAGTCGGATGGGCAGGTAAATACGCTCATTTTGTCCTACGCGGCTAAGTACGCATCGAGCTTTTATGGCCCTTTTCGTGATGCAGTCGTCTCCGCAGGCAATATCAAAGGCGGCAACAAGTACAGCTACCAAATGGATCCGGCGAACAGCGATGAGGCTCTTCATGAATGTGCGCTGGACCTAGCGGAAGGAGCGGACATGGTGATGGTCAAACCAGGAATGCCCTATTTGGACATCATTCAAAGAGTTAGCAGCGAGCTGAAAGTCCCAACCTTTGCCTATCAGGTGAGCGGGGAGTATGCGATGCAAGTTGCCGCCTATGAGCGCGGTTGGCTCGCCCGTGATGCGGTGATTCTGGAATCGCTGCTCGCGTTTAAACGCGCCGGCTGTGCGGGCATCCTCACCTACTTCGCCCTTGAGGCCGCGAAGTTGCTTCGAGACTAGCGGGTGACACTTCAGCGGCCGCGAAGATCGTTCGACTTTTCTTGGGCCCTTTTTTCTTGGGCCCTTTTTTCCTGCTCCCTATTTACGTTCGGACTGTTCCTAAGCTCCACGCCCCGTGCCGAAAATGGTGCGGAGGACGAATGCATGTGCCTGTGGGAGGGCAGCTTCGCCGACGTTGCTCCAAAGGCAGACCTTGTGGTCCAGGCCCAGGTTGAGTCCCATAAGGGTAATTCAATCGATATCAGCGTAAAGCAGACACTCCTCGGCAAGGCTTACCTGGACTCGCTACGCGTTTGGATGCAAGCCAAAGACTACTGTCGACCACCGGTAGACGAATTTCCCGACGGTAGCTCTTGGCTGTTCGCCTTGCGCAAAATTCGGGAAGTCCCCGTCGGGGGTTTTGACTCGGGTACACCCAGTATTAGCTATGGACGGGTGGACGACTATGTACTCTCTAGCTGCGGTGGTTACTGGCTTAGCTTCACTGGCAGCGGCGACGCAGACGAAAATGGTAGTAAAGAGAGCGGTGTCGTCACCGGAAACTTGATCAACGCACCTCGATGGGCCAGGGAACCCGATATGACTCCGGTCTTCTTGGAGGTCGTAAGTTCCTATCTCGCAGGCTCGATCAGCAGAACCGCTCTGATCGAGGCAACCCAGAGAAATCCGGAAGTCCGTGATCTCATGCTAGACACCAAAGCGTTCCTGCGAGGCGATCCCGAGATAGAACCCTAGCTCCCTTTTTTGCGGGATTGGCAGGCGCCGAAATCAGAGTTAGCAAACAACAAACAGCCGCGTCGTAAGACTTTGGGACTAGAATCTTCGCCACATCGGCCGTTGCTCTGATCTCCCCGCAACAACATCCATCAGTTCATCAAGCATACGCAGGGAAAGCCCCCAGATTCGCCGTTCTTCGTAGAGGTAGCAGGGAAGCTTGAGGCTTATCTTGCCCCGTTCCCAAACCATTTCTTCTCGGTTATTCGTATCCAGAAGAAATTCAAGCGGTACCCAGACCATCTCGTCCACCTCCTCGTTGGGAC
>JBCBZV010000155.1:0-8582 GCA_039815155.1 Pseudomonadota bacterium
ACGACGCGTGACGAAACCACGCCGCTGATTTTTAAAAACGATGTACTCGTTGGCTGGGGGCAGGAACTGTACGCCGACCTAGAGCGTTAGCCGATCAAATAACTGCTGTTGCTACGGTGGAGCAAGATCAAGAAAGCTCGATATCAGTCGACGAGTGGATCTTCAAATCATGAAAAACAACGAAGGATTCGGGGTCATCGAGTGTCGTGCTTCATTGTATGAGCAAGAGTTTTAGTTGTCTGGCTCTTTCACGCCCGGTATCCAGTAGGGACGCTGCAAGGGCATCTCGTGATTTTTTTCTAAGACACCCTCGAGCAAAATATTAGCCATAACTGGCCCGTCTTCAGTCATCGTCATCCAGACAAAATGGTCGAACTCCCCGTACTGCACGCCACGTAGATTGGACACACCGCCGGTTGTCGCTAGGGCGATTTTTTCGTGCGTATGCGGTCCTTCTGGACCAGGGTCATACTCATAGGTATGCATGTGGCCCGCAAAAGCGGTGTAGTCGCGGTCGTCGAGGAGCGCAGTTACTTGTTCCCACTCGGCGACCCCTCCCTTGTGACGAGGCCAGGGACCTGTCGTCGAGACCGGTTCGTCTTCTGTCATCGGTTTCATCCAGCTTTTGCGCCAGTAGGGTCGGTGGGTGAGGACAAAAGTCCAGCGCACCTCGCTATGCGTGTCGAGCGTGTCTGCAAGCCAAGCTAGCTGCGCATCTTGCTCCACTGTCCAGTCTTCAAAGCGCGTGTCGTGCCCCTCCATTCCTTCTCGGTAAAACAGAGCCGAGTTTAAAACGACGAACAGCACGTCTTTGTAAACGAAGCTGTAGTAGCTCGGTCCATAGCGTTCGGCCCATAGATCTGCCATAACTTGATTGGAATAATCGTGATTGCCAGGGACATAGAAAAACGGCGCCGCCAACTTATCCACATACGAGTCAAACTTCTCCCACTCTGCTACTAGTTGTATTTGGTTTTCTGTATAGCCCTCGATGAGATCCCCTACCGACACAACGAAGGCGGGTTGCATCAGATTGATGCGCTCCATCGCCGACTCAAAAAC
Organism: Pseudomonadota bacterium; assembly: GCA_039815155.1. GTDB lineage: Bacteria > Pseudomonadota > Gammaproteobacteria > Pseudomonadales > Halieaceae > Congregibacter. The sequence goes on from JBCBZV010000155.1 coordinate 1,063, forward strand.
GCCCGCTCGCTCGCCGCCCGTGTTGTCAGAAACGACCACGAAGTGAAAACGAGCGTCGCTGTCTAAGGCAGCCAGAGAGGTCCACGGTGAACTCCCGTTAGCTATGCTCGTCGATTCAGGCACAGAGGTTTCTATCTTGTTCACGGTGGACTGGGTGCTTGCGCATGACCAAATTCCGCACAACACCAACACACTCAGAGCTGCACCGAACAAATATCTGGGAGCTATCTTCATTTTTACGCCTACCCTCGTTGAATCTGCCCACTATGCATCAAGTCAGTGACTCGTGGCGAGCGGAACCTCTGAGGTAAATCTCTGCACAGCGGATCTTGCGGTAAGCTTGGCGCTAGAACCGCATTACCCTGCGAGGTGACCGTGAAGACCTACCTAAAAATTGTACTCAACCTACTGCTGTTCCAATGGTCTGCTATATCAACGGCGAACGATCTCTACCTAACGGCCGCTAGGATGGTAGACACGGCTTCCGCCGTGCTAGTGCATTCTCCTGCGATCATCGTTTCCGGAAATCGCGTCAAGGCCGTTGGCACCGCGGCAACGCTCGCTAAACCCGAGAGCGCAAAAGCGATTGATCTGGGCGATACAACACTTTTACCGGGGTTTATGGACATGCATGTCCATCTGAGTTCGGCGGCGAAGGACGTTTCCTTTCTTGAAGGGCAGTTGCAATCGATACCTAGGCAGACTGTCAATGCGGTGCGCAATGCTCGAACAACGCTGATGGCTGGTTTTACGACGGTCCGTGATTTGGGGTCACCGGGCGTGTCGGTCATCGCCGTTCGCGACGGTATAAACGCGGGTGATATCCCCGGTCCTCGAATCTGGGCTAGCGGACCCGCGCTCGGTATCACCGGAGGTCACTGTGACAACAATTTCTTTCCGCCGGAGCTAGAGGTTCGCAGAGACGGCGTGGCCGATGGTCCTTGGGCGGCGCGGGAAAAGGTTCGTGAGGTTATAAAGTTAGGCGCTAACACCATCAAGCTTTGCGCCACCGGGGGTGTCTTTTCTCGAGGAACCACTGTTGGGGCCCAGCAGTACTCGTTGCAAGAAATGAGGGCCATCGTCGAAGAGAGCCACCAGCGAGGCATGGTGGTAGCGGCGCATGCTCACGGAACAGACGGTATTAAAGCGGCAATTGAAGCAGGGGTCGATAGTGTAGAGCACGCCAGCATTCTCGACGATGAAGCAATTCGGATGGCCAAAAAGCGTGGAACGGTGCTCTCGATGGACATCTACAATACGGATTACACGCAAAGTGTTGGTCGAGCAAACGGAATACCGGAAGAGAACCTGGCCAAAGATCGGGAGGTCGCAGAAGTGCAACGAGAGAGTTTCCGGACGGCTGTCAAAGCGGGCGTTAACATGGTGTTTGGCAGTGACGCTGCGATATACCCACACGGAGAAAACGCCGGCCAGTTCGCGATCATGGTGGAATACGGCATGACCGAAATGGAAGCGTTACAGGCCGCTACCGTAGATGCGGCAGCGCTACTGAAGCAAGAGGACTTGGGCGTTATTGCTCCCGGTAGCTACGCCGACATTGTGGCGGTTGACGGCAATCCCCTTGAGAACATTAATGCGACCGAGTCCGTTCTTTTCATTATGAAAGATGGCGTCGTGTACAAATCCTTGTAGTCGTTAAGCCGCCCGATCTAACGGTGCTCTTTCGGCTTAAGGTGGCTTACAAGCCCGCGCTATTCTGGCTTTTTAAACACAAAGAAAAAGCGATCGGTATTGCCGCTGACGCTTCGGCGACCCACTTCGTATTCCAGACTGTCGTCGAGTCGATAGAACATACTGGAGTGCTTAACGAGTTCGAATCCGGATTCCTGGATTTCAGTGAGCACTGTGACCGGATCTTCTCTTCTTCTATTTTCTAAGTTATCTTCCTGCATGTGGCGCCGGGTGTGATCGATAACGACATAAGTCCCTCCGGGTTTGAGAGCCGCATACACCGCGTCGTTAAATTCACCCCGTTCCGTGCCGTGAAGATTGTGGTATTCGCGGATATTTAAAAACAGATCCAAGTCCTTCGATTTGAAATCCATACCGTTGAACTCAAAGGCATAGAGTTCCGAATTCCAATCCATAGCGAGATCTACTCGGCGAACCTCACTGAGTTCTGGTGCATCTTCCAACTCGCTTATTTCGTCCAACCACTCTCCTTTATAGCCAATTGACAGTTGGCCTTTCTCTTTTAGGACGGGCGCTAGGACCTTGGTGTACCAGCCTCCACCGGGACCAAACTCAAATACATTCATGTCGTCGCGTAAGCCCATGAATGCAAGCGCATCTGTGGGGTTACGATTGCGATCTCTCGCCCGCTCGGCGTCTGTGCGGTAATCAAGCTCAAGCGCTTCTTGAATCTTGGTTGCCGTCGCTGAGTCCTGGGCCAGCGCAGACACGTTGTTGAAAGCAAGCACACAGGCGATGGTGATGATTCGGGTGTTCTTCATACTGATTCCTGTTGTTAAAACGTTGTTGGCGAAAGCTTTTTGTCTAGGCTGAGGGTCTCAATTCTTGTAACGCTATGTTCCACTACCTATAGGCTTATTGCCTGGCCAGGCACTCTTCGGTGACTACTTACTACTGGACGGCTAAGTGGAAATGCGTCCTTCCGATCTTGTTTTCTTACGCCACCGCCAATCCGAGCAAAGCGATGGCAATAAATCCTCGTATCACAGGACCGAGGACGCGCCCCGCTTTAACACCTTTGACAACAGATAGGAGCAAACTGATCCCTAGGATTAGCAAAATCCAGTCGAGGGCACCGTCAATACCAGCGCCTGATCCCAGACCGCTAAAAAAACTACCCACAGCGGTGGGAATTTCCGCGATCAAACCGCCAATTTTTTCGCCCAAGGAGCCTAGAAATCCCTGAGAATCCGATGAACTAGCCATGAATCGTTTAACTCCAGTGCTGACTCTTAACTTTCGATGTTCTGCTTAAGCCGCGCATGGTAATCCGCGGGGAGACGACCGCCAACGCCCTTTTGTATTCTTTGAACCAGCAAACCAAGCCGTGTTCGACAGTATTTTTTGCTAGCAGTTTTGATTTGGCAAGTTCGCTGTGAGGGCGTACGGTGCTGCCTTGAACGAGTTAGTGTCTCTTGCTATGAAATTTAAATCGCTGAAGCTCTACCACTTTCCGGGCAGCCGCAGCGCGCGGGTGCGCTGGGCCTTACATGAAACTATTGGAACGGACTACGCCCTTGAAACTCTTCAACTTTTGCAGGGTGATCAGTATGCGGCTTCGCTCCTTGCTATAAACCCTAACCACTCGGTACCGGTGCTCGAAATCGAGTGGGCCGACGGTTCAACTCAGCACATGCTCGAAAGCACAGCCATCGTTGAGTGGTTGGCTGATAGCTTTTCTTCTAAGGACATAGCACCCGTTCCAGGCATCACTCCGGAGCGTGCAGACTACCTACAGATGCTCTGCTTTGCCGGATCCTGGATGGACTCTATGCTCTGGACTTTGCGCCTGCACCGAGATTTGCTACCTGAGGAGCAGGCCGATCAGCGCACTATCGATCGCACGATGGAGAAGTTCGCGTCGGAGGTCGAGCCCCAGTTGCTCCATCGTCTCGCGCGGCAGGAGTATATGTGCAGCGATGCATTTAGTGCTGCAGATATTGTCGTCGGCCACAATGTGAATTGGGCCAGACGCTATGGCATGTGTCAGAACGACCTGTTTTACGCTTATGTTAGTCGTTTGTCGGCGCGACCGGCCTTCAAAGCGGCCTTTGATGATTTGGCTAGGTAAAAAGCGAAACGGCGGCCGCTCTGTCGGTTAGTGCAGTCACTTTTTTCGCACGTATATGAAAATAATCGGGCTAAGCTGAGCTCTGCATTCACACGGAGCGAACGCTCGTACAGTCAATAGTCGATCATCAAAAGTATCAAAGTCGAGTTTCTAACAGCTACCTGTGAGCAGCCGTTGTCGTAGGCACTGGCTTAGCCTACTGCCTCAAGCTCTTGCTGCAAAAGCTTGGCGATCTCACCCATTCCAGAGCGCCCCGCTTGCGCTTCGGCGCGCGGATTGTAGTTGGTATTCGTGTTGATATCGTAGGTGTAGGCGACGCCCGTCTTATCAGCGATAAACTCAATACCAGCGATGTGTATGTTGTTAGCGCTGAGAACCTTTTTGTACGCTTCAATCAATGGGCTGGTAAAGTTTTCTAGGATTTCGAACTTTGCCGCAGAGGTGGCCGGACATACCGTTGCGTCTTCGTCCTGACATTCATCGGCAGGGCAGAGTAAAAAACCGTCTGAAGTATCGACGCGAACTGCGTACATAAATTCCTGCCCCACAAATTCGCAGCGTGTGATGAAAGGTTCTGGCGCAGCTATGTACTGCTGAAGGAGAGTAATCCCGTCAATCGGTTCTTCAAAGGAAGGCGATTCGACGTAGGTTCTAAGCTCTTCGGTCGACTCGAATAAGCGGACGCCCAACCCTTTACCGGCTCGGTTGTGCTTAGTGATAAACGGCGCGTCGAGACGTTCTGCCGCCTGCAGCAATTCTTGTTTCCCTACAACAGCTATGGTCTTGGGTGTTTTGATTCCTTGCGATTCCAGGGCGGCGTACTGAGCGACTTTGCTCACCTCAAGTTGCAAGGCGCGACCGGGGTTAAGAACACGTCTATCGTGTTGTTCCAACCAGGATATTACCGCCGCCGCATATTCTGGCGCGAAGCGGTGATCGCGCGTATGGGACGAAGCACTCATTCGGTTATAGAAAACGCCCTCCGGGGGGACTTCGGATAGGTCCAGTACGCCTTCGTCCAGAAACCAGTCTTCGAACGGGACTGACAACGCCTCGAGTCTCTCAAACAGCGGCTGACTCCACTCCGGATTTTCGTGGATGACAAAAACTTTCTTCATAGGATCGCCTGCTGAGAGGAAGTGAAACGGGAAACAAATTTATGCTTGTCCGAGAAGAGCAGTCTTCAGAGCGGCTCTATGTTTGCCTAGCTTACGCGGCTGCGCAGTCCTGTTGAAGCGATGGCGATGGCAATTGCAGCGATAGCAAAAGCGCCCAGACCTGTCGTCAGCACACCGGAGTAGTTGTTTGCGGATACCAGCGTGGCAGTGGCCGCTGGACCAATACCGGCACCTAAACCGCTGGCAACACCGCCAGCGGTGACCACTGCGCCCCCTGGATCTAAATCCGCGAGAATGCTCTGAATATAGGGAGTAACAAATGCCCAAGCTACGCTATGGATGCAAGTGAAAAGGAAAAAGCCCGCATAGCTCTCTGATTGTAGAATGCCGATTAAGGAGGCGGACCCGATCGCAAAGCCTAGCAGCGCCGGCAGAGCATGACCCAATCGACCACCCAGGAACAAAATCGCGAAGGCGCCGGGCATACCCAAAATAGATGCTAAGCCTAGAGTGGTACCGATCTCCCCATCACTGAGCCCCGCGTGCACGGCAATTCTTTCGAGATAGGCATCCGTGCCAATGTTGGATGCTTCGCTAAAGCACAGTGCGACCAGCCCCGCCAGCGCGGGAATTGCTAAGAGCAATCTCCACTCGGTGCCCCTTAGAGAGACTCCCGCCACGTCGGCGGCGGACTCAGGCAAACTCCTAATTAGAGGCAGCGTGCATACTTGTGCTGACGCAAAACCCAAGTACATCTGGGTCACAGTCATATGCGGAAGGAACGTGGGCAGTGCCCACAGCGCGACACCGGCAACCCCAAACTGCAACATCATAAATAGGCCATAGCAGCGCTCTGAGTTTGGCTGACGGGCGAAGGAACTCATTACTGCGGCATAGGTGGCGCCTTCGCCAAAGGTATTAAGCGCTCGGAGTGCATAAAACAGCGACAGCGACTCCATTTGGTAGGCGGCAAGTACGTTAGTGATGATTGCGACCGTAAGTCCCGCATAAGCAAGCTTGCGTAAGGGAAGTCGATGCATGGTCAATGCACATATCAAGGCAATCGATACGGAACCGATCGCACCGTAACCGGAGGTCAGGCCCGCCTGCGTATCTGTTAAGCCGCCGTAGTCAACGAGCACCCCGACGATGATTGGTCCAATCAATATAGGAATCAGCGTCACGCAACCGAGGATGGCGCTGGCCCATATAGCTGGAGCAGGAAGCACAGTCGCGCCGCGCTAGCTGTGGGCGCCCAAAGCCCCATACAGGTCTGGACGACGGTCGCGGAACACTCCCCACTGAGTCCGATACGCCTCGCACTCATCTAAATCGAAGCTTGCGAGAAGAGCCGCTTCTGTTTCGTCGTCTCCCAATGCCACTATGTCGCCGGTGTGATCGGTGATGAAAGAGTTGCCATAAAAAGACACTTGCAAAGTTGGATCTTGCGTTGCGGTCTCGCTGCCGATGCGATTGGACGCGACCAGCGGAACCATGTTCGCTGCAGCATGCCCCTGCATAACTCGGCGCCAGTGTTCGCGCGAGTCGAGCTCCGGAGCCCCGGGCTCGCTACCAATCGCTGTCGGGTACAGCAGGATCTCGGCGCCGGCTAGGACCATTGCCCTCGCTGCTTCAGGGAACCACTGATCCCAGCATATCGCCGCGCCGATGCGACCGAAACGCGTGTCCCAGACCATGAAGCCGCTATCGCCCGGCGTAAAGTATGTTTTTTCCTGATAGCCGATCGAATTGGGTATGTGGGATTTTCGGTAAACACCCATGAGAGTTCCATCTGCATCGATCATCGCCAGGGAATTGAAAAAGGAGTTACGGCTACGCTCGAACCAAGATACGGGAAGGACGACTTCAAGTTCAGCTGCTAATTTTTGAAACCGCTTAATCGTGGAGCTCTCTTCTACCGACGTGGCTAGCTTCAAGTGTTCGCCAAACTGCTCGATGCAAAAATAGGGCGTCTCGAACAGCTCCTGAATCAAGACGATATTTGCACCATCCTCTGCCGCAGCCCGCACCAAGCCTTCGGCACGTTCAACGTTGGCCTCTGTGTTCCAGGTGCAGGCCATTTGCGTGGCGGCTAGGGTGACGTTTCGCATGTGGCTTTCCTTTCATGGTGTGTCACGGACTGAGCAGAAGTCGCAAGACCCAGGGTTGCCCGAGCGGCCAATAGTGCAGTCATGGCCGGTCCGTCGACAAACGCTTTCTACTTTTGCATTTGATTAAAAATTCTCATGGCTCTGCGAATTCGCCCGTATCCGCCTTCCGAACCAAATCCGCGATCCCCCGTCTCCCTGCTCATGCATGGGTTCGCTTGCAAACAATCAGCGTGAGTCTCGAGTTAGAAAAGTCGTCGAGCTCAATGACCACTCGATCAGCGGCTGCCTAGAAACTGCTTACATTGGAATCGGCGATTGCAAGCACTCATAAACAAATCTCATGGAAGCGAAGAAAATCTTTCGATTGTGGGAGTCTCCCCGTTGGCAGAGTTTCTGCTGCTTCAGGCGCTGGCGCAGCGTCCTGGCTTTGTGAAATCCCGCGATCAATTGATGGACGTGGCCTATGATGATCAGGTCTATGTTGATGACCGGACGATCGACAGCCAC
>JBCBZV010000200.1:0-5572 GCA_039815155.1 Pseudomonadota bacterium
AGACAACCGCAACGACCGTAATCCAAGTGGAAGAACGTTCGGTCGCCTGCGGGATCGATGCGACAGAAGGCATATTCGAGTTTAGTCGAGGGAATGTCTCGGTCCGACGTATGTCGATCGAGGTAGCTAGACCCTGTGCCACAGGGGATTTTTATTCTGTCATCTTCTTTACAGCGGATCCGGAAGACTGTGAGCTACGCACCGCTTTTGGGAATGTTGACCGCGTATCACTTAGCGGGCCAGGACAAACCATTGACCGGGGGACAGCGATTCAAATGTCCGAGGCAATAATTTGCCCACCAGACCTTCGTCTACTTGGTACGCTGAAGGTAAACCGTTCAACGATCGTGGGCTTTCCTACCGGTATTTTCACGACACTGGTTGGCGGAGCACAGGTCGACGTCAATTTTAACGAATTCTCTAGAAACGACTTCGCGGTTGTTTTTGGCGATACAAATACTAACGCCACAATTACGGGAAATATCTTTCGATACAACGATGAACGAGGATCAACGGCCCAGACCAGCACAGCCATTTCTTTGCTGACTGCTTCACCAATAGCCCCAGCCCAAAATCGACTGGTGATTCATAACAATCAGTTTATTGATGGAGGTGTATTTGAAAACACAATTGCTATTGACGGGTTTTTGTTCAACGGATCCGTCAGAACGGCCCACAGCTTAGTGATTAGCTCTAACCTGTTTACTCTGAACTCCGTGGGTTCCACGGTGATATTCTGCACAGATATAGACAACGGTGTCATTCTGGATAATGGATTTCGTGGCTCTGCAGATGTAGCGGTAGTGCTCGACTCTTTCACTTTCGATCAAGCGATTACCGGTTGGTCGATTGTTGCAAATCGTTTCAACGCAGTTGGATCAGTCTTCGACATTATCTTCGGAGTTGGCGTCTCAAGCTCGATTATTGGCCCTCAGTTAGCATCGGTAGCGGGGCCTTCTTTCGAAAGTTCCGGTAATTTTTATCTGAACACCAGTCCTCAATCCCAAGCAACTTCCCTAAACCCCACAAGTAGAACTCCAGTCCAGTCCCATTGGCAGAAGACACGACGACTGGCAAGACTGGATCTGATTGATGAGCGGTACGGGCTGTACTTACGCGTTAACGAGAACTAGGTTGAAGGTACTTTCTACATGATGCGATAACGGTCTTTTTTTGCCGGAACTGGAAAACCATTCTCGAAAAACATTTACGGAGCAATTGTACGGTTTTTAGGTAAGACAAATTTTCCTAATTTTTTGGCGGGCCTGCCCATGAAGCAACGGTACTTTGCACTCTTCTGGACTATTTCTTGCGCATTGCTTTCGGCGTGCTCATCTAATCCCAATACGGTATTTCAGCGGCCTGACTTAGCTCAACAGCTTGGAGGCGATTTCGACTGTCAGAGCGTTGGCTTATCCGAATCCGAGTTTGATCGGCACGTTCTCAGAACTAATTCAGACGGATTGCTGATCCCAGCGGCAAGCACGAATGCGACGGACCAACCCTTAGAAGAAGCCCTGGCTATAAACCAAATGCGCAGCATGATTTGCGGGGCGGAGCAGCTAGCAGCTCAGGGTGAAAAAGACACAGTCGATATCTTGGTCTATGTGCATGGAGGCTTAAACTCACTTAAGAGCACGAACAAACGGCTCAAGCTGACCGAGCAGATAGCTACCGACGACGAGCATAGCTACTACCCCGTCTTCGTTTCCTGGCCGTCTGACGCATTCTCGACGTGGTCGGAGCACCTCCTTCGTATTCGCGAAGGGAAAACGGCGAATCGAACCGTCGGGTGGCTTACCTCACCCTTTATTTTGCTCACGGATATCCTTAAAAGCGTCGGCAAGTTTCCTTCGACTGTTTACTACCAATTGGTCAATGAGAAAGACTGGTTGTTTTCTGGCTCCAAGAAACTCGAGCCGTGGTTGAGCCAATCTTGGGAAGATGCGGAAAAAAATTATTGCGTGTATGCCAAGCAGGCCGATACGCGATGTGTCCGTGAAGTGACCGCTACGCAAAGAGTCCCATCGGGAAAGATACAACTCAATTACTCTCAGTACTTCTCCGATGCGGGTTCAAAGGGTCGGGGTGCAATTCACACCGTGACCTTTCCCGTCCGTTACACCCTTGGAAGCCTTTGGCATAGTGCGATCTCCGAGTCCGCCTGGGGCAATATGAAGCGTAGGGCGCGCAACATTACCTATCCAACTTACGAACTGGATAGTCGGGCAGAGTATGGAGTCAATACAGCACGGTTTTTCGAGCTGATCCTCAATCGAGCACAGTTCAAAAAACAGCAGGGAGTAACTGGCGTTAAGAGCAAACCCTACAGAGTCACACTGATAGGCCACAGCATGGGTGCGATAGTGCTGAACAACGTTCTAGAACGGTATCGGGACGCATGGAGCGAATCCGACGTGCTCGAAAACATCGTCTACATGGCAGCCGCCGCCAGTATTAGAGATACAATCGCGTCGGTACGCTCAGTGATTAAACCCCGAGAGAATGGGCAACAGGCGCCTGGATTCTACAATCTGACCCTGAACCGCGTCTCTGAAGTAGCTGAAACTCACTACTGGGCGCTAATTCCCTCGGGATCGCTGCTGGTTTCTGTCGATCAGCATCATGAAGATCCAGAGCATCCACTGGAGCGGGCAATGGGTTCAGAGCTGAACGTACTGTCGACGATGATTGTCATCGAAGAGGAACTCGCCGATGCGGGCGGCCCACTAGTCTTCAAAGGCTTTGATCGTGAGAAAGGTTTACTTCCGGAGAAACACGGCGACTTCGGCAGCCTGCCATTCTGGCGGCCTTCTACTTGGCAGATCGATAAGAAAAGAGAGAACCGTGGGGGCGAACCGTTTCCACGGGTAGACTGAACTCTCTGGCGTCTACCCACGCTAAGAGTTTCGTCTATCTGTTCTGAAACTCTATCCTGACCAATTCCTCTGAAGCAGTTCCCTGATCGTAGGGTTAGGGCCCAGCTAGAGGAATGACGCGACGGAGCACTGCTTTGCTAATGAAAACTAGCGGGTAAATCGGTGAACCCCTGCAGGATGTTATTCATAAGCGGTGTTGGGTTTCCAACCTCAATCCTGTCGACTTGACGCATGAGCGCTCGTAACAGGCTTTCCATTTCCAAGCGGGCCAGTTGCATCCCAGCGCAGGTATGCATGCCGTAGCCCCAGCCCATTTGATCGCGCGGATTGCGATCTAGCTGGAAGCTATCGGCTTGCTCGTAGTGGTTTTCGTCCCAGTTCCCACTTGCATAGAGCATCGCAACTCGGGAGCCGGCTGGCAGTACAACACCGTCGAGTTCGAAATCGGCGTTTACATAACGCGTGAAACAACGAATAGGTGAAGCGAGGCGTACTGCCTCAGTAACCGTACTCCCAACCAGCTTTGGATCACTCTTCAGTCTGGCAAGAGTTTCAGGGTGCGTGCCCAAAAGCCATAGCAAATGCGCGGTGGCTAGTATCGTTGTATCTAGGCTGGGTGCGACATAGTCCATGATCATCATGGAGGCTTCAGAGTCGTTTAGCTCTCCCTCGTCTTTTGCCTTCAATACGCGATACGCCCATCCGTCTTCGACTACGGTTTCCGGCGTCAACTGGTATACGTACTCAACTGCGGAAAGCGCCACTGGCAAAGCCTGCTCGCATCGTTCATTTAGCGGTCCCAGCGCATTAAAGGTTGCAGCCGCCCACTCCAGCATGCGGTCCCGGCCCTGGTCGGACAAACCCACAAGCTCGGCCACGATCGTCAGAGGCAGATGAGTCGCAAAATCCGCGACGCCACAGAAACCACCGCGTTCGAGCAGCGACGCAACCAACTCATCGGCGCTGTCGGCTATTTTTGGTTTGATAGCTTCCAGTGAATCACGCAACAGAGGGCGCTGTAGAATTCCCCGGCGGTAGCGGTGGGTATCGCCGTCGCTCGTCAGTGTCGTGTCTTTAGGTGCTCCATTGATTATTTCGTTGGCCGCTACGCCCTCCCCATTGACCAGCACGCTGTCTGCTCTCAAGGCGACTCGCAGTGCGTCAAACTGCGTAACGGCGTAGCTTTCGTTGGTCGTCAGATAGACGACCGGTCCAAGTTTTCTGAGCTCACGATACACATCCCGTGTATGCATCAGCGTATGGTCACCGTATAGATCGATATCGGTCGAGGGTGTTTGTCGCACGGTACGGTTCCTTCTTAAGTCTGTGGCTGGCTTTCACACCGACGTAGATGGCAAGAACACCGAACGGAATATGATGCGGTTGGGCTTTGGCGACATGCGCGCCAACGCAGAGTGCCGACGGTGTGGGAACAAGGTCTTAGCTTGGTCCGCATTAAGCTGTGCCGGCGAGATCCTCGCCGTACTCTTCTAGAGCCCAGTCAAGCAGCACATGTCGAAATAACATGCCGGCCTTATCACCAGCAATGTTCACTTCATCGAATTCGATGTTGTCGTTGTCAATCAGCTTTTGCATGTTCTCCACTGCCCAAAGATCCTCATCAAAGCCAGTGGAAACCCGTGCCTTGTAGTACTCGTAGTACTGATCGTCATCCTGCGCGTAGTTGTTGGAGACGGAAAACCAGTAGTGGCTGGTATTCATCGTTTCTGGCGTCAAGTAGTGCATCACATAGCTCATGAGAACGTGATGATGATCTTCTCCCTCGTCACCAACGGTGATTGGCACGTAGCCTTTGAAGACCCCGGGTGACACAGAGACGCCCCCATCCTGGCGTACGACTTTTTTACCCACTAATCCCTCTCTGACAGACGGCGGCAGGACAGCGGTGGCGCCCTCCCAGTCGGTATCGATGCGATTGCAAAAAACGCCTTCATCCGTTTTCTCCACCGTTGTCGGCAATTCGAAAAACTCGTCGCCGAACTTGAAGGTGTCTTGGTGCAAATAGGCAAAGTGGGTCAGGTCATTAAGATTCTCGTGCATGAACAGGTAGTTGCCTTTTAGCTCCACCGCACCGTGAAACGTTCGGTAGTTCGGATCGGAAAGAAATGGTAAATCCGGAAGTTTGCTGTCATCGGCCGCTTCCGGCTCACCCATCCAAATGAACACAAAAGGCCCCATTTCTCGGAGCGGATACTTGTGCAACTTTTTTGAAGGGCAGCGGGTCTGGCACGGCACTCGTACCACTTCGCCTGCGGCGTTGTAACGAATACCGTGATAGCCGCAGACAATGTTGTCGCCCTCTAAGCGACTTTTAGACAGGGGAAAAGAACGGTGTAAACATCGATTTTGGAGTGCTGTGAGTTCCCCCGCCTCCGTGCGATAGAACAGCAAGGATCGTTCTAGAAGAGTCCGTTCTTTCAGCTCCCGACCGAACTCCTCTACTAGCCCCGCCACGTACCAGTGGTTGTACAACAGGGGCATACGGATGTATTCCTTGACACTTTTGATGCGAGTGGCTGCTTCATTCATGGTGTGGCTCTCCCGTAACTATTCTTCCTATAGTTTTGTCGGCTATATCTTTGAGGTCCCGTTCTGGACTCGCGTGCCTGCCCACGTCCCAAGACACTTTCTTGAGCTCTTCGCTGGCAAACCGTAGCGGTTGCTCTTCAAGC
>JBCBZV010000031.1:0-37103 GCA_039815155.1 Pseudomonadota bacterium
TAGCAAAGCAGACCATCGAGTCTGCGATACAGTCTGGCTTTGGCTCCGCGCTCGTAAGTCTGTTGACGACACTGGGTTTCTTCCTGCTTTTGAGCCAAATAAATTCTTCGCTAGCAGGTCTGGCGGCTATGTTCAGACTTGCCGATGTCGTTGGGCATCTGTTCACTGCGTATCTCAGCTTGCAGATGTTGCAACTGATTCGTGCTCCTGAAGACGCGATCGACTGGGCACTTCTGCGGAGCCTATACGAGCAGCGAATCGATGTATTTCATTTGGCGTTAGCGACCCTTTCACTGGGAGTAGGTCTTAACTTCTACCTGCTGGCGAGAGGCGAGCTCGTACCGAAGATTCTGGCCTACTATGGGGTGATCGCTTCGCTTTGCGTTACTGCTTCCGTGACCGCCATGGCGATCTCTCCAGCAATCGGGAACTACGTATATCCCTGGTATACCTACGCAAACGGTATCGCATACGTGGGTCTGACGGCATGGCTCATTGTTTTCGGTGTCAGCGAGCGAGTTGGAGAGTGAACCCGCTGCTGCTCGTAGCACTATTGATGCAGAGAACGGCTCTCACTGAGTTGGTGCTAATAGCATAAAAATACTTGCGCTAATCTCCGCAATGGCGTCGTTCCGATCCGTGAAGCTAGCGTCCGTATTCGTCCGCTGCGGGCTTATCAGGTCACGGTTATAAATTCGCTCCAGCTATCGGAGAAGCACTCGTAGAGCTAGCTACCTGTGGTAAAGCATCCACTGATATTTCGTTCTTATCGCTGGATCGGTTCCAGATTTAGTCTAGCGCGACCGAACATCGCGGCGAGCCAGCATCCTCCTAGGAACAGCTAACGGCTCCAAGATGAGTGCGAATTCGACGGATTCGTGTTTTTGAAACGTAAGAAGCGAAAAACTTACTAAGTTTGAAGCACCCACTATGAAGATCAAAAACATCGCCCGCGATTTTGTTGGCCGGCTACGGCCCTTACTACTCCTACTCACAATCCCCCTGTCCGGGTGCTTGATACAAATAGATGTGCCTTCAGGAGCAACCGTTGTTACGGAGTCGGGGAGCTATCGGTGTGAAGCGGGCGAACAGTGTTTGATCGAGGTAGTCGATCTTCTGTTCGACGAGACTTTTAGCGTTGAAGTTGACGAAGGCTTCGCCTTTTTGGCATGGCGAACTAGAGAAAATAGCCTCTGTGGTGGCTCTTCTGAGCCCTGTGCGCTGCTGACTTCGGGATTCGCGGGAAACGACATTCTGTTGAGCTTCCTGGTATCCGACGAGGTGTTTTTTTTAGAACCGGAATTGCGGCCGGATGCCCCCCTCGTTTCCGAGGCTTTGGATTGTGTTGATGTTCCTGATTCAGCCGTCAATCCCGGCACCGACCTCAAGAAAGTTACGCTCTCTGGTGATAACGCAATATGTAATGACGGAAGCCCCGGCGTCATGTACATACGAGCCGCGGGGAGTGAGCTCGCCGCTCAGGATTGGACCATATACTTCCAGGGCGGCTCAGGTTGTCTCGGTCCGGACTGTGCAGAGCGCTGGTGCAGGCTCAGCAAACGCATGAGTACACTGGGCACGCCCGATGCGACCAACGTGGGCGGCATTTTCAATCGCCGAGATGACAATCAGCTCGGTGACAACAACCAGGCCTTTCTCTACTACTGCTCCTCCGACAACTTCTCTGGCCAGAGCACCGACTTTGTCGTCGAGGAGTCTGAAGAAGCTCCGGAATACCGAATTCACTTTCGCGGCAATGCAATTTTGAATGCGGCGCTTGCTACGCTCGAACGCGGTGCCGTATCAGACGATCAATCGGTGACCCTGCCACCTCTGGGTGGTGAAGGCACAGTAACGCTCAGTGGAGCGTCGGCTGGTTGTGGATCGCTTGGTTACAACGCCGATCGTGTCGGTGAGCGTTTACAAGGGCTTGGGCTTTCCACTCAAGTTATATGTGATGCCAACTTTGCGCCCGTTGTAGAGTTTCTTCCTGACGATGAGCGCACGAACGTCCTGGTCGCCAGCGCAGAGAACGTTTCGAATCTGCGCAGCGAGAACTTGGATATTGTGCGTGACGAGTCGTGTCTGGAGTTGCAGATTGAAGAGCCCTGGCGATGCGATATAGCGAGCTACGTCTTGGCTAATCACGTGACGCGCTCGCCGGTGTTTGTGAGAATGGATCTGGGGGATAACACGATTTACGAGAACTACGAGGGTGTCGGATATACGCTCGAGGAGTTCGCTAGAGGTACCAGAGAGGCTCTTATTGGTGCCAGCGAGGGTCTCGGTGTCGAGCAGCCACCACGACCACTATCGGTGTATGGCCCAGCGTGCGGTCGCCACAGCGCTGTATTCTCCGATAACTCGTACTTTGAGACTACGGTTGGTTCGGGAAACGCCGCGCGAAGTTACAACGATGCCGTGGAGGAATGGATAGCTGGTACTCAGGTCGTGCTTGTAGACACGGTGCCCCCCACGTCGTCTGTTTGCTTAAATTAGTCTGCTTCTCACATTGGTGGACGTCGATATTCATGTGGCTGAAATTGCGGACATTCGATTCTAAGAGATAGCAGCGATCTCCCGCGCTGGATTGAGGCCATACCTCCCAGGACTAGAGATCGCTGGCGAAGATGGATACGATGCGACTGCTGTTCAAAGCAAGCCCGCTACTCGCACGCGTCAAAGATATGCAGGAAAGATGGAATACTCGCTAAAAAAACGCGTTCTGGTTACCGGTGGTGCCGGCTTTCTCGGTTCTCATCTTTGCGAGCAACTGTTGCAAAACCATTGCGACGTAATTTGTCTCGACAACTTTTTTACCGGGACTAAAGACAATATACGCCACCTACTCACGCATCCTCATTTTGAACTTGTGCGCCACGACGTTACTTTCCCTCTTTATGTCGAGGTTGATCAGATCTACAACTTAGCGTGTCCTGCGTCCCCCTTGCACTACCAACAGGACCCAGTCCAGACCACGAAGACCAGTGTTCACGGTGCGATCAATATGCTCGGTCTTGCAAAAAGGACCGGCGCGACGATTTTGCAGGCATCTACCAGCGAGGTCTATGGGGATCCAGCTGTACATCCGCAGCACGAGGACTACTGGGGTCATGTCAATCCGATTGGCGTTCGCTCATGTTATGACGAAGGGAAACGCTGCGCTGAAACGCTTTTTTTCGACTACCACCGGCAACACGGACTACCAATAAAGGTCGCGCGAATCTTTAATACATTCGGTCCAAGAATGCAGCCAAATGATGGGAGGGTCGTTTCAAACTTTATTGTGCAAGCCTTAGAAGGCCGCGAAATTACAGTCTACGGTGACGGAACGCAGCGGCGCTCGTTCTGCTATGTGGACGATATGGTCGACGGACTGATCCGGCTGATGGAGAGCCCAACCACCTTTACCGGGCCTTTGAATCTGGGGAACCCGGAAGAGTTGCAGGTAAAACAACTGGCGGACCTTATTGTAGCAATGACCGATTCCGTTTCACCGATTGTTGAGCGCCCACTACCTGGTGATGACCCGAAACGCAGGAAACCCGATATTGACCTGGCAAGAGATGCAATTTCCTGGGAGCCAAAGACGGCTCTACAGCAAGGTCTTGAACAGACGATCACTCACTTTCGTGACTTACTCCTTTAGTTGGAGCGAGAAATCCCGGCGTGAATCTCCACGCTTCGCAAGTGGAATCAGTCGAGCCTAAGCTCGTTCTCGTTGGAAAAGTTGTGCCGAATTCGCGAAGTGAGCGAGTTTTCGGCTGGGATCGTCCTGACCATCGACCAAAAGAACGCGATTCGGAGCCACGCGCGACGATACCAGGTCCCAGAACGGGAGTGGCCGGTCCGGTCTTGACGACCCGGCGTCTGGGTAGATTATTAGATCGAACTCACCCGCTCCGATCCTAGCGTGTAACGAGGAGCGATTCACATCTGGAGACTCTGCAAGTCGGTGAGCTAGGCTGAATCCCATCCCCCACATATTGGGTTCACAACGGTCGTGCGGACGATCCGGGCGAACATACATGTACTCCATTTTTGGATAGTCGGTAACGTGGATACTCGGAAGGCTTCTCAATCCGTGTAGCAGCATGCCGGCTAGATAGTCTATGTAATTCGGCTGCACCGACAAAACAAGAATGCGCTCGCAGCTAGCGGCGCCTGCTCGATCAAGAACACGGTTTGCCAAATGAGCCGTAGTGAGATGTTGGCGTGCAAAGGAGCATAGCTCTTCCAGCAGTTGCCAATAGGCGGTCTCGTCGAAACGGTCATCAGCCACGTGCACCTGTCCCGTAGCGCGGTTTAGTGCACAACCGGGAAGCAGGAGTGCCTCTGCCAAAAGACCCTTGGGCAGATGGATCAGGTTCTCGGATGGACACTCCTTAATATCGAAGAACCAAGGCATGCAGCCTTGAGACATAATTTCGTAATGGCGAAAGCAATCCCAACCACCTTTCTTGCAGGTAACGCCGAAAAAGCTGTCTCTGTATTGTTTGAGATACGCCTGCTCGCCTTCTGGCGTAGGCGGATAAATGTAGGTGTCTCGATCGAGGGGTGTTACTGCGGCCGCGTAGCGATTTTTTTTGAGAACACTGAGATCTCGAACAAAAAGCTCTTCAGGGATGGCAAAACCTATCGGATGCGTAACTCCCGACCGGTGAGGTCGCTGATTGCTGAGTACGGCGGGACTTGATTGCTTCGGACTTGCGCCATTCGGCGCAGGAAGATTCAGGAAAATGGGGTCAATCCAATTCTCGTCATTTGCACTTGCGGTTTCCTCCACCCATAGTCGCTCACCGAAGGGCGAATCCTCCAAAAATACTTGTCGAAAACGATCCATAACCGCCACTGGTGAATAGGGTTCAGAGTACACATCCCATTTTGTAGAAGGCTCCGGTTTGAAAGATAGAAGCAGCTGGCGCAACTCGTTCTCGTCCCGGTAGTACCTTCCCGAGTCGCCCAGTTGTTTTAGGTGCGCACGATCCGAGCCACCGAGGTAAGTAATGATCGGGCGATTGCGCGCGGAGAATTCGCCAATCGCCAGGCCGAATGACTCCCCCAGTCGACGGGCATGAAGCATCGCATCGCAAGAGTTGATGAAGCGCACCTTACGCCGAACATCGGACGTTTCGGGCAAATGGATAATGTTGGGCAGGGGATCGCAAAATGGTCTTGTATTCAGAAAAAGAAAGAATAGTTCGGGCGATTGCGCCGCAACCTCGTGCACAACGGAGTGTACAAACGGTATGTCGAACGAGGGGTATCCGCCGTGGCGTCCATAGACGATGGCGTCGCTGGGTATAGCTAATTCTTCACGAAGATTTCCATCGACCTGGGGAAGGTCGACCATCGGAGCCACCCAGGGAAGGTCCCCACCACTCATTTCCTCCGCGAGCCACTCGGAAAAATACGCATAAACATCACCGTGCGCTTCCCGATGCTGAAAGACTGCATGAACCACGGTCTTGCTAACCTGCGAAACAATAGGGTCCTTGTGTCCAGCTTTGATGGCGTAGAAGACATCGCTGCCTAAGTCCTTCAGTAAATCGTCAACCTCGGAGAAGTCTTTGTAGCGGTAGACAGGAAAACGTTGCTCAAAATGGCTCGCCGCAATCGCGCTTTGAAAAGCGGGCTGGGTTTCAGCGGAAGGGCAGACCACGATACTTTCATGGCCAAGCAAAGTCTCGCTGTAGCGTGCGAAGTCGTAGACGGCGACTCCCGTACCTCGCATGTCGAGATGATTAATGTGGAAGGCGATTTTCAAGTGCTTGGGCTTTCGTGCTCATTGGTGCATAGGGCTTTACACGATAATAGTAAGGAACGAACGCGCGCACCGGTCATTCTTAACGAAAGCACAGCTTCAAGCTCAATCTTTGCCTAGTAGCACGTCGATATTGTCACAAAGCAAGCGGTCGCAGGCGTAAAGCTCGTAGACACGAGCATAATTAACCTCGGTGCGCAGATGCTCATAATCGAGCACATGGTTAAGGTGCGGTAGTTCAGCTTCACCAAGAACGCCCGCTATGCGATGAATCTCCGTGTCCAGGGTTTCAAGGCGCAGTACATCATCCATAACGAGTTGACCCTCCAACAGACAAAAATCCGTTATTGGTCTGAAATGATCTAAATAGACTTTTTCTTCAAAACGATTTTCTCTGATCACGCCCTCAGCAAGATCCAGGTACTGCTCAAAACTCATATCGGTGACCTGGTTTGGCCGACGTAAGCGCTTTTGCCAACAATAGTCCGATGCCATACGATCAAACGGATCGCGAATGACGGCAAACTTAAAATAGCTTTCGAACTCCTGCTCGGTCACGAATGAATTCTCCAGCAGTTGCATCGGCGTTAGATGATGAAGCGTCAACACGCGGCGGTCGCGCTTGACGACGCCATGGAGATTCTGTCGGCGGTTGAGCTTAAATTTCACCTCGAACGAGGTGCCCCCGCAGCGCGGGATATGAAAAAAAATGAACTTGCGTTCGTGACAGACTGGCAAACAAACGTTCTCCTAAAGCTCTCATTCACGGTCTTAGATCCTGGCAGCGCGATGCGCTTCCACCGCTATTGATGAGCACAAAAAAGGTGGATGATATCTCAGAGAACACTTCCTCGGCGCAGCAGCTCGCCGCGCGGTTGGAACAGCACTTCTCTATCAAGAGGCATCAGATTCGACAGGAACACCTAGAGGCGTTCCTGCCTCCATTGCGGGCTGTCTTCCCGACTAAGCCGTCTGATCTTATTAGCAACGCGTTCGACCAGGTTGCTCCGCCACAAGCGGACCACGAGACCCCCGTTTGGGGGCTGATCTGTGAGACGAGGTGCCATGGCAAAATCGTCGAGGTCGTCGAGAATGTGGCCGCGGTCACCGGGGCGCCGATTCAACTTTTCCATGGTCGGGAGAACAGAGACTTCCTGCAGAACTCCCGGCTCAAGGCACTCATCAGGCGCGAACGTTTACTATTAACCGAGCTGAACTTGCCGGAGCAGATCGGTCAGCACGACTACAATCGGCTGCTACTCACAAAGCGGTTCTGGGAACTGGTGAGAGCACGGCGTAAAGTTTTGGTGTTTCAGATCGATTCACTGTGTTGTATCCGGTCCGATTTCACCGTGAAGGACTTCCTAAGCTACGACTACATCGGTAGTTGCTGGTCGCGAGATCGACCCATAGGGCTCAAAATCGACGGCGGGAGCGGTGGTTTCAGCCTTCGTGATTGGCCTCTAACCATGGCATGTTTGGAGCATTTCTGCGCTGATCGCTGGCCCGGAGGTGAAGATGGGTTCTTTGCGTTCCACGTTGATCTGCTCGGCGGTGCAGTTGCATCTATGGACGCGGCAGCCCGTTTTTCAACGCAGGATTTTTACCGGTCGCGCAGTTTCGGTTGTCACCAGATTCAACGGCTGCCAAAAAAGGAACTGCTGGCCTTCCTCGATTACTGCCCAGAGGCGAGAAGTGTCTTTTCTCTAAAAACAGGTCGTAGTGCAGCATCGGTTTCCGATTCGAGCCCAAGGAGCAACATGTTTCTTTCTCATACTTTCCGGCTGGTTTACTTTGAGGTTCCTCGAACCGGCAGCAACTCCGTCTCCCGGCTGTTGGGGAGCCTGGATCCGCAATCCCCTACGGTGGTCGAGCGTAGCGAAGCCGGCGCGGGCGCTAGCTTCCATCATTTACCGGAGAACTTGCTTGAGCAGCATGATTACCGTCTTATTGCGACTCATAGAAATCCCTTTGATCGTCTTTGGTCCTTTTGGAAACATCGAAAGCAGAATGGGAATCCAGATTCGTTCAAGCAACTGAGCTGGGTAGATTACGTCGACTGGGCCTGCAATCCGAACTCATCTATTTGCGTGCCCAACGCGCTCAGAGACATTCCGATCGTGGAAATGGTCGATCCAGAGAGAGTTGATTTCTGGTTGGATTTCCACAATATCGAGGAGAGCTGGGCGCAGCTCTCGGAGCGCTGCTCGTTGCCCACGATGAAACTTCCGAAGATTAATGCTTCACCAGATCATGGGCCTATGCAGCAGGCTTACTCGGAGTCACTAGCCGCCTTGGTCATCGAGCGATTCCGCGCAGACTTTGAATTTTTTCAATATGACACCGAATCCTGGAGGCCAGGGCGCACGCTGTTTTGCCAGCCGTTAGGAGGCGCAACCACGGCCCGCGACGACTCGTTCTCTGGATCCTCATGATTCCGCAGATTTTTGTCGCCGTCGCATCCTATGCGGACCCGGAGCTACCAAGGACACTCCAGGATTGTATAGCGACCGCTGAGAACCCAGACCGGCTTCGCTTCGGTATCTGCGCTCAGCACGACCCGCAGGTGCCGGTCGGCCTCGGGGCCTTTGAAGGCGATTCCCGGTTTCGCATCATCAGCAAGCTGGTCAGCGAGAGCTGCGGCGGTCCCTGGGCGAGAAACCTGGCCCAGAGTCTTTGGCGGGGTGAACCGTACACACTTCAAGTCGATGCCCACATGAAATTCGAGGAGAGTTGGGACACAAAACTCATCGATATGCTTGAAGCAATGCCCGCCTCTAAACCGGTCATCACAATGAACGCGCCACTGTTTTATTACGACGACAACGGCGACCTGCACCGCCGGCACGATATGGGTGTACCAACCACTCGCGTATCAAGTTGGAATGCGGAATTTGGTTGGGCCCCCTGGTTCGATTTTGGGCCTGCAAACCAGCAAACGCCGGGACGAACGCGATTTATAAATGGCAACTTCGCTTTTAGCCGCGGTGAATGGAATGTCGAGGTTCCGCAAGATCCAGAACACTACTATTGGGGGGAAGAGTTCAGCATTACCGTGCGTTCTTTCACTTGGGGCTATGAGTTTTTTCTGCCCACGGAAATCGTCGCTTGGCATATGCTGCACCGTGAAGCACCTCCAAGGCGCCATTGGGAGCACGGTGAGACTGTGATTCAAAAGCGTAACGCGGTAGCGTTTGATCGACTCGATCGTCTCCTCTACAGCGGGCGTGAAAAGACGCTGGGGCCCTATGGGCTAGGAACAGTTCGCAGCCTCAGAGAATACGAGCATTTCGCGGGTTTCGATTTGCGTACCAAGCGCGCTCACCCTGACGTGTTTACCGGCAAAAACCCTTCACCTCTCACCATAAACACCGAAAGCGACTGGGGCGATTGTCTGCCCGCAGCGGAGGCTGTGCTGCGCTTCGGTGATGGCTAGCTCCCCCACCCAAATACAAACATATGGCTGAATATGGGGCTGCTAATCGCTGGCCGAGCTGCTAGACTTTTGGGCTTAGTCAAAAGTGGGTCTAGTACCGTGGGCGATTCAGACAAGACGAAAGAAGAATTACTGGCCGAGATAGCCGCGCTCCGCGCAAAAATGGAGGCCGGTAGCGCCGATGCGGGCGCCGAGCCATCCGAACCCAAGTCATCGGATACTAGTGACACAGGTATTACCCGCCGGGAAGTGCTCGCAACAGCATGGGTAGCGCCTGTGATTCTCACTGTGCCTCTTGCAGCCAGCGTTTCGCCGCGTGCGTTCGCCCAGCCTGCTACTTCAGTGCCGACTGTTACACCGCCGACTTCTGCACCAACTACAGCACCCACTCTTACGCCGCCGACCGCGGCTCCGACTGCTGTACCGGCACCGCCGACTAGTTTTCCAACAGCCGCACCTACTGCTGGACCACCGGTAACGGTAGCACCGCCTACGGCTTTCCCGACCGTCGCACCGGAACCGATTCCCGTAGAGATTTCAGGATTCGATATTAGCTAAGGTGACGATAGAAGAATCCGGCGAAGCCGAAACCTCGACTTCGCCGTCTGCCCGTTCGGGCTCATCTCGACCAGCATCCAGTCGGCAAGATTCCTACTTTCCCAGAGCCAGATCCGGTCTGGAATCCTTCCGAGTTCAGGACGAGGTAGTACTCCTCCCCGACAGCGGCAATGAGCTCTACGCGTTGAATCGAACCGGTGCCCGTATATGGGAGCTCTGCGACGGTCGGCACTCTCTAAGCGATATCTTTGACGACCTGCGTTACTCCTTCGACGGAGAAACGATGGAAATCGCCACGGACCTCAATACGGCGTTGATACAGCTTCGTGAACTTGAGCTCTTGCAAGCAACAGCCAGACCTGCCTCCCGCGCTCAGCAAGACAGTCGCGAACGAGAGTCCAGCAAACCAAGCGATGCGCGGCCACCGGTTCGCATCGCTCACGGCGTGGAAGACAGACCCTATTTTCACTGGCAGCTCGCCGTCATGTTTGAGTCACTGATCGGGCAGTTGCCGGCCGGGTGGGACATCTTGATTGTGGTTTGCAACAACCATCAACCCCTTTCCGATGAGCTCGTCCGGATTCTAGACACCTACAATGTCTGTCATTTTACCGGCACGAGTCCGGCCGATAACTTTACGATTGATGTCGCCGCTGGCAGTGATCGCTACACACCTATGAATCGGCTGGAAGCGCTGAACGTGCTGCGCCACCATGCGCGGCCGGATGACATCATCTGTTTGATGGATACCGACCTATTTTTGTACGGCGACTTGCGGGACGAACTTTTCCCGCAGAAGGATGCTTTGACTGCGAACTGGATCGTCGCTCAGGAGAAGTTCTTTCATTTTTCCACGGACGACCAAAAAGGGGTGTCGCTTCCCAAACTCCTAGATGCGCTCGGCTTTGAACAGGAATTTAAGGCGGGCGGCGTGATGATTTTTCTGCGCGGGGAGACACTACTCAAAGAGGACGGAAAATACGTTCGCGATTGCTTCCGGTTCCTGCAAATCCTGTATCTAGCGGGTAAGATCCTCGAACTTCCGGACCACGGCGTGTGGGTTGCTGAAATGGCCTGTTTTTCCTTGGCTGCTTCCGCAAACGACATCGATTTTGACATCCTCGATCACCCGGAATTTGCAGTTCAGAATCCAGAAGTCGACGAGTTACCAGAGGGTAGCTTTCATCACTATTACACCGACAAAAATGATTCGGGCCCGGGACCCTTTCTCGATTCGGCCTGGCATAAGCAGCTGTTTGCCGATCAGAGTTTTTTGCGCGCAGATATCGAGAGCTTTTTAAGCGTGGCCCGCGGCCCCGTGGAGCAGCGTTTTATGGAACTCGCTATTCACGCTCGCGACAGGATATATGGTGTTAGCGATGACTCAATCAACTGAACAAGCGAGACCCCATCGCCCGGCGATGGTACCTCCCGAATGGCTGCAGCAGCAGACGCGCGAGCAACAGGCAGCAGCGCCCTATTGCGGGCTCGGATTTCAGCACGGCACCCTCGATTCCGAGATCCACGCCACACTGCTTGACAAACTGCGGCACAGCGCTGGGAGCTTCACACCGGAAGCGCCAATCGATGAAATTGGCACCTGCGACGACGGGTGGTTCCCCTCGCTTCACTATGAAGATAAGGCCTTCAATAGCGCGGTCAGCGAGTTGCTAAAACCAATGCACGAAACCTGGTGCGGTCGGAAACTCGTGGAATCGGCCTGCTACGGGTTTCGTGCTTATCAGCGCGGCTGTCACCTGCACAACCACGTTGATCGCGGCCTCACTCACATCATCAGTTCGACTATCTGCATTGATAGCTGCCTTGAGGAACCCTGGCCCCTTTACCTCGAAGACATTTATGGACAAGGGCACGAGGTGAACCTTCACCCCGGCGAATATCTCTTTTATGAAGGGGCAAGACTCCTGCACGGCAGACCCTGGCCTTTGAAGGGTGATTACTACGTGGGTATGTTTGTCCACTATCGGCCCGAGGAGTGACAGGGCTGAGGCCGTGAGACAACTGCTTTACACTAACTATCAGTCCGGGAACTCCGGGCTAAGCAATGGCATCATGTCAATCGAGTGTGGCGTGGTGATGGCGTTTCTTACCAAACGGTTTCTCTTGCTCGACGGCAACCAAGCACCGCCGGCCAACATTGTCGATTACAACGGTCGAGTGGACAACTCCAAGCCCAGTCGCATCACCGATCTAATCGAAATCCCGATACCGTGGACAGAAGCGCCGCCGGACGCGGTCGCGGATTTAGATGCCAGAGAGCTGACCTCCCAGAACCTAATGGACTGCGTATTCTATGTTCCGGGTAGCGTAGACATAGAATCTGCCGATGCTGCGGATTTTGCTCGTGGCCGCAGTACCTGGATCTGTGAAGACGCGGGGCTAAGCGAGCTGCCACTGCTGCGTGTGTCTGAGACCCCGCTGATACCGGGCAGTGATTCTCGGCGCCACAATCTTTCTTTCTACTCCTATCTCTTTTACCTGGATAGGGAGCATCGAAAGGCGGTTTATGACGTCTTGAGCAGAATGCAGGCGAAAAGACCCTATGCTGAGCTCGCACAGCGAGTGGCCAGTGATCTAGGTGCATTCAACGCCGTTCATTTGCGCCGCGGAGATTTTAAGTTGACCTACGGTGTAACGGTCTTGGATCGAAACCCCTGGGAAGCAATCGAAGCCATGGAGCGGCACTTCGGCGATGACAAAACGCTCGTTATTTGCACCGATGAGCGCGATGACCCATTTTTTGGCGAAATTACCCAGCAATGGCCCGATCACCTTTTCATCGACCATCATATTCTTGACCACTATGGGGCCGAGTTCGCAGCTCTGCCGCAGCACGACAGTCTCGCCCTAGCCTACTTGTCGCAACTGGTCGCTGCGGAATCAGCCGACTTTATTGGCAGCATGACGAGCACCTTCACAGCGTTGATTCAACGTTTGCGAGGCAGCCGCGGTAAGCATGAACCGTTTAAGTTCCTATGGAATGAACTGCCCGAGCCTGGCGAAGAACTAAAGCGAGGGAGTCATCCGGTAAGTGAGTGTGTGCCCCTGGAAAATGGCGAGATGGTGCCCGAATACGAGGGCAATTATTCCTGGAACCGCTACTCTCAATTGATCAATCCAGCATGGATGCGTGAGTGGCCTGAGAGCTTCTTGACCGCTGCGGCGCTGGAGAGTGGGACTTTACCGCGCGAAGCTATGAGCGATAGGCCCACCAAAATTTCCGCTCGGGAAAAGACCCAATTCCGCGGTCGCTTTGACGATCTTGAGTTCAGCATCGAGTGTGCTTCACCTGCGGTTGCTGCCCGATTTTCTCAGCTTTTTGATACGACAGCCACAAGCTCCCGAGGGACGCTGATCCAGATCGAAGAGGAAAGACGAGGCGGCATACACCTGCTCAGCGCCCGGGGATCGACCTTCGCTGAGCTTAGTGAGCCGGCGATGGTGCCCGATGCCCTGTTCCGCGAGCTTATTCCTATCCTTGCGCGGGCGCGAAAGGGCAACAGTTGGTTCGATGGTGCGGTACTCGTCCGCGATCAAAAACGCCTGCTCCTGGTCGGCGACTGGCGCAGCCCGAGACCAGGGTCCTCTATTGTCGCAGCGGCGCAGGCCGCAGACTGGTCTCTTGTCGCGGAGGAGGCGGTGCCTATTAAGGTGAAGGGTGCTGCCCTTAAACCCTTCACGCATCGCTTTGACAACAATGAAGAAGAGCTACCGCTCGACGGGATCATCTACTGCTCGCACAAGCTGCACTCGCGCAGCAGCGTGTTCCCCCTATCTCCAGCCGTGGCTGTCGCCGAACTTGTTCGCACTGCGCGTGACTTTGAGCAGGATCGCGAAGCCGCCGTTAAACGGCTTTGTGCTCTGGTCGAACAAGTTCCCGTTTACCAGTTTGACTATGCGCAGGAGCGCGACACACCTGTGGCACTCAGCGCCGTTTTGGAGCAGCTGCAACACCCTCAAGAGATCGCATCTTGATGCGTACCGTAACGGTCAAATTATTGCTTGAGGGAGGGCATACCCAGACGCTCGAATTGCCTTCGGAGGCGCCGGAACTTGCTCAACTTTTTCAGGCCCTTGCGCAGCGTGGCGGCGGACACGACGATGCTTACGAACGACTTATTCAGCTTCCACTTAATCAGGGAACAGAATCCTTTAGCCTCAATAGCGCACAAGTGGTCGCGATCAGCACCATACCCCCAGTTCTGATCCAAGCCCAAGGCGTGAATGACGTTCCAGACCCCGCGGTAACGTCGTCGCAGCTGCACAGGCCGTCGATGATGATCATCGACGATTTTCTCGCGCCCCATGAGTACGCCGACATGCTGGCCTTTGCAATCCAGCATCGGGAAGCCTTCGGCGCCGGCACGGTGGTGACGGGCCCACAAAACGCGCGAAAGAATCTGGCGTTTCTGGATTTTGCTGAGCACCCGCACTCGAAACTGGTGACCAACCGCCTGCTGACCTGGCTGCCGGTCCTGCTGCAAAGACTCTCCTTAGCAGCGTTCCCGGTGCATCAGGTCGAGTCCCAACTCACCGCTAGCAACGACGGTCATTTTTATCGTGCGCACGTTGACCGAGACAGCAACACGCAACTTGAGCGCGTGCTTACCTGTGTGTATTACTTCGGGAAAACCCCCGCTCAATTTTCCGGCGGCGCCTTGCGTATATACGACGCGATCCTCTCTCAGAACCCCGTGGATCGGCCCAGTGAACAGGCCGGGAGTTTTCAGCAGATTGAGCCGCTGGCTAATCGGATGGTGGTGTTCCCGAGCGACTGTTTTCATGAACTACTTCCGGTCCGATGTCCTAGTAGGCGTTTCGAAGACAGCCGTTTTGCAATCACAAACTGGATTTGGGGCAGCGCCGACGCGGATCGGGAGCGTCGCCATGGCTGGGGCCACCTGAAATGTGGGAGCGTATCGCCCCATTGGTCAAATATTGGAGGAAGTCGGTGATTCTCACCGCGTTTGTCTCCAGTGCTGCAAGCACGGAGGACAAGGCTGCAAAGATTCTGGAGATAGCTTGGACCCAGGTTGAGCAGCCCGGTGAGTTAGTGAGACTGTGCCCTGGAACTGAGCGTATCAACGACGCATCCCTTGCTCTGACGCGTTCGATTCAAACGCTTCCCTGGACGGAGCATCCCCACATCAATGATTGCTATACCGGATACGATCAGTCGGCCTCCCTTCTCCATTGGCTTAGCGAAGAGGAAGTCGATGCTACGGTTTTGCTGGTTGATGATGCCTGTCTGTTCGCGGGGGCGTACCGTGAGGAGGTTCTTCCGGGTCAGGGCCTCGGGTTTTCCTGGTCAGAAGCTCCTAGCGGCGAAGGCCCTTTTGCGCTGAGCGCGAGCTACGAACCGCTGCGTGCTTTTTGTGTGGCGCGCGATCTCGAGCTACCTCGTGTGCAGCTACCCCTGCTGATTCATAGCGTTGATCTGCTGAAGGTGCTCCCACGTTGGCTGGAACTGACCGCGATCATACGCCACGATGTTCGCTTAGGGGGCTCTGATGAACAAATACTCGATGAAAACGCAACGACCGTGGCCCTAAACATCGCGGCTGCGGAGTACGGTATCGGCTTGCGTGGCAGCGACTTTGGCGGCGCCATTCTTCATGCCGACTCACATGCGGAGCGCTACACAGCACGCTATCAGGATCTTGAGCGGGCGCTCACGAACTTCGACTGGTGGAAACAAGTGGTTCCTGCACCTAAATCCGGTGTGCGCCAGGGACGTGTACTCGATCAGGTTTATCTGGAGTCGGGATGGCCACCTCAGATGAGCCAGCTAAACAGCTCGGCAGCCGCGATCTGGCAGCGCTGTGATGGCCAGCGAGATCTCTGGGCTATAGCCGAAGAACTTAGCCTACGATTCGATGTGCCCTTGCCGCAAATTCTCCCAGACGTCACTAGCACTGCCCTGCAGTTCAGACAGCAAGGCGCCCTTTCATTCACGAGACGCATTGAATGATCCCTGAGGAATCCGCAGCCAGCATTTTCATTTCGATCGCCTCCTATCGGGACCAGTTTCTCCCCGGGACTATCCGCTCGGCGCTTGAGAAAGCCGCGCATCCGGAACGTTTGAGTTTTGGGATTTGCTGGCAGGCCGATGAAAACGAGACACTCGATGAGTGGTTGGACGATCCCCGCTTTCGTATCCGCCGCTACCCTTATCAGGCGAGTCTGGGTTATGGCTGGTCTCGCGCCGAGGTTCAAAAACTCTACGCAGGGGAGGATTACCATCTGCTAATTGATTCACACAGCTGGTTTGCAGAAGGCTGGGATATCAATCTCATCCGCCAGCTAGAAGGCAAACCCAGTGAAAGGCCATTGCTGACTACCAGCTCTCCGCCGTTCAGCTTCGATGAGAATGGCGAGGTAGTCATCCCCTGGGCAGGCACCGAGCGCGATGGGGTGCCGCTGATGCGTTGTGGTTTGATTCCGCCGGTAGGTTGGATCGATATTCAAATGTCGGAAAAGCGTAAAAGCGAAGCACACGAAAAGACGCCGCTGATTTGCTGCAATTTTCTGTTTACGCACGGACGTTGGATTAGAGAAGTTCCAGAGGATCCGGCGATGATCAACGCAGCGCATGAATCCGCTCTCGCGTTGCGTACCTATACACATGGTTACGATATTTATCTTCCTGACAGCATTCAGGTGTGGCATTTGGACTACGCGAACTACCCGGATGGCAAGCGCCATAAAGTCTGGGATGCCAAGTCGACGCGTTGGCAGGAAGACAATACGGGAGAAATGATTCGACGCTTGCACGTGCTCATGTTTGGGCGAGGGGATCCGCGATCCCTCGGGCGCTATGGTTTGGGAAACAAGCGAAGTGTCGAAGGCTGGGCCCGGGAAGCAGGCTTAAAGCTTCAGCTCGGTTGACGAAAATCTAGTGTCCCATCGGAAGCCCGACCCGACAGCACCCGGCTTTGCGGTTCAACTGGAACTGCGCGGCGGTCATTCCTTTACGATTGATTTACCGTCGGACTCTTTCGCCCTGCGCCAATTGCGACGCTGGCGAAGGCAACAGCCTAAGCCAGGCACGATCCCGCTGGTGCAAATTCCCTGCGACGGCGGGCGGGAGGCGCTGACCCTAAGTTACAACGATATCCGCAGCCTAGCGTTTCCGGGCGAAGGCGAGCATCCGGCTATGAACGTTAGCGAGGGTCATCTTGACGGTTACATAAGCGCACGTCATCCGTCGAGCGCGATGCTTGGTACGGAGCATGGTGACCCGGCCACCTACACCCCAAAGTTGTGGCAATGGGTCGTTAAGGAACTCGGGGTTCACAGTGTACTTGATGTTGGTTGCGGGGAAGGCCACAGCACCGCGTTCTTTAAATCTTTGGGTTGCCAAATATGCGGAATCGACGGCAGTAAGCAGGCGCAACGGGACTCGCTAATCCCCGAAGCACATGTTGTTCACGATTTCACGCGCGAACCCTATCATCCAGTCGCCAGCTTTGATCTCGTTTGGTCCTGCGAATTCGTAGAGCACGTGGATGCTCGCTATATAGATAACTTTCTTCCGAGTTTTGCTTCAGCGCGCAGTTATCTGCTGATGACCGCGGCACCACCGGGTCAGCCAGGTTGGCATCATGTTAACTGCCAGCCTGCGGATTACTGGATTCGATTGCTGGAACCTTTGGGTCTGCGCTTCGATGCGGATCTTACTCAGGCCGCGCGAAAACAAGCAGAAGACGGTCATTTTGCCAGGCAGGGTCTTGCCTTCACGCGCTAAGGCTCTCTTTTTCAATAGGCGTATCGAGACTTCGGTCGGGCCGGATAAACCGGCGTTAAACGCTCTCGTTTTCCCGTGAGAGTAATCGTCTCAATGTAGTACCAATACTTAACATTCCACTCGACTGTAGTGTCGATATATTTATAGCGTTGGGGTAGATCAGTTGTACCCGAGGCGGGAACACTGGCTGGATTAATGCGCTCAAAGGGCCCCTGCTCGTGTGTACCGCGATAGATGTCGTAGCCAAAGGTATCCACCTCGCTTTGCGTTTCCCAGCGAATAGTATTTGGCGGCACATTCCGGGCGAAAACCATGAGTAGCACTAATGCCAGTAAAAGTGCAGCAACACCCAGCAGGCGTCTCGTCATCGACTTAAGAATCTCATCTAATTCGCATCGCCGGGTCGCCGAGGAGGTTATAGGAAGCCACCAGCGATTTTCGAGATTCCTGCCGTTTAGCTGCAAGCAGAGCCTCGCCAATAGATTCCTGCCGGACCGCTAAACCCTCCAGAATTCGCGCACTAAACGGCTTCGACGGCACCACACGCCGCGACGCTGCGATGATGGCAAGGGCACCCCCACCTTCTGCAAGCAACAGCGATTCGGCGAGGGAGCTTGCCGTTGGATGATCGAAGGGACCGGAAGAACAGGTCATGCTCATAACCAGAGGTATTGGGGCAAACGACGCCAGACGCCCCAGATCATCAACAGAAAAGAGATCGGAGTGGTTGCGAAGATCTATCGGTCCGGTGCGCCATACAAAGCGGCCACCGTGGCCGAGAAAATGCAGCAGAGAAGCTCCGCTCGAAAAGGCGTCTAATACACGTTGCTGCTTCTCCGAGGGAGATTCTTCATCTGTTGCTCCACCCGGTGGGAAAACGAATTCTGTCGACCAGCCCATGTTTACAAGCTTCAAAGACAACTCGTTGCTGATCCGTTGAAAAGAAGCACTGCTGTCGCTGATCCAGAAGCTCTTGAGACCGGAGCCTTTCGAGTGTGGATCGGCAGTATGAGTAAGTAACTTTTGCACCATCAGCTTGAGCTCGCCCTCATCGCCGGCGGGCAATCGACCCAGGGCAATAGGTGGTATCGGCTCTTCTTCGCCATCGCCTAGCAAAGCGTAGTCGCTGGCGGCAGGTCCAAGCTCGTCGTAGTTCCACATCGTGGGAATTCGGTTGCGACGGTTTTCTCGAGAGTGATCACGCGCCCAACTGGCGTCACCGGCGAGCAAGGCATAGGGAGGTTGCCCCCAATTCTTATGCGCGTAACTCAGAAAATTTTGCAGCGCGACGGGACTTTCAATGCCGTGATTAAACTCCTGGTATATGTCTTCAATCGCAATCATTGTCACGTCCAGGCCCTGTCGCTGGTGCAATCGCATCAGCGGCTGCAACGTGCCAAGAAAATTTCGGGGCGCGATCATTAGGTAGTCGGTCTGGGTGTGCAGAGCGCGGATGCGCATTCCCTCTTCGTGCCGTTCGATCCATGCGGGCGCACGCATTGCGCTATCGACGACTAGGCGTCCCCCGTCGCTTTGTGTAGGGAGATAGGGGAGGCTTGAGCTTTCTTCATATTCGATTTCGATCCAGTCGAGCAGCACAACGTCAATGATCGGATCGCGAGACTGCGCTATTGCACGCGGCAACACTCGGATCGAAAGATCAAGTTCTTGCCCGGCTTCGAGAGCAAAGTCCTCTAAAGCAATTTCCAAGACCTCTTGTTGCTGTCCGTTCCAGCTGGTGGTCAGCTCCCGCCTATCATCAACTGTAACGATGACCTGATGCTGGGGCACGCCAGCATTTTCGGCGTTTTTGTCCCGAGAGCGTCCCGCAAGCGCAATCCGCACTTGAGTAGGTACCCCTTTAAGCTTGGGTGACAGCGAAAAACCGTCGAGATCCTGATGTGTTATTTGCCGCCAATACCAAAGATCACGCACCTGGGGCGCCTCGCCGTGGGTGAGTGCGATATGCAGCTCGTCCTCCTCTAGATGTTCGAACGGCAGTTTTTCTCCGGTGACGGCTCGATTGCTGTCTGCTTCTACCGGGGTTTTTTCTCTAAGCAGCTGGTAAACGTTGTAGTGCGAATAGGCGTTATACCAGCTGTGCGCACCGGGAAGGCGTTGACCCGTGAAGTGAAAGCTATCCCCCGGACCAAACAGCCCATCATCAGCATCACTAATCACGATCGGTATTCGCACGCCCTTTGACATCAGTACAAGATTTGCAGAGGGAATAGGTTGATCTACATCAACAAGATCATCAAAGCCGACACGGTAGAAACCGTCATAGCGGATGCCGATTTTCTGCAAGGGTTCAGACATCGTTTGTGCTGCTATGAAAAGCGCTATCGTCGATACGCAGCGCAGTGTTATCGAGATACGACGCATTGCAGCCTGATCATGGTCCAAAAGAGTCCTGATTTGTGATCGCTTAGCGGTGCGATATACTCTAGCGAAAGAGGATCTGGATCTCAGCATGCTGGAAACATCGTCTCAAAACACACAGAGCGTTCGACTATCGAAGCGTATCATTGCCCTCGGGTCGGCAGCGCTGATAGGAAGCGCACCACTGCACGCAGCTGTGCCCGTGTCTGGGTTCACGGTTGACCAGGCTTCAACCCCCATCGGTCTCATCGCGCTTGTGGCAGCTTTGATTGCCATTGGCATCTACAGCATTCGCTCCACGCGCTAAACGCTGGGTTCCGCCCGTCTAGTCCAAAGGGCGCCTATGCGCTCTGACCCTAGCTAGACTCACCTGACCTTATTCGCGAGTCATCCGCGAGTTCTTTAACTTGCTGCGGCTCGCCGCGAAATCGCTCGTTGGTATATGAACCGTTGCTGGCGCTCTGCGTTGCCGTACGCTCTATCCACTGGTAGGTCTTTTCCATTCCTTCCCGAAGTGGCATAGACGGCTTCCAGCCGAGGCGGTTCTCGATGAGTGTATTGTCGGACGTTCGTCCTCTCACTCCTTGAGGCCCGTCGCTGTGGCTAATAGACAGCGACTTACCCGATATGTCGATGATCATGCGGGCTAAATCATTGATCGAAATCATTTCTTCCGATCCAATGTTGAGGGCTTGCTGGCACTCGGAGGCCATTAAGCGTCTGATGGCCTCAATGCACTCATCAATGTACAGGAACGAACGTGTTTGTCGCCCATCGCCCCACACCTCAACTTCGCCGTGCTCTTGGGCGAGAGCGACCTTGCGGCAGAGAGCAGCAGGGACTTTTTCCTTTCCGCCTTGCCAGGTGCCATAAGGGCCGAACACATTGTGGAAGCGGCCTATTCGGCTGTTGATACCGTGATTGCGACGATAACTGTCGAACAAACGTTCGCTGAACAGCTTTTCCCATCCATACTCGCTGTCTGGTTGTGCGGGATAAACCGATCCTTCGGCAAGCATCGGGGAATCGGGCTCAAGTTGGTTGTACTCGGGGTAAACGCAAGCAGAGGACGCGTAAAAAACCGTGCACACTTCAGATTCGGTACAAGCGCGCAGCGTGTTCAGGTTTATCTGGGTCGAATTATGAACAATGTCTGCATCGTTCTCTCCGGTAAACAAATACCCGGCACCACCCATGTCGGCCGCAAGCTGATATACCTCATCAAACGGCCGATCAAACAATTGATGTACTCGCGAAAAGTCCCGCAGGTCGTCCTGCACGAAATCATCAAGCTCGAGAGCCCGATGCTCGTGTTGCTTGATGTCGACACCACGAACCCAGTACCCCTCCGCTTTGAGGGTTTGGGCTAAATGGCCACCGATGAATCCACCGGCACCTAAAACCAAGGCATTCCTAGTCATCGTGGCCCAGTGGCGCTGTGTCTCGTCACTTTACTACACTCATTGACCACGGCTGCGATTGGTAGAGCGCTCTGTTTCACAGCCGTGGCTCTTGTAGATAGTCAAACCCAAATAGCTCAATTTTTCGACGCTTCTCTTCACGGTTTTCGGTCCAGGAAACATGGACAACATAGCCTTTCTTTTTCCACTCCTGAGCTTTTTGATGCAACCCACGCTTTAGGTTAAACAGATGGCCATTCAGAAACGTTTCCTCGGGAAGCACTCGAGCGGAGACTACATTGTGCAAAAGGAAATGGGCCAGTATCTGGTTAAATGGCTGTTGATGGCTACGGCACTGCAGAACCGTCGCTGAGTTGTGCAGTAGGGTGTCATAGAACGC
Source organism: Pseudomonadota bacterium (assembly GCA_039815155.1). Lineage (GTDB taxonomy): Bacteria > Pseudomonadota > Gammaproteobacteria > Pseudomonadales > Halieaceae > Congregibacter. The sequence continues at coordinate 21,709 of JBCBZV010000031.1, forward strand.
GCGGGTCGCGTCGTTGCAGCGAACGTGGATGAAACCGGTGTTTGCGTAGAGTGGGGCATGGAGTGGATTGGGGCCGTCATACATCAGCTGAAAATCGCTGGGCTGACGTAGCAAATAGGGGAACGGGTCTTGCAACCAAACTAGGTCGACGTCCTGAAACAGAATGTCTGCCCCCAGCGTGAGGGCATCGCGAACTACCGCGTTCTTGTAGAACATTGTTCGCGCGAACGCTGCATCGCCGAACACTTGTGAACCGCCGCCGGGCACATAAATATCTGGGTCCAAAAAACAGCTTTGGATGCCGAACTTCTGGCTTTGGTTTTCGGCCTCCCTGTCCAAGGTGAAGCCAATCGTACGATTTCGAACCTCGATACCATGATGGTCGCAGGAGGCTAGCCAGTTCCGCACCAAGGGAAGGAGCTCACCGGAGTAGATCATCACGATGATTTGCTCTGGGTAAGCTAGACGTTTGTGCTTATCTCTCAGTTGTTCCATTCGTACGTCAGCGTTTTCGCGATAGCAGCGATGGCACTCCTCGGCCAACTCCTTACACCGTTGCGTGAGTTCTGGTACGGCCAGTGGCATTTCTGGCTGCAAGATGCGACTGATATGCCCGTTCACAGCGGTGCACAGGCGTGCGCTTTCCGCTCTGATGTTCAACGCACTCTCAGACACCCGCCTATTCAGCTCGAACATGGGCCCATCGTTCTTATCCAAATAATCCTCTGCATCAATGGGTTACTCACTTTCGGCGTCGGTAGGCACTAGCTCAAGTGCGCCGATTTTAAGCTAAGAACGTGCTAGAGCGTGGTGCGCTGCAAGCCGCTGTTCGACATCATGACTCTCGCCTGTCGGACAGGAGTTTTCAAGAAGGCTGAGTGCCCAGCATGTTGGAGAGGGTTCCACGAAAAAACGTTACATCCCCCCTTAAGCGGGAAGAGCCGTAGATTAGAGCCGGTAAAAGTAGAAAGTGGCGCGCCCGGAGAGATTCGAACTCCCGACCAACTGGTTCGAAGCCAGTTACTCTATCCAGCTGAGCTACGGGCGCGCAGGCGGCGCATTGTAGCTCGGTTGCCATGTTTGGCGCAGCTTTTTATTGGCTCTCGCTGGCAAGTCCGCTCTCGGCCTTTTTTGTCGCTCGCTGACTCTTTCTGGGGCGGCGATTGATCAAAGCTAGATCTTCTGAACCTAGTCCGCCAATCCCCAGGCTTGCGCAAAAGGATCGTTCTTCGAGTCGCGGTGCCAGGTGTACTCGGACCACAGGGCAGCATCTTCCGCCGCTTTTTGTCCCAGCAAACGCGAGATGATCGCGAGGGCCATGTCCATTCCAGCGGACACACCGGAGGATGTGAACAGATCTCCATCCTCGACCCAGCGTGCCTGACTGACCCAATTCACCTCCGGGCCCTGTTCTTTCACCCAAGCAAAGCTCATCTTATTGCTGGTTGCTCTTTTGCCGTCCAGCACGCCAGCTCTCGCGAGAAGCGCCGTGCCGGTGCAGACAGAGCAAAGGATTTCAGCGGTCTCCGCGACGCGTTGAATCCAACCAAGCAGCGTGTCATTTTCGATCGCGCTACGCGTACCCTGTCCGCCCGGGACCAGGACGATGTCGTACTTATCGTCTTCGTTACATTCGCGCTCAGCGACTACTTTCTGCCCTTGTGCACTAGCCACGGGTCCAAGTTTTTCGGCGACGAAATGTATGGCGAATGCCTGCGGGTGCATCCCGAAGAGCTCAACTGGGCCCATCACGTCCAAAGTCTCAAAGCCTTCAAAAAGAAGAATTCCAATAGATCTCTTGCTACTCATAACCGCTACTCCATTTCCCATCGATGATCGTGAATTGGTGAGGAAAATGTAGCGTGTCGATAAACTGGCATAAATGACTATAATCCCACTATTTAGGCCATACAGATAAGTGGGGAGCATCGCGAATGCTAAAGAGAGATCTAGTATTTTTCGTGTATCCCGGTATTAAGCTGCTAGATCTATCCGGCCCGCTGCAGGTGTTCTCCGATGCCAACGATTGTGCCGCCGTTTCGAAGTTTCCCTATCGCGTTTCTGTGGTTTCAATGTCCGGGGGGCCTGTACAAACGGATACTCTGCTTCAAGTAGACACGACTCCCGCTCAAGACCTAGCACGGCGTCGACTCGATACTTTCGTAGTGGTGGGTGGCCAAGGCGCGCTGGAAGCGTCGCAGGAGCAACGTCTAGTCGATGCGGTGCGTGCACTGTCTGCGCGCAGTCGCCGGGTAGTGTCGATCTGCTCCGGTACCTTTCTCTTGGCTGCGGCCGGTTTGCTAGAGGGAAAAAGAGTAGTGACCCACTGGGACGCCTGCGACTTACTCGCTCAGCTTTATCCGAATCTCTCGGTACAACGGGATCGGATTTTTGTAAACGATGGTCAGGTATGGACGTCGGCGGGTGTGACGGCGGGCATCGATCTTTCTCTTGCGCTGGTGCAAGAGGACTGGGGCCGGAGCGTTGCCTTATCCATTGCGCGTCGGCTCGTGACCTATATGGTTCGACCGGGAGGCCAGTCTCAGTTCAGTGATGTTCTAGAGCTGCAGATAGGAGCAGCATCCAGTCGTTTCTCGGCTCTCATCGAGTGGATACAAGAAAACCCGAGCAGTGATTTGTGCGTGACTGAGTTAGCCGAGAGGGCAAATATGAGTTCGCGAAGTTTCTCTCGTCGATTTCGCGATGAGGTAGGGAGTCCGCCGGCTAAGTTCGTGGAGTCCGTTAGAGTAGCCGCCGCGAGAAGGCTACTTGAGGAATCGACGGCTTCCGTGTATTCGATTGCCCACGAGTGCGGCTTTGGGGATGAAGAGCGAATGCGACGCGCGTTCTTACGCAAGCTAAATGCTTCTCCGAGCGAATATCGAGCCCGGTTCGTTTGAATCAACGTGCTCTTCTTGCGCTGTTTCAAAGACCGCCATGCCGCCGCTCGCCTTGTTATCCTTTACCCTTTCTTCGCTGTCGTGAGAACCACGAGGCCTCACGCATAGAACAATTTTCCACAAGGTTATTTGTATGCATCTAGCTCGTTTTCCCCGGCTTCACTTTGCGCACCTTCCCACACCGCTGGAGCCGCTAGAAACACTCTCCTCATTGCTGGGTGGGCCTAAGCTCTGGATTAAGCGGGATGATTGCACGGGCCTGGCGGGTGGCGGTAATAAAACGCGCAAGTTGGAGTTTTTGATGGCCGATGCGCTGGAGCAGGGGGCGGATACGATCATCACGCAGGGCGCGATACAGTCAAATCATGTGCGGCAGACGGCCGCCATTGCTAGCAAACTGGCATTGAACTGCGAGGTCTTACTGGAAGATCGAACGAGCAGCGAGGATACAGACTATACGGAGAATGGGAACGTACTACTGGATAGGCTGTTTGGGTCCAGCATCAAACGTTTCCCCGGAGGTCATGATATGCCGGCAGAGATGGACGAACTCGCTGCCCAACTGCAAGAAGAGGGGCGCACGCCCTATGTGGTTCCCGGCGGCGGCTCAAACCCCATCGGCGCTTTAGGTTACGTAAACGCTGCGCTTGAGTTGCTGCAGCAAGCCAACGATCAGGGGTTACGCGTAGATCGGCTTGTGCACGGTACGGGGAGCGCGGGCACGCAAGCGGGCCTGGTGGCGGGTTTTGGACTCAGCAACAGCGGTATTTCCGTTTTGGGTATTGGGGTGAATGCACCGAAAGACAAACAGGAAGAGAAAGTCTACGACCTTGCCGCCGAAACTGCGGACTTGCTGGGAGTGCCTGGGGGTGTAAATCCTACGCAGGTGGAAGCAAATTGTGATTACGTGGGGGATGGTTATGGAATTCCCGCTGAAAGCACCTTGGAAGCGATCGAGCTATTCGCCCGTCACGAGGGAATACTGCTGGATCCGGTTTACTCAGGTAAAGGAGCGGCGGGCTTAATCGATCTGATACGTCAGGGTGCATTCGGAGTTGATGAGAATATAGTGTTTCTTCACACGGGGGGCAGTCAGGCACTGTTTGCTTACCGGAATGATTTTCCCTCCTTAGACCAGCCTGCCGGCTAGACGCAATAACCGGCTATTCACCGGCTCATATCTTGAGCCTGTTTAGAGTATGTATTGCTCGCCGATGAAGGAATAAAAATATCGTCCAGACAATGAAAACAGTGGGCGTTCTTGGAGGTATGGGTCCGGAAGCTACCGTGGACTTGATGTCCCGAGTGATTGCGCTGACTCCCGCCATTGATGACGCTGACCATATCCCCATGCTGGTGGATAGTAATTCACAAGTTCCGTCCCGGATCGCCGCGTTGCTAGAAGGCACCGGAAGCAGTCCGGAGCCTGTGCTCATCTCCATGGCGAAGCGTCTCCAGCGTATGGGGGCGCAACTGCTCGCAATGCCGTGCAATACCGCTCACCACTACCATGGAGCGGTGCAGGCCGCGGTTCAGATCCCGTTTCTTGATATGCGCATGGAGACGGCTGTTTTCCTCGCGGAGCGCGCGAGTAAGCTCAAACGAGGAAGGAGTGGAAGCATCGGATTCTTAGCGTCCAGCGCACTTCCTCGAATTTCGCTCTACGAAAACGTTTTTGAGAAACACGGTTTGCACATCTGCTATCCGGACGACGAATCGCAGCGGGTGTTGATGAGGCTAATTCGATCCGTGAAAGGCGACGGAAAGTTGATATCCGAAGAAAATATGCGGCCAGCGATCATGGACTTACTAAGCTCCGAAGTCGATTCCATACTGATAGCCTGCAGTGAACTTTCAGCCGTCTCGTCGATGATCGAACAGCTAATCGAAAAACAACGCGCTGTGCCCCTGTTCGATACGGCCGAGATTCTTGCGGCTGCAATAGTTCGCGCGGCCCATACTAGCTCCTAGTTCGTATTCTTGTGCCTGCGCGAGCGAGCTAGAGCAATTCAATAGCGGGCGCTTACCACAGGCAACAACATGTTCTACGAACCCAAAAATGGCCACGGATTGCCGCACAACCCCTTCAATGCGGTCATCGCCCCTCGACCGATTGGTTGGGTCAGCACCCGCGCTAAGAGTGGCGCGGAAAACCTTGCGCCTTACTCCTTTTTCAACGGGGTTTCCTACCAGCCGCCGCAGTTGATGATCGCATCGACTGGTATCAAAACCGATCGAGATAGCGGTAAAGATTCGGTGGCCAACGCGATCGAAACGGAGGTCTTTTGCGTCAACATTGTCGAATACGCAATGCGAGACGCGATGAACATCAGCTCCGGCTCTTACCCGAGGTATGTGGATGAGTTTGAGCGCGCCGGATTGGAGCGCAGTGAATGCGAAACGATTGCCTGCTCAAGAGTGACCGCGGCGCCGGCGAGCCTTGAATGTAAGCTTGTTCGGAGTGTGGAGCTAGCCGGCCCGTCGAACATTGTTATTTTCGGCGAAGTGACTGGAGTTCATCTCCGCGACGACTGCCTGGTCGACGGCATCTTCGATGTGACCCGCTTCCAAGTCCTGGCTCGTCTTGGCTACCGCGACTACGCTCGGGTCACGGAGCTCTTTACCATGGACAGACCCGATCAAAACTGATTTCGCTGAGCGCTGCCCTGTGATCGGCCGCCTATCGGGAAAACGCCCGATAAGCTTCGCTCTCGACCTCGGCAAATAGTCCCATGGATTTTTCGTCCGCAAAGGGAAAGATCTGGCTTAGATAGGCACCGCCGATACCACGGCTTCTATCGATCCAGTAGTAGCTGTTCGCAAGTCCCGCCCACATCAAAGATCCTGCCGAACGCCCCGTCGCTAAAGGGCCTTCGTTGATCAAGAAGGTCAGTCCCCAAGATTTGGGTTCGCCGGCCAGCATATCCGCATCGTTAGTGAACATTGGTAGTGCCGACTTCAGCCCACCAATCGCGGTAGTACCGATGCTGTTTTGCACCATATGATCGATAGTTTTCGGCGCTAAGATACGCTGCCCGTCCAGCTCACCGTCGTTTAAGAACATGCGAATAAAGCGACCGTAGTCACCCATCGTGCCATGCAGCCCACCGCCGCCCATTTGAAACTCGGGATTCTCAGGTGGCGCAAGCTCAAGGGGGGTCAGCGATCCGTCGGGGCCGCGAGCGTGAATTGTGGCAGCTCGGGCGAGCATGGATTCATTCGGCTCAAACGCAGTATCCGCCATCGCTAAAGGACCGGTTATGTTCGCAGCGAAGTACTCTCCCAGCGTCTGGCCAGAAATCGCTTCGATCATTTTTCCTACCCAGTCGATACCAATGCCGTATTCCCAGCGCGTGCCCGGATCAAAGGCAAGCGGTACACGTAGCGCTTTGTTTTCTGCGGTAAACATACTCGGCGTTGCGGTCTTCTGCCGCCAGGCAATGTCGTTCGTGTTAAACAATTCGTAGGTAAAACCCGATGTGTGAGTCAGTAACTTGCGTAAGGTGATCGGTGACGCGGGGGGGCGTGTAATGGGATCCCCGTTTGCGTCGAAGCCCTCCAGCACCTGAGTCTCTCCAAACCAGGGGATCACGGCCGACGCAGGTGCGTCCAGCGACATGCGACCCTGCTCCACGAGCTGCATTGCAGCGACTCCCGTAACCGCCTTAGTCATTGAGAAAATGGCTCCTACCGTATCGGTAGTCATCGCAGACCCGGAACCAGCGGCCCGCTCCCCGGCAGCACCTTCCCAGCGCACTCCCTCGCGATCGACGATGGTCGCTACGACACCCGGCGCGGCGCCCGCTTCGACGCCCGCATTCAAAATTTCCTCTAGCTGGTGACTCATGTTCCCTGTATCCCTTTTATTTTTTACCCAGCGCTCGATTGATCGCTTCTGCGGTAAGTTCGGCCCGAAAACGGATCATCTTCTTACCTAGAGCAATGGTCTTGTCGGCCGGTGCGATGGAAACACCGTTGATGGAAGCGGTGCCTGAGCGCTCGCGCAGCGAATACCTAACAAGTTCCGGATCTTTCACCATCATCATGGCAGTGACCCAAATATCGTCGTGAAAGCCGTCCGATTGGGTCTCTCTAACACCCAGTTCGCGCTCCGTGTAGTTCTCTGTCGCCTCCCACCCAGGGTCATAGTAGTCGGCGATAAAATGAATGCGGGTTTCTGTGCCTGACCACGCGGTCTCGAGCGCTTCCGCTACCTGCTTCATACCGTCTTGATTGCCACCGCTGTCGCCAATAAGAACAATGTCACGAAATCCCGCTTGACGCAGGCTGGCGCAAATATCGGTGAGTAGCGCTTTGTAGGTTTCCTGGCGCAGGCTTATTGTCCCCGGATATTTCATTGCGCCGCTGGGCGGGTCGATATTGCCCTCAGGGACAAATTTAACGATGGGCGCACAAAGCGCGTTACGCAGTACTCGCGCGATCTCAGGGCAGGTAACGTCGAGAATGACGTTGTGTTTTCCTGTGGTGAGATAAGGTCCATTCTCTTCGATTCCCCCGGTGGGCACGATCACCGTCGTCATTCCAGAGCTAATCAGGCCGGCTAGCTCGGCTGAGGTGAGCTGTTCTGTCCAATAAGAAACAGGAGTGGAGCCGTCTGCGTGGTTATCCGCGGGGGTCGCAGATGGTCCAGTAGGGTTTTCCGCCCCAACAAAGGCGCTGAGCAACGCAAGGCCTACAAGGCCTAATAGATACGCAGCGAACTTTTTGTTTTTGTACATTGCTTGACAGTCTGCCCTGATCGTCGCTAACTCCTGTTCAGGGTAACTCGAAAATAGCCTAACCAGCACGTCCTGCCAGGCTCCGAATAAATGCGACATCGACATCGCATAAACGAGATACAGCTTTGCACACAGTCACGCAGTACAAGCTAGCGATCTTTGCGCTGCTCCTAGTGGGCAGCGCACTGTTTGCCGGGCGTTTGCCGGCGGTACCTGAGCCGCGCCTGGCGCAGTCCGAGGTTCCTCTACTTCTCGCGGAAGCCTCGGAGATGGAGCGGGGTGCCTATCTGGTCACCGCTGGAAACTGTGCCAGTTGCCATACGACTGCTGGTGGTGAATTGATGGCTGGGGGCCTTCGCTTCGAAACGCCATTCGGTGCGATCTACTCGACGAATATCACGCCGGATCCAGACCATGGCATCGGCTCCTGGACGCTTGAACAGTTTGTGCAGGCGATGCGTCACGGCCGCCGCCCGAACGGCGATCATTTGTATCCGGCTTTCCCGTACACGGCCTACACACGCCTTAGCGAGCGGGATCTTCAAGCGATGTACGCCTACTTGCAAACCCTACCGGCGGTCGCCTCGTCAGCGCCGAGCAATCAGCTCTCTTTTCCCTTTAACCAGCGTTCTCTTCTCGCCGTCTGGAAAATGCTGTTTTTTTCTCCAGGTGAGCGTGCTCCTGATCACACTAAATCGATCGCTTGGAATCGCGGCGAGTACCTGGTGGAAGGTTTAGCCCACTGTAGTGCTTGCCACACACCCAGGAATTTTCTGGGGGCTGAAGATCCTAAGCTTGCTTATGCGGGGGGTACGATCACGGACCTCGTAGAGCTAGATAAGTATCGCGTCTGGTCGGCGCCAGACCTAAGCTCTTCAGGTATGGGCCTAGGTGCTTGGAGAGAAGAAGATTTGGTGGACTATCTGTCCACGGCACGTAATCGCTTTCTCGAATCCTTTGGACCGATGAACGAAGTCATTATGAACAGTACGCGATATTTGCAGCGTAAAGACGTAATGGCGATGGCCGAATACTTGAAGAGCATACCGTCGTCCCAGCCTAGCGCCTCTGTCATTCCGGAGTCTGGCCATGACGATGCAGGAGCAGTCTTGGATGCTGAGGTGGTTATGGGCCGGGGACGAACCGTTTACAACCTGCACTGCGGAACCTGCCACCTTCCGACCGGGGCCGGTGACCCGGAGATGGGCCCGCGGCTAAATCGTGGCAGTCTTATCGTGCTCGATCACAATCCGGCCTCTATGATCAACGTTATTCTATATAGCCCGCAGGCGCCTTTTCCAACACTGCCGGAGAAGTGGCGGCACCCAATGGGTGAGTTTCAGTACGAGCTTAGCGATGAGGAAATTGCGGCGGTTGCAACCTACGTGCGCAACTCTTGGGACAACCGCGCAAGCCCCGTTTCGGCCGAACAGGTCGCTGCACAGCGATGACTAAGGCTCATTGCGGCAGAGCTTCAAGGACTGAAGCGATTTCAAGAGTTGCTATTAGCACCGGCATCTTCGCCTTGCTCTGTATCGCCTTACTGTTTCTAAGCGCTTGCGCAAAACAAGGCGACGGTTTTCCGGGGACCGCCTCTTTCAGTAGTGGCGATACGTCAAGCTACGGCTCACCGCTGCGTGTACGCCTGCTAACGGCATCGCAATATCGCAACAGTATTGCCTACGTGTTCGGCGAAGATGTTGCTGACCGCGTGGTCCCACCGCTGCCGCCCTTTCAGAGAACGGGCGGATTGCTTGCTTCCGGTGCGGCGAGCGTCGGCTTGACCTCGGACCAAGTGTCTCAAATCCAGCAGGCTGCAGCGACGATTGCAGCGGTTGTGGTAGACGAAGAGCACCGTGATTTTCTGTTGCCCTGTGACCGCAGTGCGCAGATGATCTCCAGCGCCTGCGCGAAAGACTTTTTTACCTCTGCCGGGCGCTTGCTGTTGCGCAAACCTTTGGATTCTTCGCAGCTTTCGCGATTACTACAAATCACCGAAGAGGCCACAGCGGAGTTAGACGATTTTTACGAGGGTCTTGCACTGGCGCTTGAGTCACTACTGATCAGTCCAGAGTTTCTCTTCATCATTGATCGCGCAGAGGATGATCCGCTAGTGCCAGGTCGCCAGCGCTTGGATGCCTACTCGCTTGCATCGCGCTGGAGTTTCCTGCTCTGGAATGCTCCTCCCGATGGCGTGCTTCTCGACGCTGCCGCGCGAGACGATCTGCATAAGCCGCAGGAGCGTGCGGCCACCTTAGATCGAATGCTGCAAAGCCCAAGGCTCGAAGCCGGAGTCCGCGCGTTCTTCGACGATATGTTTGCCTTTGATGAGTTCGACAGCTTGGCTAAGGATCCGGAGGTTTATCCGGCCGTGACCGGAGCGACGCTAAAGGATGCTCGAGAGCAGACGCTAAGGACGGTGATCGACCATCTGCTTACGCAGGATGCGGACTACCGGGATCTCTTTACGACGAGACGAACTTTTATGTCGATGGCGCTCGCAGCAGTCTATGGCGTACGCGCGCCCGATGACTGGGTGCCCCACGAATTCAGTGCGGAGGAGCCACGGGCTGGACTCCTCACCCACATGAGTTTTTTGGCGGCGCACTCTCATTCGGTGAGAAGTTCGCCCACGCTGCGGGGAAAAGCCGTTCGCGAGCTGTTCCTGTGCCAACACGTTCCCGACCCTCCGCCCAATGTGGACTTCTCCGGTATCGAGGATGCTCATGGGGCGGCGACAGCCCGCGAGCGCCTGGCTGTTCACAACAAAAATCCTTCCTGCGCTGGCTGCCATCTAATTACCGACCCAATCGGTCTGGCGTTGGAGAACTTTGATGGCGCGGGCGGGTTTCGTGAGACGGAGCGGGGGGCTGTGCTTGATATCAGTGGCGAACTCGACGGTATCTTCTTTGACGAAGTTGCAGGCTTAGCGCAGGCCATGCGTGAGCACCCCAAAGCTCCCGCCTGCCTGGTAAACCGTATCTATGCTTACGCCACTGGAGGCCCGCTCTCGCTGCGCTATGATCGAGGCATTCTCGATGAACTTACCCAGCGTTTTGGGAGTGAGGGTTACCGCTTCAAGGCCTTGCTTCGCGACGTCGCGTCGAATGAAGCGTTTGTGAGCGTGCGTACTGAGCCGACAGGCAACGTCGATGATGAGCAACTACCAGAGAAGCAAATTCCTAGGTTAACAGCTGAGCTGGCGGCGAGCGTCAAACGCAATCCTCCAGGGGTGGATGTCGCTAGTACGCCTAGAACGGCGAATACCCGCTAAACTATATTTCCGTAAACTCAATTGAGCGTTAACAAAAAGAGCGGTCCGAAGAGTGGCTAAACTGAATCGAAGAAGATTTCTACGCGGAACGCTACAGGGCGCCAGCGTGACGGTGGCGCTTCCGCTGTTGGATGCTTTTCTCGACGGCAACGGTAAAGCGATGGCTTCCGGTGCAGAGATCCCGACGCGCTTTGGTACCTGGTCCTGGGGCTTGGGTATGAGCAAGGACGTCTTTGTACCCAAGAAAACCGGTCGCAATTTCGATCTTCCGGAAGAAATCTCCGCCCTTGCACCCGTGCAAAAGCATATCAATCTGTTCACCAACTACGACGTTTTTAAGGATGACGCGCCTAATCTTTGCCACCACTCCGGCTGGGTTGTTCTTCGCTCCGGTATTGCTCCCACCTCCCGACCCAATCGACCCGGCGAGACGCTGGACGTTTCTATTGCCCGGAAAATTGGCAACGCTACTCGCTTTCGGAGTATCAGTGCGACCGCGACGGGAGACGTGCGGGACAGCTTCAGCTACGAAGCAGGCAACTCGGTCAACGCACCGGAGTGGTCGCCCTTGCGCTTCTATCAACGCATGTTTGGCGCTGACTTCCGCGATCCGAACGCGGCAGAGTTTGTGCCTGACCCGAAGGTGATGGTGCGCAAGAGCGCGCTCTCGGTCGTTCAGGAAGACCTGAAAAAACTCAATAAAAGCCTCGGTGCGGACGATCGCCGCCGCCTGGATCAGTACTTTACTGGCATTCGAGATCTGGAACGACGGTTTGATCTCCAACTCACCAAACCAGATCCGCGCGAAGCTTGCGTGATCCCAACGAGTATCGATGAATTGCCGACGGGACTTGATGCGGACTTGGTTTCTCGCCGTCACCGACTGTTGACCGAGCTTATGCTGATGGCCGTAGCCTGCGATCAAACTCGTGTATTCAATATGTTCTATGCGTCGGCGTTTTCAGCGACAACACGTCCTGGCTACGACAAACCTCATCACACTGCGACCCATGAGGAAGCGGTTGATCCAGACTTGGGGTATCAGCCAAACACCTCTTGGTTTACGCGCAGAGCAATGGACGAGTGGGCCTATTTCGTCGATGCGCTGGCTAACACGCGCGAAGGCGATGGCACGCTTCTGGATAATTGCTTGGTTTACTGCACTACGGACCAGTCTTTTGCAAAGCTTCATGCAATCGACGGGATACCGATGTTTACCGCCGGCACTGCCGGTGGCCGTATCAAAACCGGTCTGCACATCGACGGTGCGGGTACGCCGGGTTGCCGCCTCGGCTTTACTGCGCAACGGCTAATGGGCCTTGATATCGAGTCTTGGGGCGATAAGAGTAATAACACCTCCCATGAGATCGCAGAAATTCTCGTATAGGCGGGGCGGTTGTTGGTGACTTATAGACAGCTGCTCGCTGCGTCCGTTGGGCTGATTCTGACTCAGGCAAGTAATCTAGCCGACGTAGCCGAGCTAGACCCGGTGACTTCGATAACATCCGAGCAGTACCGGGAGATTCCGAAGCCGTCGAATGTCCGCGTAGTTGCGACTGAGCTCGAAGGCCCCGTGTTTGCCACGGAGGATGGGCGAACTCTATATAAGTGGCCTCAGCACAAGCTTCGCAACGGTTACAGTGGCGAACCCCCGGGCAAACCCGCTTGCTACGGCGAGCCTAGACTGACCACCGCTGGTCTGATGAGCCCCTATCCGGCGGGCGTTCCGCTTCCGGATCGTGATCAGCGGCCTGCATGCACCGATCTTTGGAAGCCGTTTTATGCGGAAGCTGATGCTCAGCCCGTGGGGAAGTGGACGGTGCTTCGGCGAAAAGACAATCGCGATCAATGGGCCTTTGACGAACAGGCTCTGTATACCTCAATAAGGGATCAGCAGGCGGGCGACACCTTCGGCGGCACGCGACGAAAGCATGACGGTGATTCACCGGCTATTCGAGTACCGATCGGACCTCCGCCTTTGGTTCCACCGGGGGTTACAGTCAAAACAACGAGTATTGGTCGCTTACTCACCACTACTAAAAATGAGTCGCTCTATGCCTATCGGAGTGAATCAGCGGAACCGCTAGCTTGCGTCAAAGAATGCCTCGTGGAATTTTCTCCGCTCAAAGCACCGGCTGTGGCGAAGGCGATGGGCGAGTGGTCGGTTGTTGAAAGGGAAGCCGGCGTTCGCCAATGGGCCTTCCGCGGAAGGCCGGTTTACACGCACCCCGACGACACCCACTCGTGGAGTTTGGAAGGCAGTGATGAAGAAGGTTGGGAAAACCTCTTTACGCAACGCGCTCCCTCACCGCCCGATGCTTTTACCGTGCAGGAGACTCTCGCGGGTTTGGTGCTTGCCGATAGCGCGGGAAAAAGTATCTATGTCTACCGCTGCGGCGATGATTCGCTGGACCAACTCGCTTGCGACCATCCGAACGATACGCAGGTGTATCGTCTGGCGATGTGTGGTGGTGGCGACGCCGAACGCTGCCAGCAGTTTTGGCCCTTTGTTTCCGCCGCAGAGAATGCCATAGAAACAAGCCGTGCATGGTCTGTGGTGCTCATCGATCCGAAAAGCGGCCGCTATGCGCAGCAGGATCACGCAGACGCAGTTCGTGTTTGGGCCTATCGACAGCGACCGGTCTACACCTACGCGGGCGACCTGCTACCGGGTGATCTGAATGGGGCCGGCACCGGCGAGTGGAGAGGTAAGCGGAACGGTCTTCTCGCTTTCTGGTTGCGAGATGACTTTATGAAGGGCATCGAGTGACTCTGCATCGTCTGATCCTGCCGACGCTCGCCTTGCTTCTCTGCGCCAGCAGCTTCGCCCAATCGCCGCAGGGCCGTGAGATCGCGTATGTGATGACTGATCTCTTCTGGTCGGTTTATCAAACGGAGGATGCTCGCGAGGAATGCCCTCGCGGATTCAACGATGGCCCGCGAGAGCAGTTTGAAACCCTCTTTGCTGACGTGACAAAGCACACCGTGGAAAGCTCCCAATTGGAGCGGGAAGTCGCAACTTGGCATCCCACCGCGACCCCAGATGGGTTTGAGTTCAAATCGGTCGAAGGCCCCTACTCCTGGGGCATGAACCTTGACGGCAAAAGCGACGACGAGGATTTTCAGCACCCAGATGGTACCGTGGGGATTGATAATCAGGTGTATCGTGCCGTCGGCTGCATTATTGGCTTTCGCGGACCAGACGGCGTCGAGTATATCTTTCAGAACAAGGCAATTATCGACGAGCGCTACAACAGGATGATGATTCGCCTGACCGATATCGACGATCTACTCAACGATGATTTCGTAGGCGTAGATTTCTTTCGCGGCCGAGATAGACTGTTGACCGATGCAACCGGCGAGGCTGTCGTACCAGGTGGTACGCAGCGGGTTGACGACCGCTGGGGTGAAAGGCTCATCCGACATACGACGGGGAGAATCGCCAATGGAGTGCTGACAACGGTCCCCATTAGCGAGGCTGTCGTACCCTGGATGAACCTTAATGTACCTTCAATTCACATTTTTAGAGATCTGCGTTTCGAGCTGTCTCTTTCGGCGACACGAGCCAGCGGGCAAATAGCGGGTTACGCCGATGTAGATACCTGGTACCACCAGCTGATACGGAACGACTCCACCCATCATCTCAGCAATGGGCAGATTTCCGCGATCTCGCTTTATCGGGCCTTACGTCGATTTGCCGACGCCTATCCGGATGAAGCGGGTACAAATCGAGCTATATCGACGGCGCTGAAGATAGAGATGACACAGGTTCATGTCATCGATGAACATCAAAGCCTTAGCGGTAGCATGAGCAATGTTCGCCGTGATCTCCTTCCTCCTGAGAGCACGAACTGATCAGTTTCTCTATGCCAAGGATTTTTCTTGGCGAGATTTTTGCCATAATTTGGATTCTTCGTAGGGGCGTGTTTTATGACTGGGAGTCCATCTTTAGTATGCGCAAAAGTGCCGTAGCCGAGAAAATCGATGGCCGACGTCTTCGTAGTGTGAGAAGTCGCCAAGCGATTCTTAGGGCAGCGGTTGAGTTAGTGGAGGAGAAGTCGCTTGTGCCAACGGCCCAGCAGGTAGCGGAGCGCGCTGGTGTGGGCATTCGATCCCTATTCCGACACTTCGAGGAAATGGAGTCCCTGTTCGAAGCCTTGGATCTCCACTTACGGGATACCTATGAGTCCCACTTTGCCCAACAGTCTCGGTCTGGCTCGCTGGAGGAACGGATCGAGGGCGCCGTCAAAGCGCACGCTGACGGCTACGAGAAGTGCAGTAATCTTATGTTGAGTGCTCAGGCCCTTCGCTGGAAATCCGAGGTTGGTCGGCGTAATTATGCGCGCAGCCAACGTCTTTTACGTGAGGAGCTAGAGCTATGGTTGCCAGAAGTTGTCGAGTTACCACACGATACCCGTGAGGCGATCGACGCGATTGCATCCTTCGATATGTGGCACCGCCTGCGCGAGCATCAGGGCTTGA
>JBCBZV010000276.1:0-1909 GCA_039815155.1 Pseudomonadota bacterium
CCTACAGCGACCAGGACGCTCACGTTTTTGACTTCGCCGCCCCAGGAACGCTTCAGCCAGAGTCCATCTAGGTAGGGCTTCCTGAAAAAAGTTTCGTCAATTGGCTCGTAGGTTTTACCGAGGCAGTTCATGCCGCAAGACTACAGCGGATATATCCGGCGGGAGATGTCGATCCAACTGCAACGCGCTCAGACGTGCTGCTTAGGGCACATATGATCGACCTGAGCAGGGGTAACAGTTGCAAAAGAAGCTCGGCGAGCCACTTGTCGAGGTTGAGCACGATGATTCCCACGTGGATGACGCTTTCGCTGGTGTGGGCGAGCTTTGCCATAATCCGACCAAGCGTTCCTTTGCGTTTGCCATTACCGAACTTTCCTTCGACCGGGATGCGGTCGAGTTCGTCTTGGCGTTCGAGTCGATTCTGCGCTTTGAGTTCCTCTGCATTCTCGGCAGTTGCTTTCTTCGGCCTCCCCAGCGGCTTGCCGCTCAGGCGGATTCCTCGATCTTTGCAATACGTGCGGTTGGCGCGGGTGCGGTAGATGGTATCGGCATGAACGCTGACCGGATAGTAACCAAAGCGCTCCTTGTAAGTCTCGATCTGCGTGGGCAAGTCGGTGCTTTCGTTATAGGCATCCCAACTGAGTGTATCCACGCTGACATAGCCTTCACTCTGATGACTGATCGAAAGCTTCGCTCCGAACTCCACTCGCTTTCCCGCCTTACCCCGGACGATGGGGCGCACATGCGGTTGACTTATACTGACGATCCGATCGGCCACGCTGTGCGCCCGCTGTGAGTGCATCTGCCGCTGCTGATCATAGAGCGTATGGATGACTAGTAAGCACTTGTAATCGTAACGCGTTAAACGCACCAGCATGCCCGGATGAGCATCGGCCATTTGAGCGATGTGTCCGAGGTTGCGCCGCAGGTAGTTCAGCTGCTGGCCGATGGCTTTACGGATCTTCTTGGCGCCGGGCTTCTTTTGCTTGGCCACCGACAGATATTGTTTGCGAGCATTCTGTCGGTAGGTGCGCGGCTTCTTTACTGGTTCATCGCTTCGACCGCTTATCCAGCCATGAAACTGATCGATCACTGCTTCGGTCTTCTCGCGTGCCTCATTCAATAGACTCAAATCCGTTGGGAAACGGATGTCTGCAGGCGTGCAGGTCGCATCGACCAACAACTTGCCTGCATGACTCGGCGAACCGCCATCACCGCCTTGGTTGTCCTCTCGATTCGGTGGATCATCCTTGTCCGAAACGCCCTCGTTTGCAGTGGCTGCTGCGATGATTTTCGCATTGATACGCTGGTGATGCTCCGCGCTGAAACGGCTACGAAAGTGCACCATCATCGACGGATCGAATAGCGGCTTTTCCAGAAGCTCACGCTGTCCCAGGAAGTATTGCAGATAGGGGTTCTCTGTAATCTGTTCGACCGTCTCCTCGTCGGTGATGCCAAGCTGCTCTTTGATCAGCAGCGCGCCGTAGGCGATCCGTCCGTTCTTGGCTGGAGCGCCTTGGCCAGTGCCGGCTAAACTCTCCGCATAACACGCCTCGACCTCGTCCCATGGAATCATCGCGGCTCGCTGAACCCAACGGTTCGAGGCCTTTAGCCGGCCGTTGAAAGGTAGATAAAAATCGACGAACTCTGTCTGCTTTGGGTTGGTGCGAATCATATCAAGTGCAAGGGTTTTACACCAAATTGAGGCAAACCCGTGCACTTGGCCAGAGCACTTTGGTTCATTCCATCAGTCTCAGAGAGAAATGAGGTATTATTCAGCAAGCCCTAATTAAGTGCAGGATTAAACTGGCCCGATGCAATGATTTAACCGGAGTCATGGAAACGGACTTTGCGAATATCCTACTCGGCCACCTGTGAAGTTGGTGGTTCACCCGGCCTTCATTTGCCG
>JBCBZV010000244.1:0-3495 GCA_039815155.1 Pseudomonadota bacterium
CATCTCCACAACTCAATAAACCTGCGCATACACCTCTTTTAGAGTGGTGCCCCGAAACCGGCGCAGCGCGCTGTACACGGGCATAACAACCTTGGCAAAAGCAGGGCCGGCCGCCAGTTCCTTTCGGAACGCGGGCCGAGCGTGCATTCTCTCGTAGAGCCGCTCCAAACTCGGATGCACATCGATTGGATAGCCCGTTGCGATCAATCGGTAAATAGATATGAACCAAGCGATGTCCAGCACGGTGGGATGATCCCCTAGCAGCCAGGTTCGATCGCCTAGGAGTTCTTCCAGCCGCACAAAGGCATCGTGGAAGGCGACCACCGCATCTTTGGACTGCTTCTCCGTAATGCCGTGCTTGGCGAAGGCGCGCCACCAGGCGACTTCCCGTGTTCGGTGAGGGTCGTCGGCGCCATTCTTTTCGTAGTTCTTAAGCTGCTCTTCACCGCGTTTGATCAGCGACTGCGGCACCATGTAGCCCATGGTGACGACCCGCAGATCCATGTGCAGATTGTTCTCCAGCTCAAGCAGCTTCTGCGTGATGGCCAACTGCTCTTCACCTTTGGGCATCCAGGAGTGCTCGGGTGTTGGAAAGGCCTCATCGATGTACTGCAGAATGTGGTTACTCTCGATATGTACATCGCCGTCGTGGACGAGTACCGGCACCACACCGCGGGGATTTATCCCCAGAAACCACGCATCCATGTGCGCTCCGGTTCGCAGATCGACATCGCGCGATAGAAAGTCGACGCCTTTCTCACCGAGAAGAATACGGACTTTCTGGGAGCAAGATGACAGCGACGCATGGAGTAGGTGAACGCCCTTCCAATCCAAGACTTCTTTGGTTCGCACCTGTTCGGCCGGTAACTTCAAGGGGCACCCTCCGTGCTGATTGATCTTAAGTAATGAGAAAGCTCGATTTCAAAGAGCCTCCGGTACTTATATTGATATTACGTATATAAATGACATAATATTCAAATATAATAAGTCGGTCAAAGCTGTTGGCCTTATGGCGCCGCGTGCTCGCGATACGAATTCTGCGCCGCAACGCACCACAGTGGGGGTAATCAAATCATGGCAGCCAATGTGCTCACCGAAAGTATCAACATCTCATGCCCACCCGCCGAGGTTTTTGACTTTATCGTGGATGTCGAAAATGGCCGACGCTGGTTTCCCGGAATCGGGGAGATCAGCGCCGAGGACTCGCTGGCACCAGGAACGCCCGGTAAACGTTATGCGGTACAACTCATCAAGCCCAACGGAGACCCGCTGTCGAGCACGATCGCCGTAACCCGGTGCACACCCGGGCAGGAACTGGCAGTGGAGGCGCAGGTGCTGGGAAGCACACTGACAACCAGCTACCGGGTGGAACCCTCAAACGGCGATGGTACGCGCTTTTCCTGGGTACTCGATTCGGATGCACATGGCCTGCGCGCAGCCATTCGGGAACGAGTCATGCGCAAAGTGCTGCGAGCAAAAGTCGTGAAGGCGCTAGAAGGCCTACGGCTGATTCTTGAACGTGACGAAGAACGCGCCATGACCGCAGTGCGCATTCACCGCTTCGGACCCGCGCGAGAAGTAACCGCAGTTGAACCCTATGCCCCGCGACCCACGCCAGGAAAAGGTGAAGTACTGGTGGCCCAGATTGCCTCATCAATCAATCATATTGATGTGGCTCGCCGAGGCGGTTACGGCCGAAAGTTACTCGGGCTAAAAGGCGTGAAGGGCATGCCGATGATCCTCGGTAACGATGTTTATGGCGAAGTCGTATCCGTCGGCCCCGGTGTGGAAGGTTTCACGAGCGGCGATACGGTGTTCGGTGCAAAGCCACCCTCCGCTCAAGGTGCCTTCGCCCAGTACGTGGCAGCTCCCGCCAAGATGCTGCGTCACGCTCCAAAAGACGTGGGTGCCAATCAGTTAGCCGCGAGCCCCTACGCCTTCTTCAGTGCCTGGGGACCATTAGTCGGTGACTGCGGCCTAAACGAAGAGAACGGCCCGAATTCCAGTGTGTTCATTCAAGGCGGCGGCGGGGCTGTCGGTAGCTGCGCCATTGCGATCGCAAAATCTTTTGGTGCCTTTGTTGCTACAAATTGCGGGCCAGATGACATCGAAAGAGTCAGAGACATGGGAGCAGACGCTGTCTTCGATTATCGAGAGGGAGAGCTGGCCGGAAACTTGTCTAACTTCGACATCGCATTCTGTACCGCCAACCCAGATGCCGAGGATCAAATGCTGGCTCTCCTACGTAAAGGTGCCGACGCGCGTTACACCACCGTTATTCACCCAACGATGCGCTTAGGCGATGAACTAGGAGCATTTAAAGGCCTGATGCGCGCCAAAAAGACATTGGGTGCGTTGAACAAACAGTTGCGCGACGCGAAGCAAAAGGCGCATTGGTCGATGTACAAAGGGAATACCGAAGCGCTTGAGGCACTGGCGGGGCTCTTATCTTCCGGTAGGTTGAAGCTTCGTATCGCGAAGCATTTTCCGCTGGCGGAGATGGTTGCTGCGCAGGAGTTGATGGAGGCTGGGGTTAGTGGGAAGTTGGTGGTTGATATTGGGTAGGGTGGTTAGCGCTTAACCGAGATACTGAGCAACAGTTTTCATACGCTTTTACGGGGTGGCGTTAAGCTTCTCTTTAGCGGACGTTGGTAATCACTTGGCTTAATGACGGCGATCGACCTGGAAAAGTATTTTTAGGTACACATTCTGAGCTATTTTTCGCCATCCTCCGTATTTCGGACTGTTTACTGCGCTTTCTCGTGTCTAATCTGATTCATAAACTGAACGCCGGCGAAAACACCGGCAAGCATCGCAAGAATGAGGAAGATGTTGAGGGCTGCAGTCAAGTAAAGGCTAAAGACCCAACCATCTGGAGCAGCCTGTACGTAGGTGGATAGCCCCGCTAGCCACATGGTCATCGTGCTCCACAGGAAATAGAGAGATGACAGTACAAACATTGCGTTCACTAATCTCAGTTGGCCGCGTGTGAGCCGGGACCCGGCTACATAGGCTACGACGAGATACCCGCTCAGGATGGTTAGATAGAGCGCAAAATAGTAGCCACCTAGCTCATTGAATTCGTTTGCAAGGGACAACAGCTCCACCGCACTCGGGCCGGTGGAGCTTGCGCCTTCTTCCATAATTCCTCCGACCGGATATCAAGTTAGTGTAGACGTCGGTGCAGGATCGTCACTGATCCGGTTTTCTTTTTCAATGCTGCAAGACCTCGCATAGTTGCGAATTGTGAAGGTAATAGCGAGTCGGAAGTTTGAGTCTCGCCGCTTTGACGGTGATGGCTGCTTTCTAAGAAGCAGTCGTTTGACTCAGTGCCGCCTCATACGTGGCTTTGGCTATTAGCAGTCGTTATCGGTAACCTCAGAGCGCTGCGTCTATTCGGTAAACTGTCACCGTGATCGAATCTGCATTGGTTTACCAGTCTAGCCGCCGCCAGGAATGAAATTGACAACTGGTGGCAGCACTACAACAACGTTA
>JBCBZV010000108.1:0-14050 GCA_039815155.1 Pseudomonadota bacterium
ACCCAAACGCCGCCTTTTATCTCGGTGTAGCGAACCCATGAGTGCCAAGGCTCGGCCCGGCTTTCTAAAGCACCCATGACCGCGCTGGCTATAACCCTGTTTATCGCCTTACTTGGGATCGCCGTTGCGCATGCGTTATGGGGCTTACGAATATGGTGGCCCGTAAGTGACGAACGAACGCTTGCGAGAACCGTCGTCGGTGCCGCCAGTATCGAGAGAATGCCACCCGCGCATCAGTGTATCGCCGTGACGCTGGTGATGATTGCCGTTGCGGCTCTCACTTTGCAGTTAGGTGGCATCAGCAAAACGACTTGGGCCACAGCTACAACACTTTCGGTCGCGGGATTCGCGGCCTCGGCAGTCTTCGTTCTGCGCGGTATAGCCGGCTTCCTTCCCTTTTGGGCCAAACTCACTCCTGAACAACCTTTCAGGCGCTATGATCAGTGGATGTATTCGCCGCTTAGCTTGATGCTTGGGATTGGCATCTTCATTCTGTCGCAGAACTTTAGCGCCACCGTCGCGGGCTAGTGACCGAATCGCTCAGACTTACTATGCCACCTGTCACCCAACTAAAGAATTGGATCAGGCGTGTTGAACGCTCGGCTGCGTGTTCACTGTTGGATCTTGTCTCAGAGGTATCTGGGTGCAGGGAAAAAAACTGGCTACTCGTCGATAAATCGAGGCTAGTTCTCTCCCGCAAGCTCGGCCCGCTATCAGTTCGGACTGAATATTCCACCTATCCCAAGTCGGTCGTAGAAGCGTGGCCGACAGTCATAGGCTTGCGCATACTTATTGAGGTAGAGCCGAGAGGCAGATCGCAGGGTAAGCCAATCTCTCTGCAAACGGTCGACAATGATCTCTGGGTTTAGTGATTTATCTTCGAAGTATTTCCGGTTCGACTCGGTATTTGAGGTGCGCCGTGACGCGTCGAGTAAGAGGTTTCTTGCTAGAAACTTCGCGGGGCGCGGCATAGCCGTTTCACCAAGGGTTACAGACCCGGACAACAGGCCTATCGGGGTGAAAATGTCCTCCTCACTCTGCACAAGCACCGGCAGGTCGACGACGCTAAAAGTCGTTTCTTCGCCGTCAAAGGGTGCTGAGGCACGAAACTCCGCGTCTTCCGGCACATAAAACTGGGCGCCGATAGTTGGCTGCGGGCTATCCAAGCCCTCCAGAAAGCGAATGTCTTTTGGTAAGGAGCGTCTCTGATCAAAACGAAGCGGCAAGAGTGTGGCCTGACCGGCTATCGTAACTGCGGCAAAGTGGGCACCGGGAATCATGTCGTCGGACTTCGCCGAAAAACTGATGCTCACCGAGCCGTCGTTACTGCTCATCGAACCGCTCGTGTTGGAGGGGTCCGTACGAGTCATTTTCCATAGGTAAGGATGTGTCGGATCGGATAAGCAAACGGTTTCACCACTGTTCCAGTGAAGCTGAACGGAGATGAGGACGAGCAGGGAAACGACGCTACTTACAATGGCGACCTTTTGACCAAACTTTGCATAGACGACCGCTAAGATACATACAAGAAAAAATAGCACTAGCAGGACCAGCCAGTACCAATAGAGCAGCAGAGCACCCGCGATGCACCCTAGCAGGATGTATCGTTTTTTTCGTCGCGGCTGTTTCGTAGCATCCGTCACGCTGCTGGTACTCGTGTGGTTTGAGACACACCGATTTTATGGAAGACGGCCGCGCTAACGAATCCTTCAAGTTGATGAAAACGACGAAGCGAGAGAAAGAGTCTCTAGCCAAAACCTCCCCTTAAAGACCCTAAGCAGAACACGATGACGCTTTACCTGTTTCAATGAGCAAAAACGCAGCCCGAGAATTTAGACAAACCGTCATCGAAGGGGCTTGAAAGGAGGCTTTTCTTAGCGGATTTTGACTCTACGTCGGAACGCTACGCCAAGTAAGCCGCTCGCGAACAGCACCAAGGTACCAGGGACTGGGACGTCGGCGCTCGGATTAACCACCTCGCCCTCAAATTGGATCTCGCTGATCATCAACCAAGACGGCGTTCGTCCGTTTTGTAACATTCCGCCACCGGATTGAAAGTCGAATAGCTGAAGGTCTAGTGACGTTGACGTGAAGTTCACGTCAAATACGTAGGAAGCCGTCGAGACGGGCGATGGCGTCGCATTCGTAGAGAGTTCTGGTGCCCCATTGAAACTGACTGCGCGAGGTGCCCGAACGCCGCTGTTGTCGACCGAGTTGTCCCCCCAAATAGTCACGCGGGTAATGTTCACTAGGTCGGCAAAGAAAAAATTGATCAACGGGTTCGTATCCAACCACCCCACATAGGGCCCGTTAGGATTGCCTGGCTCCTCTGCACTCCAAGACCCCGCTGCGATGATGCCGTCCGTGAGATCTCCTGTACCACCGGAGAGCGGCGCTAGATTGACCGTATTGTCTCCGAAACCGTTGTAACTCTCGTCATGATAGGTCGTTGCGGCATTCGATTGACCGTTGACCGTCGCGTAGCTATCCACCAGCAGCAGCGCCGCAGAGGAAGAAAGCGACGCGCTCATCGTGCAAAGTAATACCAAGCCGTTAATCAAGAATCGCGTCGCTTGGTGCATTCTCGCTGCGAGTGAGGACTGCAGTGCCGAAACACTCCAGCGCATGGTTCTAGGAACCTCCGCTCCGGCAACTTCAAAAAACTTCATTTTTAAATACTCCTGTAAGGATTTAACCCGAGGAGTGTGTTGGAACATTCGTGCCAGGAACCAAAACCTCAAAGCAAGAAGCGCTTTAGACGTGAAATTCGCCCGGCTTTACCAGAGCCGATGTAAGAGAAGCTGACGAAAAAACCGAAGCTTACCGAGTTCTTACCCGTGGGTTGATCTTTGTTCTAACATATTGTTTCTATGAGCTTATTTTATGTTTTAGGTATAAAAAAGTAATCGCCTTAGTGTGCGCAGGGAGCGGCAAGCGACGAGCACTAATGGACTATTCGCACGTCTTTCATTCGCTAGTTACCCGACATCTTTCGTAAGTAGCGAACATAGAGATTTCACACGCTATCGCCGCACTTCCCTGCGAAACTACGGCTTCGTGTTTTGAACCAAAGATGCGGCCTACTTCAATGAAGACTGCAACTCGAACTCCCGAGTTTGGCCCCCAGCGTCCATAAAAGCCTTCATCACTTTCATCGCTTTCGGATGGCGGGCGATTTCGAGAAAAGACCTGTGCTCGACCGCAAGTCGTTCTTCAATAGGACTTTCCAACTGACCGATATTTTTGATCATGGCAACCGCGGCGGGAGTGAAGGACGCAATTCGCCTAGCAAGCTCATCCACGAAGTCGTCCAACTCGCTGTCCGGCAGAGCGCGATTTACTAGGCCGTATTTTTCGGCGGCCGCGCCATCGAAATCAAAGCAGCCAATCATTAGCTCCATGGCACGGGCATAACCGATTAAAGACGGCCACCTACTAGCGCCGCCTCCTCCTGGAATCACGCCCAGAGTCAACTCTGGTTGGGCAAGTGTGGTGCGCTCAATTGAACAAAATCGCATATCCACCCCGGCAAGCATCTCAAGGCCGCCGCCGCGAGCGACGCCCCGAATCTTTGCAATCGTTGGTTTTGCCATGGTCCTGAAGCGCTCAGTCATCTCGTGTACTGGCGAAGACGCGGGATCTTCGTCTAAGCTTCTGCCGGCGATTTCCTGGACGTCATTGACATCGGCGTGTGCAATGAAGAATTCTGGGTCCGCACTTTGAACCACAACTACCCTCACTTCCTCATCCGCCGCGAGCGTTTTAGCCGCACTATTCAGTTCTGAAATCAGCACCGAGTCTAAGAGGTTAATTGGAGCATGGTCGATAGTGAGTACCGAAATACGGTTCTCAACTTCGATACGGATAGCGCTAAAACTGTTGTAACTCATTGTTGCTGGGCCCCTAAAAATGAAAAGTCGAACGCACCCCTTGTTCCGTAAATGGACCGTAAATGGTTCCTTAAACGGTTGGGTGATTGGCTCGGTGATTGATTAGGTGTTTGCCGTGCAGGCTATCAACCAAGAATACAGCGGTCCGCGATAGTACATGGCCAGGCGAAGTACAGTTTGACGGGTTAGAAAACGGGAAATGGGCAGATTCAACAACGGCTTTAACGGCGGAGCAACGCTACGCATTTTCGCCGCTATATTTCCGACAATACTTCAGTGCTCTGAAGCCTAACCTAGTTCAAATCAAATTTTGACTCTACAAAGCCGCGTAGCTTGTCCTGAGAAGCAGCAAGATTCTCAACAAATCCCGGTCGACTCTTCATCGCTATGGTGTGTTTAACGAGCGCGGGCCAACGTCCTGCATCCGGTAGTCCAGCCACTAAATCGATGAACACCATTTGCGCTCCAACCGATATGTCCGCGAGCGAATATTTACCGCCAATAAAGAAGTCCTGCCCGTCGAGAGACTCCTCAAGATAGTCAAAGATTTTCGGTAGTCTTTCCCGCCAGGTCTTTCTGGCTGTTTCAAGATCGGGTTTTTCACCAGCAAACAAGGGAAAAACAAGAGGTCTGAAGAGCTTCATGCCGCCGGTGACTGCAAGCACGCTATCGCAGTATTCCTCAAGCCACGCAATACGACCGGTGTGAAACGGATCCTCACCGTACAAGCCCGCGTTGAATCGTCTATCCAGGAACAAACAGATTGAAGAAGAATCAGGAATTGTCCCGGCTACGCCATCTGTCCCGATACTTTTATCACGAAGAACCGGGATGCGCCTGGCGGGGCTGATCTCCAAGAACCAGTCCGGCATCGACGCAATATCAATTTCCTGGAAATCGTATTCCGCGCCCGTGTGATGGAGAGCCGCCTGAACCTTTCGGACGAAGGGCGACAAAGGCGTACCGTACAGCACGAAGTCTGGCATGACGCTTTTCCTATGGATGAGAACGCACACAGCCACAAGACTCTTGCTTAAAGACGAAAAGGGCTGGTGACAGGATAGACAGTCGGAGACTGTACGCCACCGGTAAAGTCCGACTGCGAGAAGATTACACGATCACTGCAATGCCTTACAGCGGCAAGTTTTATCTAATCTCTTCAGCCTAACGCCGACCCACTTCGCTGGATTTGTAGCTTATCGGATATACATCCAGGCGGATGAGGGTTTAGCGACATGCGAGGTCGAGCTACGGCGACAGGTACTAAACGCGCTTCAGCCGCATCCCCGCCAATGCCAAAAACATCACAACCAGTAAGACCAATCCATAAGTTGGGAGAGCTGGCACAACCTCAGCTTCCGAAGCGAGTTCGAACTCAAAGGAAATATCCTCCGCAGAAATACCCGGATTGCCTTGCGTTCTCCACTCAACCGTTTCAAAAGTCCCGCTTATCGTCATAGTGATTGTTCTGCTGCTTATGCCAATATCCGAGCTAGTCACCTCCTGTATCGCAACTATGTTATCTCCACCATCAAGACCAACAAGTTGCGCCGACTCGCCCGGATCGAAGAACGGTCGAATTGTAAATTGCGCTATAGAGACAGCGTTTGCAGTTCCTGGCTCGACAAATTCAAAAATCGCATCGACTCCCGCTTGGTCCGGATCAAAGAACAAGCTAGCTCCCGAACCGCCGAAGCTCTCTTTCACAGGATCGACGCTAGCGGGAGACGCATCGAACAGAATCCCGATAGAGCGCCACTGATCACTGAGAACTGTGCTGTCAGGGACAGGGTTGCCGCTATCGGGGAAAGTAGTGAGATCAACATCAATGGCGAAAGCGAATTGGACAGCAACAATCCATAGAACAAAAGCGGAAGCAATTTTCTTCATGTTTGCAGTTACCGATCTGAGGGTAGATGTTTGGCAAAAGGTAACGCGTCAAAAAATGGATATCAGGCTCAAGAGTTCCTGAACATGATGTACCTAATCCTGACTACAAGCTGGGTAGTAATTCTTTAGTTTAAGACGAAAAGCAGTAGCGTCTGCCGTGGATTCGCACAATGAAGGTAGGGGATAAATGGCGGAGCGGACGGGACTCGAACTTGTCGGCAGCTATCCTCTGATATTCTGAGAAATCTTTTCTTTCTATTTATCAGTGGTTTACGTTCGCCAGAGTACCACCCCATTCCAAATGCTCACAGCTCACCGCCGAAAATACCGCCGAGAAAACAGAGGCTGAGATCAATTTTTTGGGCCTCATTTGAGGCGGAGAATATTGATCTTGCGCACATGCGCAGTGACTCAATCTGAACGAAAATGCTTGACCGGGAATAACCCCACCACACCCCCAGTGTGGGGGAGTAAATGGGCTGAAAGGTAGGTGCGATATCGAAAATCAGATAACCGAGGGACAGTGAATGAGTAAGAAAGAATCGAATCCGCCGCCACCGGCTTCCGGAAGACAGCCACCGCCACCAGCTCCGCCCAGCAAAAGGCAGCCGCTGGCAAAGACCTTAATCGATAGCCTTGGGCTCGATGGCAAAAGATGCAGCAGGTTGAAACTTGATTTTGAAGCAGGCGCTGTGCCGCTCGTTGAGGCAACTATGGTTCAAAGCATTCATGACGACGAAGGAAAGTTTCTTGAGTTTGCGAGGGAGCTAGAAAGATACAGACTGATCGACGCAGATGAGTACGACAGGCTAACAAGTCAGAATCAACCAAAGACAAAGCCGACCGAGGCTGATGATCATATTCCGCAGACGACTTAATCGTGGCAGGAGACCCCTATGCGCCCCTCGGGGCCGGAGGGTGGAGGCTTACCAACGCCCTGCTATTGAATTACATTCTCGCTGCTATACGAACATCAAAAGCAGCCAATGCCCGTAATACCCTCTCACGTTCAAATCACCAATAAGCTCGACTGGATTGATACCCATAAGGATCGAGGGCGGATCTCAGTGCCTTCAAAGAATCACCCTGTCTTAGAGATTATCGTCTTCCACTGGTATGACTGTAGCGCGATTGATGGCCTACCCCTTGATGCGCTTATCGAAGGCGCACCCACGAGAAACGAGGAAGCCAAAAGATTCGGCATCCTCTGGTCTGATGTAAAACCCGATGACTACCCTATTCCGGTGTTATGGGTGTCTAGTGGTGGGGGTGTTTGGGTTTAGATGTTGGGTGGCGTCTTTGTCAGATTGACGATAGCCTTCGGGAATGTCCGAAAATCTAACCAAAAAAGAAGTTTTTTTCTATCTGCTTTGCTGCGCCGGAATGCTTGCGACCTACATTTGGTGGCAAGACCCCGTGCGCCGAGCAAAGGCTGTTCCTTTTGTTGAGTCCGAAAAGCTTATAAGCGATTTCGCGCAAGGAGAGCTTTACGGGCTTTCTCAAAACAAAGGGAAGATTCGAACCAGAGCGACGTTTGCTACGTCTGGAAAGGCGATTACTCCCTGGATCATAGTTGCGCCAGACAGCCTGCTAGCTAAAGTGTCAGGCATACAGTGCCACATTAGTAATTCTCAACTTGATCAAGCCGCAAACCTCACAAACGGGCAACTGGTCACCATAGAAGGCGAGCCGGTGTCTTTGACCTTGAAGATGATTCACCTAAAACCCTGCAGAATCATCTAGCTACGCACCTTCCGATATCCAAGCGCCGCGCCCTGCATCGTGGTAGTAGGATAATCGGGATGCTCGGGGAACTGGTTGACTCTAAACCAGCGGTAAAACTCATACTCGACTGAGGCACCACCACCCGACGGCTGTATAAAGACTGTCTGCGGTACCGTTGGGAAATACTTTGCCATCTCGGTTCGAATGCACTCTACGGTGTCCTGGTTTTCTTCGAGATCAGCGGTAACTAAAGATATGCTTCTGCGCTCTATGTAGAAGTCCTCAATGATTGTCTCGCTTGGATTGAGGTCGAAAGTAATGGCGTCAGTAATACTGATACTGCCGAAAGTACTCGATATACCTAGCTCCGATGCCACAGCTTCTGCGGGTTCAAAGTTGATGAGCTGGAGTGGACCGACAACAAGGTGACGATCACTAAATGAATACGAGCCTATCCCGCCATGCTGATCATTTGAGCCAATAATTCCACTGCTGATAATCGGCGTGAGATTCGCTGTAGTCGTAAAAATATTCCCCTGCTCGCCTGCGAAATTGAATCCGTCTGGCCGAGGCACACCAGTATCGGGTATGAGGATGTTGCCACCCACACACGGTGTGAACTGGTTATCGGCGGACATGGCGGCCTTCGTGATGAAGGTCTGGGGGATTCTGTAGGGGGTGCTGATGAACGCGCTCAGCTCAAGCGGGATGATAATTCGCTCGGGTGAGCATGGCTTGGGGTTTGTACGAAAGCCAATAACTTTTGGCTGGTTCCAGTCCTGATTATCAAACTGAACGACAACCGAATCGCCTTCATCGAAAGCACCTGAATCGCAGGTCATATACTCGATGGGAACGTCGTTGAGCACCGAGAACTGATTGATGTCTATTTCTTGCTCGCTGGATACGGCCACGTCGAGGGTGACGGTGCCCGTGTGTTGCTCTCGATCAATGTTGGTTAGAACACCAGTACGGTGCGTCGGCATGTGATATTGCCAGCCGGGCAATAGCGCATGATTGAGATAGGTTCCTTCCGCCGTCATGGCCACATCATTGCGCCACAACCCATTGGCGGCTGTCGGTGCAGAAGCACCAGGGACGATAACGAGCTCTACGCCCTCCCCTTTGATTTCGTGGGTTCCCACCTCACCGGACGCAGACTCGGTGTAGTCAGCGCACCAAGCTTGCTGAACTCGATTGGTCTCAATCTGTTGCAGTCTCGACTTAGTGTTCGTGAGATTCCCTTGCTCGAGCAGGAATCCTGCGAGCTCTCGCTCGATTGCTAACTTCTCTCGCTGGCCCTCAAGCGCGGCTTCGGTGCGCTCATTGATCGTTGCAAGAGCGCTGTCATTAGGATCATTGGCATAGAATGCGATGGCGTTATCGACGGCTTCCCACAGCAGATTGACCTTACTCTGTTCGGCGCTCAGATCGCTTTGCAGCTGTGAGATACCGGTCCCAAGTTCCGCCAACCGAGAGTCTATAGTTGCGATACGTGAGGCAATGACCTCGGACCCTAAATCAATGCTTACCGTGTAAAGACCTTCACCGCTCTCGCCGGTAATCGTCGCCCTACCCACGGCTTCCTACGTCCATGTAAGCATCACCCTGAGCCGGGACATAGATATTGATGTAATTGGCGACAAGCTGCGTGCCATCGATTTCGACGGTCTCGCCGGGTCTGAGCAAGTTGTCGATGTTGCAGCGGAGTCTCACATCACCACCAAGGGTCTGATTACGCTGCCTTAGCTTAGATAGCTGTCTTACCCCACTCGCAGGATTGCTGTAGTCGTTCAGCGTATATCCATAGGCTGTCGCCGTGGATCGAAACGGACCTTCGTTATTGACCACCGTATCCAGGGATACCCGCGCCACTTCGCTTTCCACGGTTTCACCACCGACCACAGATTGCTCGTACACAATCAGATCATCGTTGCCGATTTGGGCAGCAAGCGTAATCAGATAATCAGAAGAGCCAGGTATAACCACCTGCAAGAAGTCTTCGCGATCTACTTGTAGCGTGGCCTGCCAGGATGAGATTGGATATTCGAAAGAAGGATCGCTGCCTAGGCGCATGACGTAGCGAACTGTGGTGTCAGCGATCAAACTGCTCAGGTCGTTCACTACCCGAGCAGTGGGCGCGGGCAGTGGGCTAGGGACACTGATGATTGCGTCTAGCTGTTCCTGAAATTCCGCGACAATCGAGGGGGTAGGTAAAGGGCTAGGGACCTCGATCCACACCTGATTCGGTGCGAAGTAGTCCAATAGAATTGAAGGGCTAGGAAGCGGCGCGGGAACCGAGATAATCGCCTCTGTCCCGCTTGAAGCGGTTGTGGGATACGGTCTAGCGTCTGGCGTGTAATTCGAGTTTGCACCAACGCGCTCAACGGACGTGAAGCGAAAGTCCCGGATGCGACCTATCAGTGCTTGGCCGTTAGGGCCGTTGGCAGGACGACCGAAGTTTAGGTTTGCTCCAGCATCACCGAGATTGCCAGGTTGGCCGAGCGTGAACTGATAGACACCATCAACCCAGCAGCGATAGCTGCCAGAGTCGTTGTGCTCCATAGAAATGGTGAACTCTGTGCCGGTCGAAACCGTGCCGGCGGCCGTCGTGTTCTGAGAGGTCGATCCGTTGATGATGACTTGGAAAGTAACGGCACCATTCGTAGAGACAAAAATCTCAAGGCCGTAATCGAAGATGAATCCGCCGCCAAAGTTAGCCTGCCCCAGCGTGCTGAGAACGCAAGCCTGGTTCGCACCATTGAACGCGGTGATGTTGGCCGACACTTCCATCGTGAAAGCGTCGTTGAGTTGGGATGGCCGGGTGAAAAAAGCGTACTCGCTAACGTCTGTATCTAGCCCGTCAGCAGATACGGTGGCGCCATTGTTGGTGACCGCAACACCCGCAGTACCTAGATCAGTGAGATTGCCTCGGAACGGTATGCTGTAGACAACATTGGGCCAATTACTATCAGACATTTAGCCAATTACTGCTGATGTGAGAGAGACCGCGCCGCCCTGGTTGATCGATAGGTTATTGATGACGATGTAGCCGGATGCACCGGCTGTCCCAGTCTGGGCAGGCAGCGCTAAGATGACATTGTCGTCGCCGTCACATATCTCCCCATAGGTCGCGGTGCCATTGTTATCGGCTAAATCATCTGCAGCACTGGCTGTAAGCGTTAGCTGGCCAGTAGTTCCGTTAACCGTTCCGGCAGGATCTGTCAGTGGAATCTGTGCCAAAAGGACGTCAGAGTTGTCTCTGATTTTTATGCTACCCGCTGTTGCGGCTGCATCTATAAGCGCCAGTAGTGAGGTGGTTGAGGCGACGATCGCAGCGGCAGAGTAGGTGTATTGGGCTGGAGCAGGCATCGGCTACGTGTCCTCTGAGAGCTTTTGAATGACCAAGAGGGTCAGTCGGTTTTCGCTAGGCGTCGGATCGAAAGATTGGATAGCACACTGGAAAACGCCTTCTCGGTTCGACATGCGAACGATCGGGTGAAGCCGGATCAACCGCTTTATTCTGTCGTCGTGATCTTGTGAGACCGGTTTGAATCGGATGATCGGTGTGCGATCGCCTTCCGAGAATCCCCTGTCCGTTATAGCGACACCTTGATTCAGGGTCGCGACCCTAGTCACCCGCCGAACGAGAGGGGGTTCGGGGTTGTTGGCTACAGGCTTTATCCAGACGACACCGGAAATATCGAATAACTCAGATGCTAGATGAATCATGCGGCAACACCGAGCAACAAGCCTTCCCCACCAGGACCCGCTACACGTACCTGGATCTCTTCTAAGATCGTGTACATAAACGCCTCAAGGTGAGGCTGCAGGCCCGCGCCGTCGATCTCAATTAGCGCACCTCCGTTTTGATAAGCCTGAGCTCGCAAGTTGAGTTCGCGTATTTGCGCCTGCACTAGACGCTCTTGAAGATCTAGGGATTCTTGACGCCGCTCGTTTTCCAGCTCGATTTGGTCCTTAAGGCCCAGTTTGTCGAACTTCGAGATATTGTCGTCACCGAGCAGACTGAATAGTTCTGAAAGGCTGTCGCCAGTCGAGTCGACCGTGACGCTGATTGAGTCAAACGCAGACGAAATGGTTTGAGCGTTGGCTTGAATTTCAGCGGCCGCCACGGCGGCACTTGCCTCAATGACGGCAAGCTTTTCCTCAAGACTAATCTCTTCAGTAGCTTCGACTAGCTCTTGAGTCGCAGCGGTGACGCCCTGCGCAGAACTCTCAACCTGTTGGTAGACATCATCGAGGTCGAATAGAGTTCCTACCACTTGGCCAGACTCATTGCCGTATTCGCCCCAGAAATCGACCGCCTCGGCAATGCTGCCGTTGAAGTTCGACATACTCTCGTCGGCTTCGCGGATGGCGCGGATTGATTGGTCTGTGGATGGAACGATTGTTTCTGTAAGAAGCCTTGCTTGGTCGTTAACACCAGTAAGCTCTAACGCCCAATCTGCAATTATGCTAGAGAGCGTGTTTCCGGTGGCCAGTCGACTAACTTCGTTTGCCAGAGTGCCTATAGCCGCGCCAGCTCCGAGTGCGGCACCCGCCTGCCCCAGGCTTCCTATTGCGCCAAGAAGCCCTCCTCTACCGGCAAGAGCAACAGATGCCTCGCCAAAAGCCTTGACCAAAGTGACGCCCTGGCCGGCAGCGATGATGCCCAGCAGTCCCTCGAATACCGGAATCGCAGCGGATACCGCACCAGCGGCTTGATTGATTTGGATGGCGAATCCGCCGAGATTACCTAGGTCTCTAAACGATTGGCTTGCACCATCAACCTCGTTTACGAGCTCTCGAAATAACTCGAACAAAGGCTGAAAAGACTCGATGACACCAGCTGTGAAAAGCGAGAGTCCACTAAAGCCTCCACCAAGCAACTCGATTGCTCGCGTAAGGCCTTCGACAGTACTGAGGTCTACGTCTTCCAGAAGCACTGAAAAGGCGTCGCCAATCGCCTCAAGACCACCTATAAAGCCACCAAAGTCGGCCTGCTGAATTGCTGCTGGCAGGTTTCGAGCTACTCTCGCCAGTGTTTCCGAAAGTCTATCTAAGTTAGCCTCTACAAAGTCCGTAAGCTCTCCCAAACCTCCTGTTTCGACGTTTTCACCGATAGCAGTGAAAATCGCTTCAAGGCCTTCAGCTACCGAGCCAAACTCGTCTAACAGCGGCGTACCGACGTCAATCAAGAGAGAAACGAATGACGCACGAACTCGGTCGGCAACCTTATTGAAGGTTGCTAGCTGGATCTCCACCTCTTTGCTAGCACTTCCAAAGAACTGAAACCCATCCCCCGCAATTCGAAGGGCTTTGTCTAGCCCATCAATCGTTGCCAGGAACTGCGACGACCGCTGAATCCCTACAAGCTGAGAGGCAAGGTATGCCCTTTGGTTCTCGTCGACACCCTGTAGCGCCGTGGCGACATCAAAGAATATGTCTCGTCCGCTTCTCAGGTCACCATTTGCATCGCGCTGAGAAACACCAATCTGAGATAGTGCTTCCTGAACCGGTTTTGAGTCATCCTGCAGCCGCAGGAATGAAGTACGCAGGGCATTAGCGACCTCCGATCCCGATCGGAACACTTCGATACCGGGTGTGAGTACACCAACTGTTTCTTGTAAGGAAAGCCCCGCAGATCTTGCGATTGGCGAGAAAGTCGCAAAACCTTCTAGCAGCTGATCAACGCTGACCGCGTATTCGTTTGATACCTGGTTTAAGAGATCAACAAACGGGACAACCGTTTGAGCCTCGGCACCGAAACCTTTTAGGGACGCGACCACTAGATCAGAGGCGCGAGAAGCCTCGACCCCACCAGCAATTACCAGGTCTAGGCCAGAACGGGTAAGAATGCCCGCCTCTTCGGCTGTGAAGCCTGCTTGCTTGAAGTCGGCGATCGATCCCACGATCTCGCCGACCGCGACCCCATACTCGCGACTCAGTTCTCGAGCAAGATCCGCATAGTCCTCGAGACTATCTGTGTCGTCGAGAACTTTATTAAGCTCAGCAAGCGCACTTTCAAAGCTCGCAGCCTCGTTGACGGCGAAGCCAGCAAACACAGCACCTGCAGAGAGCAGTGCGGCCTCAAATTTAACTGCGCTGGTTGCGAAGTCGGCGAGAGGCTGAGAGGCCGTCTGTATGTTGCCCGCAAACGAGTTGGTGTTGTTTAAAACACCCTGAACGGCGGCACCGGTTCTATCGACCCCGTTAAAAATCAGGTCAATAGTGCGGGTAGCGTCAGCCATTCTGCTTTCTCAATTCGTTGCGTTCTTTGTGATAGAAGCTCCAGATTTCGAGCTCCAACCGTGTGACGTATTGCTCTGGGAAGATGTCCGGGCGTGCCTCGAACAGGAATCGCCCTTTCTCACCGCACAACCAGACTACGTGCTGTATTTCTGGGTCTTGCCAGAGCGCTTCCGCTTTCCCGGCTCTTGGCCCTGCCCGGTGAGGTTGTAGATCGCATCGGACTCATTACCGTCATCAAGAGGTTTGGAGGTTAATTCAGCCAGCATTTGTGTCATGCGAGGGATAGGATTGTC
>JBCBZV010000148.1:0-9341 GCA_039815155.1 Pseudomonadota bacterium
AGAAGCCGGGCGCTAAAACATACAGATGACTTCAAACGCGGTTACGAAGTGGCGGAGCTGGATTTAAACGAGACCATCAGAATAGATGATATTTAGACGGGGGATGTAGCTGTCGTCGAGCTAAACACGGCGTTCAGCGAAATGAATTCGTCAGCATTTCGCGTAGCGCACGCTTCGCGGCCGCCGTTATCTTGGGCCTCTAAGCGTCGGCCTCCGTCGACAGCACCTCAAGCAACTCGAGCAAGTCTTTTTGAACCGTATCTCGATCTATAGAAAACGGCAGTTTCTTCGTTTTGCGGTTCGCAACATAGATGCCCGACTTTCCCTTAAACGCGGAAGGTGAGGCGCTTTCGATAACTTTCTTTGCCTGTTTGTCTGCTGGCGCAAAAAGCAGGGGAGCCAGAAACGCTATGATTCCTGGCATCCCAGAAGTATCGGGTCCGGTAGTCATCGAAGTTTTGGTTGCCCCCGGATCAATGGCGCGGATCAGAATATTCTGCGCCTTTAACCCCTCTGCCAAAGCCGGTGCTAACGCTGTTGCCGCGAGCTTTGTTTGTGCGTAGGTTGTCATCAAGCCCCCGACGGAGCTGGGTCGAGCTAAGTCTGCCAGCTCGAGTACTTTTGGGCTTTGTATCGCACTGGAAGAGAAGTTCACAATCATTGCCGCTGGCTCGGAATGATCTCTAGCCATTGCGTCTCTAAGACCCTTAATGAACAGATACGAAGCGAGTACGTTAACCGCGAACTGTGATTCTATTTTTTGAGCATTGAGCTTCATCTCGCCGGTGAGAATTCCCGCGTTGTTATACAAGGCGTCCACCCGGCCGGGTAATGCCGAAATCAACTTGCAAGCCGCTTGAATTTGCTTACCTTCCATCAGGTCCGCGTACACGTTCTCAATTACAGCATCGGGGTGAGCATCTAGAATTTCGTGCCGTTGGATCTCGGATTTTTTTTGGGATCGGTTGACGAGCACCAATGCATCGCCCCGGGACGCCAGCTGTTTAGCTAACTTGTCGCCTATTCCACCGGTCGAGCCGGTCACTACAGTCCATGTTTGTTCTTCGTTCATCGACCTGTCTCCTAAGGAATCGAAACCTCTTCGCTGCTAGCTGCTTGGTGTGAGGATTTGAGCTGCCCAAGCGCCTCATACAAAGCAGCCGTATCGAGGCCAAAAATCAAGAACCCGTCCGCAGCGGCGAAACCCGCGAGCACTCGTGAATGGCTAGAGACAGTGATATCGCCATAGCCGACGGTTGTTACCGAAACGACAGAGAAATAGACCGCAGTAGCTAAATCGCTGAATTCACCTCGCCACACAAATAGCAGCGCCCATAGCGTTACGACTAGGAACACACCGCCCAAGAGCCACAAAACAGCGAAAAACAAAACCATCGCATCGCGCACTGGTTGGGGGGCCTTTGAGGGAATCAGTAAAAAGCGGGGTACAGTCTCCAGCAAGACGATGATGAACAGCACCGCAATGCCCATGGTAAGCAAGGTCCACGTGACCCCGAGAGCTACTTGCGCTCCCTCACCCATATTGGCCCTTACGTCCCCTTCCCTACGCGAAAGAGAAGCGCATACATCACGGGCACCAGCAGCAAAGTGATGAGAGTAGCGAAGAGGAGTCCGAACAAGATCGCGATCGCCATGGTCTCGAACATAGGTCCACCGCCCAACCAGAGGGGGATCATTCCACCAATCGTCGTACAAGTAGTAAGTAGGATTGGGCGGGCACGCTGCTGCGCAGCAGCAACTATCGCCTCTGCGGGTTCGAGCCCATTGTCGTCTATCTCAAGCTTTATTCGGTCGAGCAGCACGATGGCATTGTTGATAACGATGCCCGCCAGAGAGATCAGCCCTAGAAGCGTAAAGAACCCGAAGGCAGCACCAGTAATCAACAAGCCGCTGACGATTCCGATCAGACCTAAAGGAATGGTGATCAATACAATCGCGGTCCGGCGGATCGAATTGAATTGAACTACCAACAACATCACTATTGAAAACGCGGCAAACGGTAATGCTGCCGCAATCGAGGACGACGCTTTGACCGACTCTTCGTTTTCGCCTCCTTCCGTGTAGCCGTAGCCTGCAGGCCAACTTTCTGCATAATCGTTGAGCCAGGGCCGGACTCGACTGGCAATTTCCGTCGCGGTGATACCTTCGGCCAGCTGTACCTCAATTGTGATCATCCGATCTCGATCAAGGCGCTCGATCCGTGCTGGTTCCCACAACACTTCAATATCCGCTACCTGGCTTAAAGGAACCGCCGAACCGGTCGACTGGGAGAAAATAGAAATGTTCTCGAGCTTGGAAAAGTCTTGCCGTTCTGCGGAACGGGTACGCAAAACAACAGGGATAACGTCTTCACCCTCCCGATACTCGGTGAGTTCTAGACCGCTAAGGCCAGCGTCGAGGGAGGTTGCGATATCCTCATTGGTCACACCAGCGCGCGAAGCCCTTGCCTGATCTATATCGATAAATAGCTTTTTGGATTGCAAACCCCAGGTATCGCTGATGGCAGTCACTTCCCGGTGAGACCAAAACTCGTTCTTTATCGCATCACTGATTTCAAACAATTCAGTGAATGTGTCACCGGAAAGTTTGATTTCGATTGGGAAAGAATAAGGAGGTCCGTTCGCCAAGCGTTTAACTTGAACCTGAACCGACGGATAGTTGTCAAAGAAGTAGTCTTCAACAGTTTTTTTAACGGCTGCTAAAGAATCACTACTGTCTAAAGCCAGGATAGCAGCGGTGCTTGCCGCATTAGGATTAACAGGGTTGAAACCTAGAACAAAGCGTGGCCCACCGGAGCCGATAAACGCCGTCCAAGAGCTGATACGCTCCCAAGCACCCTCCCCGGTCTCAATTTGCTCCTCCAAAGCCTCGAACAAGCGTTCATTTGCATCTATGTCGGTACCCGTGGGTGAATCAATCGCGACTGTTAGTATCGGGTCTTCCGAAGGGGGAATGAACACCTGGGGCACATAGCTCATGCCATAGAGGGACAGGGCAAACAGCCCCACCACCAAAGCCGAGAAAGACAATCGGTAGCGGAGTACCGCATTTAGCAACCAGCGATAGAGTACATAGCTGCGGCTGCTGAAGGCTTCCTCACCTGTGCTTTCCTTTACTTCGACTTTGATAAAAGGCGTCAGCATTGGGATAAAAGTCATTGAGATCACCCAAGACAGCAACAGCGCCATCGTGACCACGTAAAAGATCGACTGGGTAAATTCCCCTACCGCTGACTGGGCGAGGGCAATGGGTGTGAACGCTGCACAGGTGGTCAGGGAACTAATGAGGAGAGGCATGCGCATTTCTGACGCTGCTGCAATAGCCGCGTCGATCGGCGACTCTCCCGCCTCTCTGCGTACGGTGACAGCCTCGACGACGACGATTGCATTATCAACCAATAGCCCCAAAGCGATGATCAGCGCGGCAAGGGAAATCTGATCGATCCCCACATTAAACATCGACATCGTGAAAAACGTAGACACCATCACAATAGGTATGAGTGACGCCACCACAAAGCCCGTGCGCAAGCCCAAGGAGACAACCATCACTACAACGACGATTACGACCGCCTGAACAAGATTTTCGACAAAAGAATTGACGCTGTTCGCCGTTAAATCCGATTGGCGAAACATAGGCTGGAGATTTGCACCTAACGGAAGCCGCGCTTCGAGATCTCGCATGAGCGGTACAAGCCGGTCACCCAGGTTGAGAATATTGCCTCCATCCCTCATAGAAATTGCCAAAGAGATGCCGGGTTCGCCGTTGATTCTAACCTTACTATCCGCTGGCTCATCGTAGTCGCGGTAGACATCAGCTATGTCGCCCAGGCGAATCAGTGCGTCGCTGTCTGGCACGTTAATTAGGGACCCGGCGAGTTCTTCTACCGACTCGTAGTTTCCAGAAGGCTCAAGCACTATCCGCTCGTCACCGATAACGATATCGCCACCAGAGGACAATATATTGAGCGACGCAAGGCTATCGCCCAGCTGCTGCGGTGACAGTTTTAGCTCAGTGAGACGGGCATTTTGGTAGTCGATGTAGATGATTTCCGTGAGCTCACCGTAAATATCCACCTTCGCTACATCGGGATCTTTCAGAAGCTCATCGCGAACGATTTCTGCGAAGTCCGCTAGCTCTGCAGCGGAATAGTCGCTCCCGGTCAGGCTGTAAATGTGACCAAAGACGTCGCCGTATTCGTCGTTGACAACAGGTACGGACGCGCCGCTGGGAAGCTCTGAGGTAATGTCTTCCACTTTTCGACGCAAATCGTCAAAGATCGGCCGCATCACATCGTAGCGATCCTGAAAGTCGACTGTGATCACAGAAATACCGTTTCGAGACTCGCTACTAAGCTCATCTAGCTCGGGCATTTCTTGGATTTTTTCCTCGATGGTGTTGGTAACCAACTGCTCCACGCGAACAGGGCTTGCGCCGGGGAAATAGGTAGTGACTGTGGCGGTACGAATCGTAAAACCAGGGTCCTGCGCTTTAGGTAGCGCGAAATAGGCGCTTAGCCCGGCCATGAACAGTATTAGAACCGCGACCAGCGTGACCCGGTTATTCTCAAAAGCCCAACTCGTTATGCTCATGAGAGTGGCGTCCTAACGCTGTAGAACGCGCATGCCGTCACGCGCATTGGCGTGTCCGGCGACCAGAATCGTTTGCCCCGGCAGCAAGCCGCCCTCGATATCAATGCCCTCCTCGGTAATTTGCCCTACGTCTACCGACTGCTTTCGCAGCACGGCGACGCCCGCTTCACTGGATGCTTCGACTAGGTAGATAAACGTCCCATTTTGATCCTGACTTACCGATGCTGCAGGGACGATGATCGATTCGCCACTTTGGTCATTCGAGGCGAGAGCTATTGTGACTTCGGCTGCAAGGTTGGAACGAATTGTTTCGGGTGTTTCAATCAGTCGGAGCGTTACCGGGAAGCTTGTGTTCCCCGCACTCGCCACGCCGACCTCGGACACTTCCGCTGCAAACTGAGCACCTTCTATCGAAGAAAAGCGAACTTGCGCGCTGAGGCCATTTTCGAAGGCTGCTATTTGGCTTTCTGGGACATCGATCACCACCTCCCAGGCATCGCCGCAGTTGAGTCGTGCCACCTCCGAACCGGAGGCAACGTTTTCGTTAACTTCAACGTCGACACGAGCGACGGAGCAGTTTCGGTCTGCCTTCAGCTCCGTGTAAGACAAGTCGAGTTCGGCGCGCCGCAAGGCTTGCGCCCGAGCTTCATAGTCGGCCTTACTGGCTTCTGCTGACGCAAGCGCTTCATCCAGCTCCGTTCTTGACGCATTGTCTGCGGCGTATAGCTGGCGAACACGTTGATACTCCGCTTCATCACTTCTACGCGACGCATTCGCTTGCGCGAGGTCCGCTTTAGATTCTTCCAACGCAACTCGATAGGTCTCCGTATCTAGACGAGCCACGAGCGTACCCGCCGTTACTCGATCACCCACGGAAATGGGTACGGCAATCACCGTCCCATCCACACGGAAGGACAGCTTAACTTCCTGCGCAGTCTTCGCTGAACCGGAGAATGTTCGCACTCGTGATGAAGCATCCGCACTCATAACGATCATCGCTTTAATCGGCCGCAGTCGTTCGACCAACTGCTCCTCTTCCTCGCAACCGCCCATGAGCAGCAGAAACGGTACGCTCGCACAGAAGAAGAGCAGCTGTTTGCAGAGCATTCCAGGAGTCTTAGCCGCAAACTTGGAATAGAATCGCTTTTTCATTAGGGGTTACTCGCTACGAAAGTCTGTAGGCGATCGAACCACGCATCCCGCGTTTGCTCACTGGCGGCGTAATCAAAAAAGCCTATCGCGCGTTGAAGCTCAATCAGATCAAGAAGATATTCATAAGTGGCATTGGCGGCTGCCAAACGCTCGGTGAGGTAGGAACTCTGTGCGTCGATTAGGTCGATGTAATTAGACCGTCCTCGTGTATAGGAGTCGGTCACTAAGCTGAGCGTATTAAATGCCGCTTTTTCCGATTGCTGTGCAAAACCGATGCTTAGTCTCGATGCGCTCGCTGCTGCAACGGCATTGCGCGAATCGGTTTCTAAGCGCAGCCGAGTCTGGTCACGGAGTAAGGACAATCGCCGGAGCTGGACTCTGGCCTGCCGCTTACGAGCCGCGATCGCGTCCCCCTGGTAAAGAGGTAGAGATAATTCAACGGCAACTTGCCAATCTTCGTTGTAATCACGCGGCATTGATGCGCCATCGTTATCGACAACCTCTTCGACGGAGGCCACTAGATCGACGGTCGGCACGTAGCGTTGCCGTTTCGCAGCCAACAACAGCCTTTCCTGCGAAGCGATCTGTGCCGCCAACTCTGCCAGTTCGGGAGAGTTGCTTTTCGCTTCTTCACTTAGAAAATCGGCAAAGCGCCGCTCGTTGTTGGGTCCGCTTAGGTAACCGCCAAGTCGCGCATCGCCAAACACTTTGGGACTGTCAACGCTCGTATCGGCTATGCCCAATTCGGAGCTAATTGGCCGTTGTAAGACTTCGTTAAGCGCAAAGCGAGTTTGCTGCAATTGCGCCAGGGCGGCAGCGACGGACTGCAAGTCGCTGGCGAGCACCGTTTCAAAACGAAAGACTTCGGAACGGTTTGCTGATCCGACTCGATAACGAAACTGGGCTCGCTCAAGATTCGCGCGCGTCAGCCGAATATTATCGCGTTGAATTTCGAGCTCGGTTTTAGCAATCAGCACATTCAAATAGGCATTTGACGTAGACTCGATGACGTCAAACTGTGTTGTTTTGAAGCCTGCCTCTTCCGCGTCCTGCAAATATCGTGTGGACCGATAATTACTGACGTTTGTCTCAGAGTAGATCGACTGGGATACGCTAATCGATGCGGTTGTGGTTTCTGACGGGATGAACTCAGGAATAATCGAGAGATCGTCGTCGGACGCTTCCCAAGAGATTCCCGCGTCCAGTTGCGGAAGCAACGCCGATCGAGACAGCTTAGTATCTTCGTAGGCTGAGAGTAAGTCTTCTTGAGCAACCGCTAGATCAAGGTTTTTTCGCAGTGCTTCGAGGATAATGTCTCTT
The DNA here is from genome assembly GCA_039815155.1 of Pseudomonadota bacterium. Lineage (GTDB taxonomy): Bacteria > Pseudomonadota > Gammaproteobacteria > Pseudomonadales > Halieaceae > Congregibacter. The sequence continues at coordinate 7,083 of JBCBZV010000148.1, forward strand.
AGCGATAGCTGCTGCGTTGATTCAGAAAGATCCCCAATCGCAGATGCCTCAAAAAGCACATCAAAAGGAACGTTCGCGTTGATGGCTCTCGCAGTAGCAAGATTCACCGTAAGCCTGTCTCTAGGGGTGAGCGCTACGAGCAGGTCTCCAGGGTCTCGTCCCAGGGCAATATCGCGTACATCGAGTGCTAGTCTCTTGGCCAGCTGAGCCGCGCTCGGAATAAGCGCGACAGAATAGAGGAATCCCGCTTCTGCATCCTCGGTCCCGCTGGTGGACAGCACTGGTATGCGCAAGCTCAAAGCGTCATTTACTTGTAGTGACCGCTGCGCGGATGTGCGCCCTAGCTGAGGCAGCATAAACACCGCATCGGTGCCTGCGGGTAAGACGTCCGCTAACGATCCACTGCCGGCGTAGTCGATCTGGGAGATCGAATAGGTCGGATTTTGCGATTCCGCAAGTGCCTCCATAGACCGAGAGATAGTCGGCACACCCTCCCAGGTTGTTCGATCAACAACAATGGCGATACGTTGCGCCTGCGTGCTCTCCTCAAAGCGCTCCAGCGCCAATTGAAGATCAATATTTGCCCCGAGATAGTGCAGATTATCGACACCGCTCGTACCTTGTTCGGTCGCTGGAAACCCCTGTTCCTGAGCGGCTATGACTGCAGCGGCTATCAGCGGCTTCGACTTAGGCAAGCTTAGGACGAGGTCACTGCCCACCGGGCCCAGCGCAATTACAAGATCCACGTCGGAGCGATTCAACAGTTCCCTAAGCTTACTTTCGATATCCTGTCGCTGACCGCCAGAGATTCGTACATTCTCGCTGCTGATACGAAAACGGAACTCCTCTCCTCCCAGTTCGGATAGTTCTGTTTGTAAAGACGCAACGACATCGTCCATCCAGCGAGACGGCTCATCAAGAACGATACCAATATTGATAGAATCTGCGCGTGCCGCTAGATTTTGCGCTTGGGAGAACCAAGCAGTACAAACTAGCGCTAGGGAAAGAAGCACGCGCGGCAACTTCGCCCAAAATAGCCTAAAGAAAGACTTCGGAATCATATTAAACAAAGATCTACTACGACACTTGGTAATGTTCGAGTCATCCCCCGATGGTGCGCCGCTATCGCCGCTATCGATGGTGCTCCGCTATCGAGTCTGCGCCGTACAACTAACAGTGGGAACAATCTGCCCGAACGTCTGTCTCTAACGCTATCGAGATTTGCGCAGCGGTTGCAGTCCTAAAAATGCACACCCCTGTGCGTGATTGAGCTTTTATCTATCTAGTCAGTGTAAACATTGTCACTTTCCGCTGCGGAGGTTTTCTATGAACCGCTGGGACGAGTTAAGAACCGCCCTCTATGTCCATGAACTAGGAACTGTGAGCGCCGCCGCCGAAGCGCTCGGCGTACACAGAGCAACGGTTATTCGACATATTGACGCTCTTGAGGAAGAGTTAGGTAGAGAAATGTTTCGCCGACACGCACAGGGTTATACCGCAACGGAAGCCTGCTCCGAGGCCTTGATCGCTGTCAAACAGGCCGAAAGACTCTTTTCAGTCGCCAGTGGCAAAGTCCGAGGAATTCAGCCTGTAAAAGAGAAATCGTGCATCGTCGTCTCTATTCTCTCTTCTATCATGCCTATCCTGGCACCGGGCATCGGGAACTTTCTGCGTTCAAATCCGGATGTTCGTGTTGAGCTGAAAAGTACTGAGCGAGTGGTCCAGTTGGATTCCGGTGAGGCCGATTTGGTGGTTCGGGCGGGCGCTCGGCCCCAAGAACCAGGAGTGTTAGCGGAGCGCTTTACCAGCTATTCAATCGGGTTGTACGCAACTGACGACTACCTTCGAAATAACGGCCCTGTCGAGTCGATCGAAGATTTGGACGGGCATCTGGTAGCAGGGCCAGCGGCAGGAAAGCAAATGCCTTTTGCCGTTTGGGCTCGTCGCAGTCTTTCCGCTGCTAGTATGCGCTTATGTGTAGATAACGGTGATGTCGCGATAGGAAGCGTGGTCTCTGGCATGACCCTTGGCTTACTTCCAGACTTTGCCGTAAGAAACTTTCCGCAGCTACGGCTTATATATAAGTTACCGGAAGAGTTGGATGAGAACCTTTGGTTCGCCATCCCTACCAATGGCAATCATCCAGAGCTTACCGCCGAGTTGGTACAGTGCATACGACACCACACCTTGAGTGCGATCGCCGCCTAAGGGCAGGCGTCTCCAATTACCTATAGGTTTTTCCAGCGCCTGCTAGCTCAG
>JBCBZV010000269.1:0-2305 GCA_039815155.1 Pseudomonadota bacterium
CTGTTTGCCGAGCGGATTGTCGGGCTTCGACTTGGCGAAATTGTTTACGACGGAGCGCCATCGGGCCTGACGACAGATGTTCTGACGGATATCTACGGCGAGGAGGATTGGGAAGCGACCATCGATCCGGTTGACGATGAAGACGAGGAGGATGCAGCTCTCAAGGATGCAGCTGATAAGCTGCGCGGAGCTAAAGAGACGGTGTCACAGTCATGACTGATACCGGTGCGTCGGCGGCAGCAAGTTATCCCACAAGCTGGAAGAAGCCGCCCTTTATCAAGAGCTCACTCTTGCGGTGGCTGCTATGGATCGGTGTCGCCGCGTATCTTGCGACGGCGTTTGGCACCATGGACGTCAACTGGGCACGGGTGGCCGAAGGAATTCCGCGGGGCCAAAAATTCGTTCTGTCGTTCTTTCCTCCGGACTTCGTCGGCCGTTGGGAGTCCATCGTTGATGGCTTACTGGAGAGCATCTGGATGGCCATCATATCGACCGTTGCCGGCATCGCGCTTTCCATTCCGGTTGGCCTAGGCGCCGCCAAAAATCTATCACCGACACCAGTCTATTTTTTCTGCCGAGCGATCATCGCTCTATCACGTACGTTCCCAGAAGTGATCCTGGCGATTTTCGCTGTGAAGTTGTTCGGCTTTGGTCCGTTCGCCGGTTTCCTTGCTCTCTCTATTGCAACAATTGGCTTTTACGGAAAGTTGCTGGCCGAAGATATCGAGAGCATGAATCCAGCACCCGCCGAGGCTGTTCGGTCAACCGGTGCAGGCTGGTTCCAGTGGGTGAACTACGCCGTTCAGCCACAAGTTGCACCACGCATGATCGGCCTGGCAATGTACCGCCTCGATATCAACTTTCGCGAGTCGGCCGTCGTTGGAATTGTCGGCGGCGGCGGCATAGGTGCGACACTGCTAACCTCGTTCGACCGTTACGAATTTCAAACCGCAGCCGCCATCCTGATTACCATTATAGCCATTGTCATGGTGCTTGAGTACTTGTCCGGCTATCTTCGCAAGTGGGTGCAATAATGCCGGTCAGCGGAACACCTGATAAGCCTGTCTGGAAACTGCGAACAACAAAAATGGAATGGCTCGTCTGGGGTGGATGGCTGGTCGGTCTTGCAATTGTAGCGTTCGCATGGAAGCTCATTTCCGACAAGACAATCTGGGTCTTTGTTTGGGACGCAGGAACTCAGGCCGCCGATCTCGCGACACGTATGGTACCGCCAAAGTGGTCGTACATGGACAACCTTTGGCTGCCGATTTGGGATACATTCAATATTGCGACATTGGGAACCTTGTTGGCACTGGTCTTTGCTTTTCCCATAGCGTTTCTCGCGGCCCGCATAACGTCACCCCACCCAACGGTTCGCGCTGTAGCGCTGCTCGTTATCGTATCGTCGCGTTCGATCAACTCACTTATTTGGGCGCTCATGCTTGTTGCGATCATCGGTCCTGGTGTCCTGGCCGGAGTCATCGCCATTGGTCTGCGATCAGTTGGCTTCTGCGCAAAGCTCCTCTACGAGGCGATTGAGGAAATTGACTTGAAGCAGGTCGAGGCCATCGAGGCGACCGGTGCAAGTGGAACGCAAAAGCTTGCGTTTGGGATTGTGCCACAAATCTTGCCGACCTTTGCCGGTGTCTCCGTCTTCCGTTGGGATATCAACATTCGCGAGTCGACCGTATTGGGGCTAGTCGGAGCAGGCGGGCTGGGCCTGCAGCTAGATGCCTCAATTTCAAGCCTGGCATGGACGCAGGTCTCACTGATTCTACTCGTGATCCTCGGCACGGTCGTTATAAGCGAATGGGTCTCAGCACGCGTCCGTCACGCCATCATTTAGCCTATCAGGCCAATGACTGCGTGCTGTTTTCTATTCAGCCGTACGGGCAGCCCAGCTCTTGCAGAAAATCGGAAGCAGTGCCGCTCTTGGCTATCGAGTTGTCCGTTAGTCATATGTCCAGTTTGTGGACCTTTCGATGTTTGTGCGTCGCAGCGACTTGAGTTGAGGTCATGTCCGCTTTTGCAATTCACCCTGGATCGAAACCATCGAGCATGCTGCACCCGCTCAGGATCTCAACAGGACTTTTGCAACAGTATCATCCTTTAAAGCAGACATGACTGCGAAGTGAATTTTCAAGCAGGAGAGAGAATGTTGACGTCACTTCGATACTCTTTTGCGTCGTACGATGGAAACTACATACAGCCCTCGAATCGTAGGTCATTTGGATTAGCTGGCCTATGACTCTGATACAAGAGTACCGGTATGTCGGTGGGACTAATCTGGCAAATTGAGCCGTTC
>JBCBZV010000257.1:0-2680 GCA_039815155.1 Pseudomonadota bacterium
CGTCCAGCCATGGCCGATTTTGGTTTGGCTCCACAAATCTATAACGCCTGGACCGACCCCACTGGTGGCGCAATGATCAACGTGGCGTACCCATCGGTGCTCGCCTGGATTCAGCGCATGCTGTTTCCTCGTGTGGAGGGCGATTTCGAAAGCTGGGAATCACTCCAAGGGACCTTAGCACCCCTGTTGAAGGCGCAGGTAGGTGAACGCTTTCTGCCTTGGTCTGATGCTAATCGAAAAGCCCTGCTTGCCGGGGACACAGAATTTACTGTCGCCCTGATTGATGGCGCATGGACGCAAAAACCGCAGAAGTATCACGCGAAGTCGCTAGAGGCGCTCCGTGATAAATACCAGCCGGTAGCGGACCACGGACCGCTCACACAGCTTCTGGAAGCGGTGAACTGCCATACATGGCTGCAAAGAGATTAGTACTGGCTACGGGATGAGTACTCAATCCACTAACGAACCCGAGTCGATGAAGCCGAACTGAAAGCGACTATTGGAGTAGCTCAATGGCCGACATAGACAGCTTAAAAGGTCGAATCGCCCTGTGTACCGGCCATATCGCAGGCATGATAGACCTCGCCGCACTCCCGTTCTGGGTCGGCGTGCTGATTTCCCACTACCAATTCTCACCGCAACAGGCGGGGGGGTTGGCGACGTTGTTCTTGATTGGTGTGGTGGTATCGAGTCTGTTTTGGTCTGCGAGATTTCATCGAGTGCGCGCAGCTATCCCAGTACCGCTTGGCTATTTTCTATCGGCTATTTGCTTTGTGCTGATTTCGCAAAACGGTGAGTATCCGATTTTGGCGGCGCTGCACGCAGTCGGTGGACTGGCAACGGGGATGAGTCTTTCGTTTACTCACGGCACGATTGGACGCTCCGCATCACCACACCGTTTGTTTGGCATAGCTCAAATCAGCCTCGGTGCTTCCGCGGTTGTATTTATCGGAATAGTGCCTCCTTTGATTGAAGCGCAGGGGCCTCCCAGCGTCTTCCTCGTGATTAGCGCAATTATGTTTCTTGCCGGTGTTGTTACCAGCGTGGCATTCCCGAGCGGGGGCGTGGTGAGTGAAGAAGCGGCGGATGAAGAAGCTGTGGCCAGCACGGACCCAACGAAGGGCACCGCGTCGACGCAGGGCAAAGCGTCGCTCCGATTTCCTAGCGAGGTCTGGTTCGGCATAGTCTGTATATCGTTGATGTCCTTACTGCAGGCGATGTTGTTCAGTTTCGTGGAACGCATGGGGATTGAGTTCCACGGTTTTAGTGCGGGGCAGATCGCTTCCGTACTGCTGGTGACGGCTATCGTTAACCTTGTCCCGGGCTTCGTGGCGATGCAGCTACAGAATCGCCTCGCTCCGCCAACGGTAATGATGTTGGGTCCGTCGCTGCAGATCGGCTTTGCTTTACTGATGGTCTCTGTGGGGCTTTTCCCCGCATATTTCATAGCGGTCGCGATATACCCTTTCCTAATCGTGTTTACTCATGTGTTCGCCTTTGGATTTTTTGCAGAACGGGAACCCAGCGGTCGTGCGGTAGCCGCTACTCCGGCGATGAACATGATGGGTTCGGCTATCGGCCCTATTTTAGGTGGTGTGCTGGTGCAGCAATTCGGCTACCAAAGCCTGGCGGTTGGCGCGCTCGTGGTCGGGGGTACGGCGGTAGTCTGCGCTCTACAAGTGGCGCGGCGGGTTCGCGGTGGCCGCGCAGCAACCACCGCCTGACTTAGAAGTACTCCATCATCCAGCGGGTTTCCAGGAAGAAAGAGTCCCACCGTTCTCAGCGAGTTCTTTGAGAAGGGGCGCTACCTGCCACAGCGCGGGATCAAGGGACTGGGCATACGCTTCAATTTTCTCAACCACCGTAGCCAAGCCCTGGTTTTCAATTACGTGCATAGGGCCGCCGCGAAAACGAGGAAAGCCATAGCCATAGCAGTAGACGACGTCAATATCGCTGGAGCGCTGCGCTATGCCTTCTCCGAGAACTCGCGCCCCTTCATTGGCTAAGGCAAGCAGCAGCCGATCGAGTATTTCCTGGTCTTCGATTGAGCGGCGCTCGATGCCTAGCTCAGCCGCTGCTGTCGAAACGATATCTATAACCTCCGGATCATCGATTCTGGCTCGTGTATCCGGGTCATAGCGGTAATAGCCGGACCCTGACTTTTGCCCGAGGCGACCAGCCTCGACCAACCGGTCTGCGATTAGGTAGGCGGCTTTGGGCCCTTTTTCCTCCTCGCTGAGCTGTTCGCGAGCCTTGTAGCCAATATCCAGTCCGGCTAGATCACTGACGGCCAGAGGGCCCATCGCCATCCCCCACTCCTGCATAACCCGGTCAATCTGCGCGGGGGAAGCGCCTTCAATTAGGCAAAGAGCCGCTTCTCGGCCATAGGGTCGCAACATTCGATTGCCAATGAAGCCATAGCACATGCCGGACAGCACGGGCACCTTGCGAATACGCTTGCCGATGTTCATCGCAGTTGCGATCACACTAGCTGACGTTTTCTCACCGCGGACCACTTCAAGAAGTTTCATGACATTTGCCGGGCTAAAGAAATGCATACCATTTTGGTACGGTTTTTTTAGAAAAAGAAAGACGGTTACCTCCAAACATTGCTGCGCTTGGCCACTCGCTATTTTGGGGAGCCATAGCAGTAGGTCGGTTACTATTCACTTTTCTGGCC
>JBCBZV010000279.1:0-1736 GCA_039815155.1 Pseudomonadota bacterium
GCCAACCGTAACTTCTGAAAAAGAATTGGTATTAGTGAAAATATGAAGCGGTCTATCGGGGTCTGCATAACGGATTAAATTTTGCACGGATTGCTCCAAGCTATACACCAGAGATTTTTTACGGCCTGTCGATGGCTGAGAGTTTGCTGCTTATCGGGATCGCGATCTGCCTCGTGGCGGGGACCACGGCGATTCTGTGGGCAAGCCAGCGCTAGCACCGGCAATAAGCGAAGCAGTTTATTGACTCCAGCACTGCGAATCCCAACCTTCGGTTTGCGCCTGCTGGAAGAAGCCTGGCCCTTTCTCATCGGGCTCGGACTCAATCGACGCTATGCGCGAATGCGAGCAAATTCACCATTCTTGGTCAGGTAATCGTTGACTAAGAACTGAAAGAAACCCTGCTTCCCTCGAAACATCACGCGGTCCGCACGCACCTGAGATATCCAGAGCCTCTGGTTCTTTGGCTCGCTGGCGAACACGCCATCGGTAAACACTGCGACGTTTATTCCCGCGCCTCGTGCCGATGGGGACAATACCATCTCCGCGTTCGCTTCACGCGCCTGCTGTCCTACTCGCTGGGTCAGGGCGTAAGACTCTACGGACACTAAATCATCGCGCAGCTCAGCATAGGCCTCGGTGCATAAGCTGACACAGCGGTTTGAATTCAAGCTCACCCTGAACATCGTGTGCTCGCTACTGGGTGGCTTAGGCGGTGGCTTCGCCATATCGAACAAGAACTTGAACCGGTAATAGGCGCACTCGCGCAAACAAGTCTCTGCATCGAGTGAACCGTAGAAGATCCAACGCTCAAAGGTTGTTCCAAATCGGCTGCCGTATTCGAGGGGCGGATAACGGAACGGCGTTCCGAGAAGGTAGTTGATGTGCGGGTTGAGCGTGCCAGGCTTGCTGCCCTCCAGCATCTCCTCAAGAACCTGTTGCTCAATCAGGTCTTCGGTAATGCGGGTAGTCGCAGAGTCCTCTTGCCGTTCGACGATCCGCTCGACGTCGCTGTCAAAACGTCCGAAAACGATCTCTGGCAATTGGGGCAGAGTTCAGCCCTTTCCGCGCATCGCATCCAAGTAGGTGCAAACGGTCACCATGCCCTGAATATCGTGCAGCTGTTCAGCCGGTACGCCACGCGTTCCCTGATTTTCCGTCTGCAGGAAGTGGCGCATGTTGTCTCTATCCCCGCCCATCAGCGCAAACAGGGAGCGGTAAATGCGGATGAACATCAGTGCGAGCTCTCCGGCTTTGCTCTCTGGGTCGACACCGTTTCGATCGATGGTGGTTCGATTACGGCCGATAATCGCTCCAACGTCCGATTTGCTTATGCCAAGCTCGTCAGCCGCGGCTAATAGGCTTCGGCCAAGCACATCGGATTTTTCGGGTTGTAACAGTACTTCCATGGGCTAATTATATGCAAATGCACAAAATCATCAAATAATGAGCACTTGCGCAAATAGAAGCTATGGATGATATTTGGGTCGAAACGGCTGTTCGGTCTTGAGAGCCTGGTTCACCACCCTAACTGAAGGTAGCGCAAAACCTGGCTTAGACTGGGTGCGGAACGTTTGAGAGCGGTACTCGGATCGATCCGTACCAATCACACGACAGCTAATTGAGTACCTTGTAACCACGTCCCCGTAAACAACGTTTTACAACTTGAAGCTCTTGTCGTTCGCCCTCAGAGAGGCCCCGAACTGCGCCCGTGACCGCACCGATACCGGCGCCACGGC
>JBCBZV010000180.1:0-6548 GCA_039815155.1 Pseudomonadota bacterium
AAAGACACACTCGGATCGCATGCTCCTTCGCCAACTCGATAGGGAACCAGTCACCTCGACATATATTGATGATCCGCCATGTTCTGGACCGAAGCTCGGAAACAGCGATTTAAGTGTCAACGAATGGTGATAATCGAACTCAAAGTTTCCATAAACGTGACCGTCGAGCACCACGTCTAATATAGAAGGACGCGGCGGACCATCGAGCGCAGGAGTCTCACAAACAAGCGTGTCGTCGCTCGAGACTCGCGCCGGCACCACGAACAAATTGTCAAATCGACACACAGCTTCCGACACAACTGAGAAGCCTGACCCTATGACTGAGAGGAACGTCCCTCCAGTCAGCGGCCCACCGCGAGGAGAAACAGAAGAAATGAGAATGTCTTGATACGCAAATCCCGCCCTGGCGCCACTCGCGAATATTCCATTGTTTGATACGACCAGACGAGTGCGCTCGCCTCTACTATGATGCGGGATTGGTGGAACGACGCAGGTGAGGTGCGTACCGTTGCTCACACGTGCCATGACTACTCCGTAGTTTTCACCAAACTGGCATTGAGCTCCCGGGAGAAAGTTCGTTCCACTGATGGTGACGACCGTGCCTCCTCGTCGACTAGCTCTGGTTGGCCACACCGAAGAAATAGATTCCGTGGGATACACTGTAAAGTGTCGTGAAAGAGTGACCGTCTTGCCATCCAAGGTGAGCTGCGACTCGATGGACTGCCAAGCCATCACGCGCTTGCTTCGAGACGCCGTCCACGGCTTTGATAATCACGAAACACGTCACGACTATCTTTGGGTGAAACAGGGTAGAAGTGGCAAGCGCCGTGCCGCAGTCGCTGAGTCTTCGGACGGAGCAAACGTCCAGCGGCTATTCTCTGGCTCTCCGGCTGAGCGTTCCTGAGGACGTTCGTCCTCCGAGAACAATCTATGTTGGTAAAAGGGCTCAATCCGCTAGTCTCAGTAGAGACATCGGACGGTGAATAGCCGAGATTTCTGAGCGACAAATCCGCGGCTCATACCGAGCGCCGGCCCCGCTTGATTCACTACCCGATCGTCCGATTCCATCCGCTTTTGCGCGGAGATATCTATATCGGCAGGATCGACCAAAAAGGAAAAGCACCGCATACTTGGTGCCCGGATAGCGAGCCTTCCTGATCAGAACAGCGATCACGAGTCTCAGCCCAGGCCCTTATTAAGGATCCAGTCTCTTGACGAAACACTACGATGTCTTTAACGGCGATGCGGACGGAATTTGCGCGTTGATTCAGTTACGCCTCGCTGAACCGCGGGATGCGGAGTTGGTGACTGGCGTGAAACGAGATGTGTCACTGGTCAGCCGCCTCCCCGATACGGGGCTAGGCAAAGTCACCGTGCTGGATATTTCCTTCGATAAGAATCGTCAGGACCTCGAAAGGGTGCTGAGCAGTGCGAGCGAGGTTTTTTATTGTGACCATCACTTTCCGGGTGAAGTGTTGGAGCATGAGAATCTCACAGTCCTGATCAAAACAGATGCGAATGTATGTACCAGCATATTGGTCAATGGTCATCTTGGCGGCACCTACGCGGCCTGGGCGGTCGTCGGCGCCTACGGTGACAATCTGGATACGAGTGCGGAGGCCGTTGCCCGCCCTTTAGATCTCGATTCAAAAACCTTGGACCTGTATAAACGCCTCGGTACCTATGCGAACTACAATGGTTACGGCGCGGCCTTGGAGGACCTCCACTTTCATCCCGGTGAGCTCTATCAACTGATGTCGTGCTATTCAAAGCCAGAAGATTTTGTCGATGATGCAACCACGAGTTTCGACCGGCTCGAGAGCGGCTACTTGGACGATATGGCTAAGGCTGACGCGATTTCCGCTGAGTGGGAGCATGAGGCGGCTGCGGTTTTTGTACTGCCTGAGGCAGCATGGTCGCGCCGCGTAAGCGGTGTGTTCGGGAATGCACTGGCTAAGACGAATCCGCAACGTGGGCATGCCGTGCTAACAGAAAAAACCAACGGCCACTATCTGGTTAGCGTCCGCGCGCCGCTGGACGACAAGCGTGATGCCGACACGATCTGTCGACAGTTTGAAACGGGAGGTGGTCGTTCGGCCGCGGCAGGTGTTAACGATCTACCGCCGTCGGAACTCGAACGCTTCATTCGAACGCTTACGGAGACTTATGGCCAGCCAAGAGCTTGATTGGGATGACCTCAAGATCCTCCTAGCGCTCTCTCGTAAACGCTCGGCCCGTGCGGCGGCACAGGATTTGGAAGTCAGTAATTCCACCGTCACGCGCCGTCTTGACGAGATGGAACGAGCGCTTGGTGCGCGCCTGTTCGACCGAACCCCCGAGGGGTATCGGATGACGCAAACGGCCGAAGATCTACTCGCCACGGCTGAGCATGTGGAGGAATTGATTCTTGGTGCAGAATTGCAGACAAGAGGCACAGACCAGGAACTGCAGGGATCGATTCGCCTCACCTTCCCTCCGGCTAATGGTTTTAGCGTGATTATGGAGCGACTCGCCGAGTTCGCTGATCGCTACCCCGGCATCGAACTAGAAGTGATTACCAGCAATGAGGCTCTAGATCTTGGCCGTCGAGAAGCAGATATCGCAATTCGCTTATTTCGCGTCGGAAATCGACCTCCCGATAACCTCATCGGTCGCAAGATTTCTCGAATGACCGTCTCAGCCTACGTACACCGAGAGTTACTCAAACCAGACAATCCAGAAGATGTGAGTCACCTCAATTGGATTGGCGTGGGTCTGGGGCTGCAAGACGAACCCTGGCGAACGCTGTGTAAGAACGGTCATCGACCGGTCAAGCATGCGATAACTGACCTAAACCTACAGGTCGAAGCGGTCCGCAACAAAATGGGGATGATGTTTGCGCCTTGTGCAGTTTTTAGGGACATACCCGAAGTTGTGCGCGTTCCTGGCGAAGATACCCACTATTTCTTCGATCTTTGGGTTGTCACTCACAAGGACCTCAGGCTATCCGCACGCATGCGAATGCTTAGGGAGATACTTGCGGAGGAGTTGATGACACTCCGGCCGTATTTCGATAGCGATCATTCCGAAGCTGCTGCAGACATCGGCGAACGTGTTGCATAAATGCAGCACCTAAGAGCATTTGCGGGCATCACGCTTCGTAATTAGAGCACTTACTATTCTCCATGAGGATAATCCTCTTAGCCGAAATGGAGATCTCTCATGAAAAAACTTATTGCCACCGTACTTGGTGTTGCTCTTTCTGCAGGCGCTGTATCTGCATTTGCAAGCAAAGAAGATCGACAAAATCTAACGCAGTGTAAGGCCGACGTTGAGTCTTACTATGGCGACAAAACTCGTGTCCGTCTGCGCAGCATCAAGCGCAGCGCTGGCGAAACTCATCTGCGTCTAATGGTCAATCCAAAGGGCGGTGAAAACACGGTAGTGGTCTGTTCCGTAGCGAGAGATGGCGCTACTAGCCTGGCAGATCGCGACGGAGTTGCTCTCGCACCTGTTAGTGATGAGCAAAAGGTATCGCTCGTCAACTAGTAACTAGAGGGTCCTGACCCTCACCCCTTTCCCATCATGGGATAACCCAGTTCCGGGGCTTTCGAGCCCCGGTTTTTTTTGCCCAATGTTTTTACTGTAGGTTATTCAGTCTTCGACGTCGTCTACATCCAGCTGGCCGCTCAGCCGTCTCCGAATGTGGGACCAAGACATTCCCGTTGCGAGCAACAGTGACACCAGTACCAGCGCCAGCCATGTCACCGCGCCTGTGGCTTGTGCGTTAAGCACACCAATGTCTACGAGTAACCAAATGAGGCACGCAAACAAAGTCGCGCCCAAGGCAATACCTATAATCCCGAGAGAGTTAAAAGTAGCCCGTAGGTAGACGATCCAAGCTATTAGTAAAGCGACCCCCAAGAGCGCAGGCGCGGGGCCGAAACTAAAGCCCTCCGACAACAGCCAACCCGCGAAGGAATAAGCGGTTGGGTTGTAAGTACCAAATACAAGGACTGCCGCAAATACCCACCGATACAAAAAACTGTCAAAGCCAAAGGATTTAGCCACCGAGATTTTCCCCTTCTTTTTGCCGTGGCCTACGCTAGTGCAAAGCCGATGTTCTGGCAATGGCAAGCGTACTGTTACCGCTTTTTAAGGGGAGTGGGAACGAGTAGAGTCTCGTTCATCTGATGTTTCACCCTGGCCATCTTGTTTGACCTACTCACGGCTTAATTTAAGCGGCAACTTGATCGTGCTCGTCGCAGTCTCAGCAGCTTGCGCTTCGATAACGAGCGCTACGGACAGGCAAGAACCCACTCTCCAAGATCCTCCCCTTGAAGAGATTCGAGTGTTCGCGTCTCGTTATCAGCAAATGCAAGATCCAAGTGCTCTGCTGTCGATTGCGCATGCCGATGACGGTGTAAATTTAAACCGAACTCCCGGTGACTGGTTGCAACAGATACCGGGAGTCGCGTTTTCCGGCCAGGGGGGCTTACTTCAGTCTTACAGCGTGCGTGGTTTTGGCCGGGCGAGGTTGCGTACGGAGGTCGCCGGTGTCCCAATCCTAACCGATCGGCGAGCGGGCAATTCGGTGGGGTTTTTACCCCCGGATTTTGTGGCGCAGGCTAGCGTGACCAAAAGCGCTTCCTCTGCTCTCTATGGAGCGGGGGCAATGGGTGGTGCCGTCGGCTTCGAGTTAAAGCACGCAAATGACACGCAGGTGAGCTTAGCTACTCGCAGCAATGATCGCGCTAGCGGTTTAACTTTGATTGCGCCTGTCTTTTCGTCTTCTTCTGGTCTTTCCTCCACTGTCGGTTCGTCCAAATCGGGCGCCGCGTCGTCCACGCACTCTCAAAGCCGCTCGCTCAGTTTGGGTTTGAGCGCTCGGCGCGCGTCTAATGGTGTGGATGCACGCGGAACTTCGTTGAATACGGAGTTCGATCAATGGGCATCCTATCTGAGCGGTAAACAAGATTTCATGTCGGGTACCTTGAACGCGACTTGGCTGGTGAGTCGTGGTTCGGAAATTGGCAAAAGTAATGCGCAGTTTCCCAATCAACGGGTGAGTAGCTACCCGCAGGACGACCACAGCGTTGGCAAACTTGAGTTTGTCTCCGACCGAGTGTTTGCTCGCGCCTATCATCACTATCAAGACTGGACCACGCGCGTGCAAAGGGTTGATGAGCGCGAGAACCTTACCTCCTATCGTGCAACAACCAGCGGTTTTATCGCGCAGACGCCCATTGAGTTTTTTACACTCGGCGGCACGGCAGGGGTGGAATGGTTGGCTAGGCGCAATGTCGAAATCGATGATCGAGAGCAGGATCTGGGTGACGGCAGTCTTATTGTTCAACGGCTAGTAGACGGTGAAGAAGACTACTTCGGCGTCTTTCTGGATCAGCGCTGGGAGGCGCGAGGTAGGTCGCTGGTCGCGCTCGCCCGCTACGACCTTGTAGATCAGCGGGAAAGCAGGTCCGCACGCAGTGAGGACAATGATCAATGGTCCGGTTCCGTTCGTTTTGCATCGGACTTTGGTCACTTCTTTGGCGTCTCAGCGGAATTGGCTCGCAGCTACCGTTTTCCCAGTCTGAGTGAACGCTACTTTACCGGCACCACACCCAGAGGGGAGGTTGTCGGTAATGCGAGTTTGAAGCCGGAAATACGCAAAAGCGCAGAATTTTCGTTAAATTTACAACCGCTCTCCCGTGAGAACTGGGAGTTTAGTGGCGCTGTCAGTGTTTATCGGAGCGACCTAGAGGACTATATCGAGCGGATAGCGCTGAGCGAATCGACACTAAGCTTTGACAACCTGGCCGATGCGTCGCTCGAAGGATTTGAGCTTGAGTTTCTTGCGAGCCAAACCTTCGCCAGACATAGCCTCAGCTATCAATGGCAGCAAGGAAAAGACAATGCTGGGAAGCACACAGAGTCGGACAGTCGGACAGCCCACCCTGGTTTTGCTTGCTTGCTTGTCTTGTCTTGCCTTGCTTTGCTTGGCAGCGCTGCTATTGCTTGCCATTGTTGCTTGGCTTGGCCAGAGTTGAGCTCATGGCCCCAGGCTTCCTTTGTGACGTATGGATGTTGAAAAGTAGATGGCTATGTAATATAATGTCATGTACGTATGGTGTGTTGACGTATACAACCATGACACAGTGAGTGAATGTGTGTGTGTGCGCACGCCTCTGTTACTTATTATTTCTTCTTGCTGCTGGCGGTCTGTGTGCTTGTTTTGTACGTGCAGCAGCCTCGCTGTAGAGTCAAGGAGACATACATTTATAAGATATGCTGAGCGATTTAGTTTCTGGCGGCGCGAGCTGCGCCGACCCAACTGCGGACGATGGCTCTGGCAGCAACACGCAGAGCAATCCCATTGCGCGCTTGGCATCAACGCTGTTAGGACCCAAAGCTGGCCCGTCTACAAAGCCGCCAGGCGCCCGAGGTAAGATGCTATTGCGCACAAATGTCTAGTCCTGGTTCTTGACATGTATACGCGCTCAGAGAGAGCGAGCGTACGCTTATGTTTGCTGTGGAGAGAGGGGTTGAGTTCGTGCTAGTCATTACACGAT
>JBCBZV010000106.1:0-14279 GCA_039815155.1 Pseudomonadota bacterium
ATGGAGGGATCAAATTGACCCCATGCCGCGACTGCGCAGAGTAGGCCGTGCCCACACAATTGGATTGGTTTGTCCGCAGCGGTCCAGCAACGTACCGACGCTATATCGCCCGAACGTTTCCAGGTGTGGCAGCGCGTTATTTCTGATTCAATTTGCGGTTCTTCGCGCTCCGTGCCAAAGATGGTGACGCGACAGGGGTTACCAAGCGCTTGGTGGTAGTGCGGGCACGCCGGTGAATCGTGATGCAACACCTCGTTCGCATATCTTTCCCGCAGGAACTGGTCGGAGCCGGTAAAGGCTAAGAAAGTTGCGCTGTAGAGTGAATCGCTGATGATCTGAGCCAGCTCTATCTGTTTCGTTTGTCTTTCTGCTTTTTGCTTTCTGTTTTCTGCTTTCTGCTTTCTGTTTGCTATTTCGCGCGTTCACTCTCGGGCGTTTCGCGAAGGCAGCTCAGTAATAGCCTAGCAGCTTTTCCTGCGGTGAGAAGGCAATCTGAGTCTCATCTCCAGCGCGCCCCGAAGCGCGTCCGCAGAAACGCGATAAGTTGTTCCGGGTACGCCGTCTCCAAGCGCTGGAAGTCTTTCTTCCCAAACATACCCCGAAGCGTTGGGGCGGACATCGCAAAAAAGTTTGCCGCACCCAGAATCAGGTAGACCGTCGCTAGCGCTTCTTCGCGAGTCGCGCGCCGTTCGGAAGGTATCTCAAGCACCGTATCTGTGAGCGCATCTAGCCAGGGCCGCAAATACCAATTTTTTACCCGATCGGCACGATGCTGATTATCGAGCAATTCGCGCATCACGATTCGCGCGTTCTGCATTTCCGCAGGCGACCCCCGCCCAAGAGCAAGAACGACGGCCTCTAGCCGGTCCCGTGGATCCTCATGCTCCGTTTGCATTTGTTCAAACAGTTGGAGATAGGACTTGGCGATTTCTACCAGCACTTCCGCATAAAGTTGCTCCTTGCTGGTGAAGTGATGGAGCAAAGTCTGCTTTGTTACGGAGAGCTCTTTTGCTATGAGCGCCAAGCTAGCTCCGTAAAAACCCTTCTCTGCAAATAGTGACCTTGCAGCGGCCAACAGCCGTTCGCGGGTTGAAAGCTTAGCGTCCTCACGAGTGGTCAAATCTAAATCCCTACAAAGAAACAAACTGCTGTTCGCGGTTTCTATATTTGACAGTCTACCGATCGGTAGATAAGCTTGTCAAAACTTACCGATCGGTAGACATATCGCAGAGTAAATCCATCGTAACTTGCTGGGTTCGCTCGATAGCACCGTTCGCCAACAACAAGAAGCCCAAATCAGTTTGGAGAAAAGCAAAATGACAACAGATGTTCTGTATAGAAAAGAGAACGGGATCGCTACGATCACTCTAAACAGACCCCAAAAATACAACACGCTGCGCTATGAATTAATCGAACAGTTGAACGAATCTCTCGCCGACGCGAACCGAGACAACGCGGTCAAGGTAATCGTTTTGGAGGGGTCTGGTGATGCATTTTGTGGCGGCTTCGATTTCTCCGACGGACTCGCCCACTTCGACGGCATTCAAGAGGAGGGCTACGACCCGGGCATGGATGTGCATACGGTCACTAACCAGTACACAAGCTACATCAACACTTTTATGGGACTGTGGCGGGGTCTGAAACCAACTATTGCTAAGGTTCACGGCTACTGCGTTGGCGGCGGTTCGGAACTCGCACTCAGCGCCGATCTTGTGATTGCCTCGGACTGCGCTCGCTTTGGGACGCCGTACGCAAGGGTTTGGGGTTGCCATTTGACCGGTATGTGGGTGTATCGGCTGGGACTGGCGAAAGCCAAGTACTACGCCCTAACGGGCGAGTCGATTAGCGGTAAAGCTGCGGTAGACGCCGAGCTGATTAATTTCTCCTACCCGCTGGAAGAACTGGACGATCGCGTTGACGCCTTGGCGATGAAGTTGGCCAACATTCCGCTAACGCAGCTGACCTCGATGAAGCTTATCGTGAATCAGGCCTACGACAACATGGGACTGCAAAGTACGCAGACGCTCGGGCCTATTCTTGACGGCATTATGCGCAACACACCGGAGGGAAGAGCGTTTGTGCACACCGCAAGGGACGAAGGTGTTCGCAGCGCCATCGAGCATCGCGATGGTCCCTTTGGCGACTACAGCCAGGCGAGTGCGGAAGAACAGCCGCGCCGGCGGAGCATGCTGTAGCAGACCACTGCGTAGGCAGGCCGCTCAGCGCCTTGGGCGCAAATGGGCCGGCACCATCCCTTGGGTGAGCCGAGAAAAAGCGAACTCGGTTAAAAGAGCAAGAACGGCCGCCGGAATTGCGCCCTGAAGAATCAACTGATTGTCGCTTAGGGAAATACCGGTGAGGATTGGCTCACCCAAACCGCCCGCACCCACGAAGGCCGCCAGCGTCGCGGTGCCGATGCTGATAACAGCGGCCGTTTTTATCCCAGCCATAATGGTCGGTAAGGCCAACGGCAACTCTACTTTTAAAAGCTGCTGGCGTGTTGTCATACCCAGACTGGCCGCGACGTCTTTCAAAATGGGATCGACCCCCGCCAGGCCCGCGATCGTGTTGCGTACGATGGGCAGAAGCGAGTACAAAAAAAGCGCCGCAATCGCAGTCCTTTCTCCCAGCCCAAACAGCGGGATCATCAGCGCGAGCAGAGCAAGAGCGGGAACTGTTTGTACTAATCCCGCGAAGTACTGAATCGCACTCGCCCACCGCTCGTTTCGTGAGAGTGCCATAGATAGAGGTAAGGCCAGCACACATCCAAGCGATACCGCTGCGAAGGTAAGGCGGAGATGGGTTAGCGTGTGATGCCCTACCTCTGCAAGCAGTGCGGACATACCAGATGCAGCACCGCCCTCCTCTTGTTTTGGCGCAAGACCTCGCTCGAGCAAAAAAGCCCGCGCCACCTCGGCTGGGGACCGCCCTTCGCTAGCGACTTTGCGGTTAAGAGTCTGCATGACCTGCTCATTTATCAGCCCAGCCAGAGGCTCAAGGGCATCGATAGCGGTCGGTGGGAGGTCCAACCGAGAGAGAAAGGCGGCGTCGTAACGAGGGAAAAGCTCACGGTCATCCTGCAGCAACACCAGGTCATAAAGCTCTAGCTCACCGTCTGTGGTGTAGGCATCCGTGCCCTCCAAATCACCGCTCGCCATGGCCCGGTAAGCAAGGGCGTGCTCTATGCCAACGGCCTCCTGCGGCAAGTTATAGAGACTACGCAAGGCTGGCCATCCATCCGCACGATTCATGAACTCATGGGTAAAGCCGAAGCGAAGATCAGGATGGGCTATGAGATCGCTTACCGTATTTAAACCTCGACTCTTTGCTAAAACGCTTGGTACTGCTATGGCGTAACTGTTGTTAAAGCCTAGGTTCTCTTGCAGTACAAGACCCTCGGCTTGCAGTTTGTCTTGAAGCGCCTGTTGCGAAAGATCCGTCTCCTCGAACACGGCTCGGATAAGCGTCCCCGTGTATTCCGGATATAGGTCCAGCTCGCCCACCTTGAGGGCTTCATAGCTAATCAAAGTACCGCCGAGGCCAAGTTTTCGCTCAACTTTCAGGCCCACACTTTCAAGCCGTTGCGCTGCTATCTCGCCAAGAATATGGCTTTCTACAAAGATCTTTGACCCAACAACGATACTTTCCGCACCGTGGGCCCCAGTCGCCGCCAATAGAACTCCGAACAGCCCACACAGCATTCGCCCTCGCAGCCACTTCCGAAGCGTGCGAGGAACGAGTCGACTAAAACACCGTCGAGGATAATTCACAGGCTGCTATCCGCTAACACACTACGCACCATCAACTCGGGCTCCTGTCCCGAGAATTGAGCAAGAAGTTGCTCGACCGGGTACTTAGCGTGTACGCCGCCTTCGTTCATAAACACAATCTCATCAGACAGTTTGAGCGCTTCGCGCATGTCGTGGGTCACCAATACTACGGTTGCCGGTTCCAAGCGCAGCGCACTGAGAAGCTGTTCATGAATTTCCAGGCGTGTGAGTGGGTCGATCGCAGCAAAGGGTTCGTCGAGCAGCAGTAGGGACGGCCTCAGCATCAGAGCCCTGCTCAAGCCTACTCGCTGCTGCTGTCCGCCACTCAGTTCGTGCGGATAACGATCCAATAGCGCCGAATCCAATTGCACAAGCTGCAACAGCTCATCGAGTCGAGTGTTTATCTTTGGCCCATCCCAGCCAGCTAGACCGGCCGCAATGGTGATGTTGTCGCGGGCGGTCAAATGAGGAAACAAACCGTTGCCCTGCACCGCATAGCCTATCCGCTGACGAAGCTTGGGCAGCGCGTCGTAATCGATTGGGGAGGAAAACAACGACACGGACCCCCGGTCCGGTCGATGCAGCCCATTGCATAACTTCAGAAGAGTTGACTTGCCGCAGCCACTTTCTCCTACGAGAGAAGTCGTGGCGTTCTGTGCAAAACTGATGCTGACGTCCTTCAGCACCCAAGCGTCGGCGAAGCGCTTACTGACCCCCGCGAGACGCAGCGGTTCTTCGTCCAGCGGGGTGTTCTCTGACTGTTCGCGCAAGCGGCTTCCTTACGAATCGATTTGCAACGGGTATAGTGTTCGAGTCTAACGCTGCGCGAGTAATTTGTGCCACGACTGTTCTTGGATATCCGACCGCTGGTCTTCTGGCCCGCGTTCTTAGTACTGATGATCGCAGTTCTTTTAAGCGTTATCGATCTAGAAAGTTTCCTCAGCGTGATGCAAACGCTGAACCAGCGGGTTCTCGATAGCTTTGGCTGGTTATTCTCCTACGGCAGTTTTTATCTATTGCTGTTGGTCATCGCGACTTACTGCTCGCCGCTCGGCAAGGTGGTCATCGGCGGTTCTAATGCGCGGCCACTACTTTCAAAGCCGCGCTGGTTTTTTATCACTCTGTGCACCACTTTGGCGGTGGGAATTCTCTTCTGGACAACCGCAGAACCCATCTACCACCTTTATGAGCCCCCTTCGAGCGTCAAGCTGGAAGCGGGATCCGCCGAAGCCGCCCGTTTTGCTCTGGCTGCGATGTACTTGCACTGGTCCTTTACACCCTATGCCATCTACACCATCCCGGCTCTGACGTTTGCACTGTCGTTTTACAATCGACGGCTCCCGTTTTCGATCAGCAGCTCGCTACACCCGGTGTTTGGCAAACTAGTGGACGGGAAAAGCGCCGACCTGATCGACACTTTAGCGCTGTATGCGCTGATCACCGGTATGGCGGCCAGCCTCGGCACCGGGGCAATCACGCTGGTTGGCGGCGCAGGTGAGATCATTGATATAGCCACAACGCCGATCACGCTTGGCATCGCCATTGCGGCCATTGTCGCTACCTTCGTACTATCAACCGTTAGCGGACTTAAAAAAGGCATCGCGCGTTTGTCGCTCGTGAACGCCTTACTGCTGCTCGCACTTGGCTTGTTCGTCTTACTCCTAGGACCAACAAGCGAGCAGATCGGTATCGCTACAGGAGGCCTGAAACACTACGGCGAGAATTTTTTGGCCTTGAGCCTGCTCAGCGGTAGTACTGGCGGAGACGACTGGCCCCTGCGCTGGAGCGTTTTTTACTGGGCCGTTTGGTTCGCCTGGGCGCCTGTTAGCGCTTTGTTTTTGGGCAGGATAGGCCGTGGCTACACGGTCCGAGAATTCATCCGCATCAACTTTTTATACCCGGCAAGTTTTGCGGTTGTTTGGATCAGCATATTTTCTGGTACCGCGATTCACTTTGACCTCAGTGGTCTTGGTGGCCTTAATTCACTGCTGCAGACTTTGGGGCCAGAGAAGCTACTTTACGCGGTGTTCGGCGAACTTCCACTGAGTGGTTACACAATTCCGCTTTTAGTGTTTATCGCCTTTATCTCCTTTGTCACCGCCGCAGACTCAAACACAGATGCAATCGGGAGCCTCTGCACAGAAGGTGTTACCGCGGACTCGGAAGAAAGCTTGGGCTTGGGCATAAAGGTGCTGTGGGGTTCGACCATCGGCATTGTGTCCTGGAGCATGGTTAGCTACGCGGGCATCGACGGCATTCGAATGCTCTCTAATCTAGGAGGTATCGCCGCAATCACAATAGTGCTCGCGAGCAGCCTCAGCCTTTGTAAGTGGCTCGCGAAGCCCAGCTACGTGTCCGAAATTGCCGATGACCCAAGTTCGGTTTAGACGCTCAGATCACGACTAAAAGAAGTCCAGGCGTATACCCACGCCTACCATTTGCGAGTCGATGCTGTTATCGAACCGAAGATACTCCGCATAAATATCTACCGTATCGAAAAAATCGAAAGCTGCGCCGATCCCAAGAAACGGATCAGTGCTGTCGTCGTTGAAGGACGCGCTCCCCAATTCCGAGTCGAGAGACAAACGCGCAAGACCGGCCTTTCCGTAGATCTCGAAAAAGGGGCCAATGGGAAGATAAGCGACTCCCGCAAAGGTGAGCGCAGAAGCATCAAACGAAGCGCGAAGTTCCCCGGAACCGGTGCTCGCTTCACCCAAGTCGTAAAAGCCCGCCTCTAGGGAAAACATGAGAAGTGGCGTGTCCAAAACCTGGTAGCCAATGAATCCTGCTGGCGCGAAGTCCTGCTCGTCTAGTTGTGGCGCGTTGATATCTGCGATGTAGGCACCTGCGCCGATGTACAGAGCGTCGGCTTTGGTTGATGGCTGGGCGAAGCAGGACAAGAGAAGAGCTAGGCTGAAGCAAAAAATGGCTCGCTCGCGATCAAACATTGGACTCATTCCGACTGAAGAACGTCAGAAGTATACGGTGTCGGCTTGATTTCGTCCGTTTCACGCTGTCCCTACACCGTCACGCTAGGAGCTTCTGTTTTGATGTTTGCCCCGTTCCCTCGAATCGCTGGATTAGTTGTAACTATCTATGGGCTAGCAGTGCTTCCGAGTTGCAACAGCGAAGCACCAACGCCAGAGCAGACCTATCTGTCCGCAAAAATCCGTCAATTCGAATTAACACCTCGCCAGATATGGGCGGCTGCCATTCGAGACTTTGATGGCGATGGAGACGATGACGTTTTGATCGAAGGTCACGGCCAGCGCCACAAAGATCGAATTTTCTACTTCGACGGCGAGCAATATGTACCTGGCGAATTTCAGTTCCCCTATACCAAGGATCGGCATGCCTGTGACGGGGCTGATATCGACCTTGATGGCGACATGGATGTTTATTGCTCTGCCGGTGCTGATAGAGGCAACGGCGAAAACAATAATCAGCTGTTTTTGGGGCAGGGGACGACGGGTGGATACAAACGTATGCTGGAGCCGCACGGTGCTGAAGACCCGTTTGGTCGAGGTCGGCTGGTCACTTTTCTTTCGGCTGACGAAGATCCATATCCGGACCTCCTGGTAAGCGTATGGGGCGACAGAGCGGACGATAAAAAAAATGAGACGACACTCTTTCGTAATACCGCCGGACGTTTTGAAGCCGTTAGCACCACGATAACTGGGACGATGGGGGGGCGATGTCTGGCCGTTGTTCCGTCGACCGATGGATCTGAAATCGACGATATAGTGCTGTGTCATCCCCACCACGGCGCAAGCTACTTTAAAAATCTCGGAGCGTTTGAGCTTGAAAGGTATGAACTGGGACTGAAAAACAAATGGTGGACAGCGTTTGCGCCGATAAGGTTGCCCACTCATGATCACAGCCTGCTTGCCGGTATTGTGCTTGACGGGCCTATCGCCAGTTTGCAGATCATTGATCCGGAAGTATTGGTATCAGGGCAAACAAAACCCTTACTAAAACGCAGCCTCCAATTGCCCGATGACCAACGGGGCAGAGACTGCTTGCCAAAAGCGATGGCAATTGCCGATGTGAATGAAGACGGCCACCCAGATGTGTTCGTAACGCGAATCGAACGCGAAGATCGGGCACGATTTTGTGCAAAGGATGGCGATCTATTGCTCCTAGGCCCGGACTACAAAGAAGGGCTACAGATAGAGCCTGTCGCCGGCGGCTTTGGCGCCCAGGTGTATGGCGCAAACAATCACTTCATACGCCTAAGCGGCGGCGAACGGTGGGAGGGAGGTGTAGAAGTAATTCGCTTTATGGAGACATCTGATTCGGAGCGCTGAATTTACCGCCCTGGAAACCTAAAAAGAAGAGTCGAGAATAAAACAAGCGCTAGGCTCCAAACCGCTCCTTCTCGGGTATTGTCCCAGCACTTTCCCATCACCCTCCTGCCAGAGTCGATCCAAAAACCAGCGAATCCAGGCTGCAAAGTCCCGCTGGTTGATCGGAGGCACCGAGCTAGTCGGAGTAGCGATCCTCTATCCAACGGCGATCCTTCATGGTTTTCTGATCATCGTACGCAGCACTCATATCGCGCTCTGGAAGTTCGACATGATCAGCGGGAATGTTTTTGTAGGGTATGGATTCGAGAAAGTGGCTTATGAGATTGAGACGAGCACTGCGTTTGTCGTCTGAACGGACGACATGCCAGGGCGTTTCCTCTTTGTCCGTCGCGGCAAACATTTCATCGCGAGCACGCGAGTAATCGAACCACTTTTCTCGAGACGGCAAATCAATCGGAGAGAGCTTCCATTGTTTTAGCGGATCGTCGATACGATCTTGAAAGCGTTGTTCCTGCTCTTCCTCACCAACTTCCAACCAGTACTTGAAAAAGTGAATCCCGTTATCGACGATCATCGAGTACTCAAACCCGGGGCACTCTCGCAAGAATCGCTTGTGCTGTGCCTCGGTGCAGAAGCCCATGACCCGCTCAACGCCGGCTCGGTTGTACCAGCTACGATCAAAAATCACGATTTCGCCGGCGGCCGGAAAGTGGTTTATATAGCGCTGCATATAAATCTGAGTGCGTTCGCGATCCGAGGGTTTGGGAAGTGCCACCACTCGAAACACCCGTGATGACACCCGATCGGTCATGGCGCGGATACATCCGCCCTTCCCCGCCGCATCGCGTCCTTCGAAAACGACTATCACCCTTTCACCGGTTTCTTTGACCCACTCCTGCAAGGCGCACAGTTCCTCCTGGAGCTTGCGAAGCTCGGCCTCATATTTTTTCTTTTTCACGACAGTTCTCTAAAAATCCTATGCATACCAGCACGACTCTAGCGCGAGATGGCTTGTGCCCAAAATTTTATTTGACGATGGAATCAACACCACAGGAACCAGCAGCACAAATTCCCCGCCCTTTGACGACGGGTTTCGTCTGCACACTCGTTTAAACCTTGGGAGATGATCTATGATCATGCGGTTAACCAACTTTTTCTTCGCTGTTTTTATCCTCACTCAGGGGATTGGCTCCTATGCTGGGCAGCCAACGTTCGCCCTAGATTCAATGCTCCACGCGGGGCGAGAAACACCGGATCAGGTGATTCGGGAAGGCGAGCTGGTTGTGCTGAGAAGCGCTGCTCCGCCTCTGTCCGATGGGGATCAGACGCCGCAGTGGGTGCAAGAGCTTGGACCAGATGTCGAATTGACCCAGGTTTCCGCATTTCAGGTCGAGTTTGTAGCACCGTACGTAGATGAAGACACCCTGTTGATCTTCCGCTATGAAGCGGCTGTCAGCTGTCGCAAAGCCTGTGGCAACCGAACCGTCGTCAAGGTGGTGAACCGAGTACCGGAGGCTGTCCAACTCAACTCTATCGGCAGTAGCGCCGTTGACCCGGAGATTCATCCACATACGGCGCATCTCGTCCTGCAAGCGGGAGGACAGCTTCACGAGCTGCCCTTCGACGCCGATTCCGGTCTTCTTCTACAAACTATCGAAGAAGCTGCACCAATCGCAAGCGTCGCCAGCCTGGTTTCCGCGCGCAATGGCCCCGAGTATGGCGAGGACATCTTAGGCAACGCGGTGTACTTCAACGGAGTTGCAGACAACGGCACGTTGCAGTTCTTTCAGGCACGAAGAGACATAGCGGGCAACTGGACAGTCGCTCAGCTGACAAGCGGTAGCTTTGATCGCTTCAACCAACTACCCAGTCAAAACCCAACAGCGCTGACAACGTTTCTTGCGTATGCAACTCGCGACAATACAAGTCCATTCGGCGGCGGCTGGATCAGCTACATGAACACGGCTGAACCCAGTCGGGACATACGCGTGACGCCGGTACGCCCCGGTTTCGCTGGATTTCGTTGGATTCGTGGGACCAGCGAGTTTCTTACAACAATCGCCGATGGACCCAATCAAGGTCAGGTTTTACACGTCAACGCCGGCACGGGTGAGCAGCGAATTTTGACTAATGATCCCGGCGTGAAATTCGATCCCTATGGTTGGTATCCACCAGAGTTTGGAGGCAATTTAGCGTTTCACGCAACCACCGACTTATCCGACCTTACCGTTTATAGAGACACTGGAGGCCAGTTCTTTGAGCCGGTTGCGATTCTCAAACCGCCCGCGGAAACGAGTCTTTCCTATGTGCAGAGTGCAGAGCCTTTTGTTACCCAAAGTGGACGCTCGTTAATCAGTCTCACGCTAAAGGATAATCCGGGCAGCGTTTACAGCGATGTTTCCGATAGTCAGATCTGGGTCTATGGAATTGATGATGGCATCGATCGATTCTCGCTTCGCTGTGATAACGGCAGGTCGCAGACCGTGCGACACGAAGCAGAACTCGTATCTGGTGGCACCCAGGTGCTCTTGTATTACAACGTGCTTAGGGAAAATGGACAAATCGACATGATGCTGTGCCTAAGCGCGCTAGCGCCCTAGCGAGAGAATATTGCCACGCAGTGAGTTCGAAATACCTTAGTTAGTGCTTAGATCCACTAACAATGTGGACAGACCCCTGCAGACGTACTACGCCTTCCTTCTCGTGCGCGCCGAGTCGGTCCAGAAGTTTCGACCTCACGCGCGCCGACGCGTTTGCATCATCTTTGACAAGGTCCGAAATAGAGAGCGCGGACATCGCAAATTCTGTGGCCGCCGCCGCGTCCAAACCACCGCCAAGTTCGAGCAAATCGATCCACTGGCTTGCGCGAACATCCGAAAACCCCGTTCTTTCGAGCAGCGCCATAAACGGCTCGACATCACCGTAGCGGAAGGGCCCGGGAGAATCAGGCTCCGGTGATGGCATATCCACTTCTTCCCTCAGGACCGCTTGAAGGGTCATCATCCAGGGGTTTTCTGAAGGTTGGCCCCATACGGCAAAGGCGAACTGCCCACCGGGTTTCAAATTGTTCGCCAGGTTCCCAAAAGCCGCTTCTGGGTCTGGAAAGAACATAATCCCAAAGCGAGAGCTAAGCCGATCGTACTGCGTGTCAGCGACCGATAAGGTCGCGGCATCGGTGCAGTAGAAGGACATTCTAGGATCGCTGTGTACTGCTGTAGCGTGAGCGATCAGCTCCGGTGAAATGTCAAAGCCGTGTACGACCGCCGCCGCTGGCATCGCATGGGCAATGGCCATTGTGGTTTGTCCTCCACCGCAACCAATCTCGGCGATTCTGGTGGCGCCATCGAGGGCTAGAGCATCGAGTAGAGGCTCATCTACCGGTGCGAGCATTTTCTCCGTTGCATCGAGATGCTCTAGCCATTTTCGGCCCCGTTCGTTGGCCCAGTCTTCGGAATTCGGTGTGGCAGCCATAATCGCGCTCTGCGTAAACTTTGGCCTAGTCTACTTTAATGCTCACGATGGGATGCTCGCGATGGGTGGCCAGCCCGGGCGCTAAATCAATGAATCAACGCCGGGCTCTGTCGAGGCGCTTCCTTACATCACGCAGATCAAACCCAGCTTCGGCGATACCTTACCCGCAACCATATCATCGTAAACACCCGCCAGACCCTGTACCCCGTCAAGGTTTTTTAGCTCCATCCAAGCGAGGCTCTCTTGCGCTCCGGAGGCAACGAAATCCTGGACTGTCTGAGCGAACCCTGGATCCGCCTCAGAACGCTCAAGCATATAGCTGGGGGCGAAAAAGAAGGTTTCATTGTCCTTACTTTCCATAGGGTCCCCGGCCTGCTGTTCCCAGTGGGTTAGTCCCACGCGGACGAAATACTTTAGGTTTTCACCCAAGCGAGTTTTCATCTGCTCGACCAATTCACCGTTGCCAGCCATATCAACAACCACCGTCGGCCGCTCTTCGAGCCCGTCCAAGGCGTCATAGGTTTCGACCTTCTGATAGTAGCCAAGCGCTTTCACAAACTCGCTGTTCCCCGCAGAAGTAAGGCCTACAACGCTTGGTGTTTCATCCTGGGAAAGCGCGTAAGCAAGTCCAATGCTGGTCTTACTCGATGCGCTAACAATAACTACCTGCTCTGCGCCGAAGTACTGGTTTTCCTTGAGCATGTCGTAGAGCAGGTAGCCGGTCATATACAGTGGCCCAAGCAATGCCTGACCGATTTCCCGCGGTTTTGCTGCTTCAGTTTTCGCTTCCAAACGCAGGTAGCGGTTGTACAAAGGCGGGAGGCTCTGACGGTGCTCGCTCGCATCAAACCAACTGTCGCCTTTTACCTTCATCGGCTTGAGGACGAGTTCAGACGCGGGTGGCAGGTATCCATAGATCCGCTCACCGATACTCACCTCCGATGAATTGGATTCGGTGACGTCGGCAAAACCCCAGACAGGTATCATGCCCTGCTCGGGTGCACTGGCTGGGAAGAACTGCCAGTAGCCAAGCATGTCTCCAGCCACCGCGTAGGTCAGATTATTTGCGGTAAAGGCAAAGAAATCGATCTTTACCCGCACTTCTCCATCCGCTAGCTCTTGGCTTGGGCTCGTCGTTACTTGGTGTTTTTCAAAGTTGGCTTTTTCGACTTCAAACTGTTCTGCCATGATCACTTCCTTCTTATAAACTTTATGCCGCATCTCTTGCGTGATGCTCATTGTGAATTTTATGTAGGTTCATCACCGCGTCTGGGCCAAACACGCGCATCTTTTTGAGCAGCGCAGTTTTCTTTTGATCCGCGGATGCATTCTTGACCATTCGACTGAAGCCGTCCAAACGATTGTGCAGAAGCCACTCAGACAGCTCTTCGTTTTGCGACCAGAGAAACTGGTTCATCATCGACACGGCGGTGAAGTAGGCAAAGTCCGTGTCCGCCTCGGGCGGAGGTACGGGAGCGGTCACTGCGTTTTTCTCTTCATCGCTTGCCATACTGAGTTCCACATGAGCTATTAGCGATGCACTGAAAACCGGTTGGTAGGCTCTTACCATTTGCGGGGTAATCGTATCGCCAGCAAACACCGGGAGTGATCCCGCGAATGCCTCAATCGGCCTTGCCGAGCAATCAACATACACCGTGTTCGCTTTCGTTGGCAGTGCACCCTTCTCGAACTGAATTTCATCGCGCCCAAGGTGGGTGATTCTACCCAGACGAATTACGCTTCGGATTTTGCGCAACACCTCCACTTCCGGTTCTGAAATAGTGGCGCCGTGGAACATGGCTGGCATTACTTCCTCGTCAAGGCGCAAGAAGTAACCACCCGCTCCTAGCCGAGCGAAGAGATCCGGATAGTCACTGGCTTTCGCAGCGGATTCCATAAGCGCCAGCTGCGCGCCGAACACGTTGAAGAAAAATTCATCCGTTGGTTGAGCATTCTTGCGATTCAGCAGCCAGGCGTCCCGAGGCCGAACCCAGTCGATGGTTTCCGGATCAACACCCATCTCCAACAGCCAAAGACAGGCATCGATACCGGTCTTGCCGCCCCCAATGACCATGTATCGTTCGGACGGCTCCTTTAGGCGAGGCAGATCATTTAGGGGAATGAACGGTAAACCTTCATCAATCGAGAAGTTTGGCGTGTGCGTCGAAGGCACGCTGGTCTTCAAAATCGTCGCATCAACGGTTTTTTTCTTAACGTTCACTTCGTAGCTCGCGTCTCCAACAATAGACTCGAACCGGCCATTGCCTTTGTAGTCGCACATCGGGAAGAACTGAACGCGTCCAGACGGGAGGAAGTGATGGCGCATCACATCGTCAAAATAAGCGCTTACTTCAGGTCCGCTAGCCAACTCGTTGAGACCAACGTTTAAACCAGAGCGCTCAATTCGTCCGCCACTCAGTTCTTTGGAGCTGACCCCATAGAACTGTGATGGCTGATGAAGCTGAACAAAAGGATAAGCGACGTTCCAATGTCCGCCAGGCTTTGCATAGCGATCCACGATAATGATGTTTGCGTCGGATTCCGTCAGGATCGTGTCGGCAAAGGCCATTCCTACTGCGCCTGCGCCAACAATTAGGTAGTCCGTCTCAAGAGTTTGGTGGGTCACATCTATTGCCTCTATTTAATGGCGCCGATAATTATGAGCGGCGGAGTTTTAACACCAGATCACCGCACCCCCTCAGTATTGGTGTTTGGCTATCCGACCGAGCGA
>JBCBZV010000173.1:0-7091 GCA_039815155.1 Pseudomonadota bacterium
ACGGTCAAGCCCTTCAAAAACAGTACGGTAAAAGACTTCGCCCACGCGCTTGTTGATTGTGAGAATCCTGAGAGGCTTGCGCTGACTTCAGTTGAGTCGAACCAGGTCCCACTGGTGCTTTATTACCTGAACAAGCGTTTTAAGCTCGAGCTTACGGACGGCTGAGATCGCCCAGGCAGGTCGGCTCGCACCGCATCGTGCGCTAAGTGAGAGGAGGTCGAACTTGCCGGTTACCGTACTTGCGCTAGCGGTCGTTTTAGATCCCACAGAAATTCGAGGAATATAGGCACAAACTCCAACAGCAGCACCCAGAAGGGTTGCTCATATGCCTGTAGGGAGGTGTCGTTCAAGTTGATCCCACTGATGTAGCTAAGCGCCAGTAAAAACGATGCTACCCACGCGACACGACTTGGCTTTAGGCAGGCAAACGGCAACCACCAAACCAGATACCAGGGATTAAGCACCGGTGAGAGCAATAGCTGAGCGCACCACAGCGTGTTTAGACCGTTCAGGTAGTCCCTAGGCAATATAGCTGGAGCGCGAAACAGCGCAGCATCTGTAAGATTACCTCGGGCGAGGTAAGGAAGCAGCAGATAACGCTGACCCACTAGCAGGCAGATGATCGCTAAAAGCGTTACGCATAAGGTCTTCACTAAGACAAGATCAATCCCGGGGAATGCGTTCATCGCCAGAAGATAAACCGGAGCGTTAAAAACGCCACCAGCGCTCATCGCAATTAAACCGCCGGGCAACCAGGCCGAGACAAAGCCAAAGGGTAAACCGAGCAATAGCATCGTGAGTGTGAATGCCAGCCAACTTCGCCAGTCTGTCTGTAAAAGGAACGGTACCGCGACGAGGCAAATGACTTTCACACCAAGGGCCGCTGCGAGCAGGGCCCCGACTGCAACGCTCAACACCGTATTCGAAGCTACGCCCATTCGCTGGCGAAGGCAGAAGGTGATAAAAAGAAGACTCGCACCGAGGGCGTCTACGTGGGCGGTGAAGGCGAACTCCTTGACGAGCAGGAAACTCCACCCATAGAGCAGGAGCCATGGTGTTGTAGCGAGGCGTGCTAGTAGCAACAGTACCAGGCAGTCAGCCACTACAATAAACACCTTAAGCGGGATCAACGAACCTGGCATAAGCAAAGCGGAAGCGGCGAAAAACAACTGCGCGGTAGGTCCGTAAACCGTCGGCACATCCGGGTAGTTGATGCCATCGAGCACGAACTCTAGCTGCTCAGGCACCTGCGCCGAAGCAAACCAATCCGAGGGTGGGCTGTTGTAGGGCGTACCCTGGTTAAGAGTCATCCAACCATCCCAAAGATAGCGATAGTGGTCGTCCTCTAGTATCGGATCGCCAAACGCACCGATAAGCCGAAAGAGCAGTGCGAACAGAAGCACGCAATGAGCGCTAATGGGTGTGGCCCGATACCGAAAGAGCGCAAACAAGCAAAGCGTCAGCAGGGAGACACTTAAGAATGCGGTACCTACTCCGATCAGGCTCGCTCCGTTCGGCCGAAAAGATTCTTGGGCAAGAAAAAGATAGACGGCGCAACAGACCAGACCGGCGCCAATAACGAGCCAGTTTAGAAAACTATCTTTCGATTTTTCGGTCAAAGCTTGCTACCAGAGCTAAACGGCAGTGCTTAGACATGTATCAAAGCAAAAAGGTCACCGCGGTTGTGCCCGCTCATAACGAGGCGCCGAGTATCGGCCTTGTCGTCCGCGAGCTGATTGCACTTCGCACAGCGGAGGGACCGGTGTTTGATCGGGTGGTGGTTTGCGATAACGCATCGACCGACACCACAGCGGCCATAGCAAAGGAAGCGGGTGCGCTAGTCGTGTTTGAGCCCATAGCAGGCTACGGACGTGCGTGCCTTAAAGCCCTTCGGCATGTCGACAGCGAATCGGTAGTGGTATTTGTGGATGGAGACTACTCGGTCGTGACGGCGGATATTCCGACGCTACTATCGAAGCTCGCGGAGGGCCACGCGCTGGTTATCGGTAGTCGCTTAAATGCCGACTGTGAGCCCGGAGCGTTGACTCCCCAGCAGCGCGTGGGCAATCGTTTGGCCACCTGGCTGATGCGCTTGCTCTGGGATAGCAGCACTAGCGACCTTGGGCCACTGCGGGCCGTACGCCAGTCCACTTTGCGCGCTTTGGGCATGCGTGAGATGACCTACGGCTGGACCGTAGAAATGCAGGCAAAGGCGATCGTGGCAGGTTTGGATGTCGTGGAAGTGCCGGTGCACACGCGTAAACGTATCGGTCGCTCAAAGATCAGCGGAACCATAAAGGGAACGATCGGAGCAGGGGTTGGTATTCTATCCACTCTCGGCAAAGTCTGGCTCACGAGTTTAGGAGCGAAAGCCAGCCCAGCGACCGAGCTTAAGTGATAGCCAGGATTCCGACTAAAGGGTCTTCGACAACGCGACTCGCAAATCCCCTCCGAAGCTTTGAGCAAACTTCGCAACGTATTTTCGTGAAAAGTCCGCCAACATTAATAAAGATGCTGCTCGAGCTCGGCTCGCAGCGACTCTCTTTATCCGAGAAAGACAAAAAAACGGAATCTTGCGAGACTCGGCGAACTGCGGATACAAACCGGGCACAGCGAGTTGGGTACGTCATCAGCGTTGATACCGCCCCGGAAAGATGTGGTTAGTCTAAGTAGCAAGGTACAACATGAGCGGGTGTTTAGTTCTATCAGCGGCATCACAACACTGTAAGGACACGCGCAAGTCTTGGGCAAAAAACGCGACCAGTCTAGCCTTTGGCTGCATAAGCCGTCGACCTGCTCACGACTGGCTGGGTAGTGTTTGCCCGGACCCTCGCCGGACTAGTTCGTAAGTCCGCCGCTGCAGACCTAGGTCACTTATTGCGGTCGAAGTCCCCGATTTATGATGGTCTCGATGACCCTTTGAAAGGGTGACCTTTTATTCGACAGAAGGCGAGCAAACCAACGAAATACAGCAGTAGGGTCTGCGGGGCCGGTACTGCGCTCGGATCGTTTGCAGGTACCACATCAATCCTCATTAGTTGAGTACTGTTGAAGATACTTCGAAAGGGGTCTTCACTAACCCCCAGTAGGTCTATGCAGTTCGTTGGGTCCGATTCGATCGGCAGCCCTCCACAAAAAACGCCCACGTCGACACCGTCTACAAGCAGATCGCTGGGTGTCGAAAAAGAACCGCTCAAATCAAGCCCGTTTCCAAACCCAATATCTTTGTCGAAGACCCTAGCAAACTGGAATCCCCCAGGCGCGTCCAAAACTACTCTTGCTGAAAGCGCGAGGAACTCGTTTGGCATCAACAAACTGGCAAGCTCCTCGCCGCTCAATCCGTCTGACTCATCGAGACCCGTCGACCCTGCAAGGAAACCCGTGAGGTCTTGAGAAAGATCCAAGCCGATTTCTCGGCAGCCACCGTACTGATACGAGTTGAATATAGGCTCGCCCGGATCGCTTTCGAGCTGGGAACGAGCAGGTGCGAAGCATCCAGAAATATCCTCCAGCTCCGGTATATCTTCAGATAAGCTCGCCAGGGAAACGGGGTTGTAGCCCTGATCTTCGCCTAGGACGATCGCAGGGTTGGCCGAAGCGGTATAGTCTCCGAGCCCATCATCCTTGGGCGCGAACTGAACCGATACCGCGCCGAGTAAGCGTTCGGTGGTAAGTATTGGCGCACCCCCTGGCAAGATCTGCTCGGTGGCCGCATACAGTTGCCACTCGACGAAGAGGTCAGCAAGAGCGTCGTAGGGATCCGTACTCTCGATCGGCAAGCCAACTATGTTCGCCGACCAATCGAAAAACTCGTCGGCCCCAAGATCGAAGGAACAAGCCACTACGAATTCGCAGTTTGGTCCCCAGTTGTGACTGATGCCGACGGCCGGTCCAATTGGTCCAAAGCCATAGGGAGCAGCTGTCTGTAGGTCCGCGCCGGTAAGTTCTCCGTCGACAACAATAGGGGGATCTCGCGGTATAAAGAAAGGAGGCTCTGGGATTGTATCGAGTGGAGGGTTTGGGACTAGAAAGGGGACCGTTCCGGCGCTAAAGGGATCCGGATCCTGTACTGCGTTGCCCCCTCGCCCTCCACCACGCATAAGACGCGCCTCCGTCACTACACTCACACAGAGGAGGCTTACACAAAAGAGAGAAGCAAAACCTGATCGTCTATTGCCTACGTGTTGTGCATTTCGAGTGGTTACGACTCGGGATTGCGAGGCTCGGGCAAAACGACTCCTTGCGTGCTTCACGACGATTCGCAGAATAACCACTAGTGACATAGTCTGAGCCTCAATAAGTTCAGTCTGTAGCTTTTCACACAGTCCGCAGATATCGTCCGAAACAGGTGATTCCGCCGATTGTTTGCACATGCAAACTTTACGCCATGCCAGTAAATTCAAAGAGTTATGAACTCCAGCGAGAGATTGTGTAAAGTTTCTCGACGCGGCGATGGTGCCGCGCGCTACCGGAAAGGCAACTTCTGGACTACTCAGACCGGGCAACACAAACATGATTTCGCGAATCCTCTCAGAACTACGCCGCCGACGTGTGATACAGACGCTCACCGGCTACGCGGTGGTTTCATGGTTGGTGATCGAGGTCTTCGATGTTCTCGCGCCAACGTTTGCACTACCGGCCTGGGTGAACCTTGCTGTCACCGTTGCACTTCTGGCTGGTTTTCCCGTTGCAGCTTATTTGTCGTGGTTTTTCGATATTTCAAGCAGCGGTATCACACGAACCCTTGATGAGTCGGGCTCTAAACCACACCCACTACAACCCTGGCACTGGTTAGGACTACTGGTTATAGCAGTCAGTGCAGGCACCGTGGGTACCTTACTGTTTCAGGATGTAAACGCTCGTTTGCAAAAACTCGATGAAGGTATCGAAACAGTATCAATAGAACAGTCGATTGCGATCGTTCCATTTACCGATCTGTCGGCGAACGAGGATCAGCGTTTCTTTGCCGAGGGCGTGGCGGCGGAAATAGCAAGCCTGCTGGGACAAGCTCCCGATTTGCGCACCGCCTCCAGCAGTGCAAGTTTCCGCCTCGCCGATCAGGGACTCAGCCCGCAAGACGTAGGGCAGCAGCTTGGCGTAGCGAGTGTCCTCTCAGGCAGTGTCAACGCAGCCGGAAACCGTTTGCGTGTTCGCGCTGAGCTCATTAATGCTGGCAACGGCGAGGTTCTGTGGAGTGACACATTCACCCGCACGCTCGACGACGTGTTTGCCCTGGAAAGGAATATTGCGCGATCAATTGCCAATGTATTACTGGATGAGTATGTGGACGGTTCTCAATTCGGACCGCTACCGCGGACTTCAAATAGTGATGCTTACGTCTTCTACCTGAAAGGCAAGTCCGAACTACGACTAAGAAATGCTGAAAGCGTGAAGGCAGCCCGAAAACTGTTTGAACAAAGCGTTGCGTTAGACCCAGACTTCGCGCCAGCTCTGGTGGGACTTGCAGATACGCTATGGTTGCAGGCAGAAGGGGTGGAAAACTACGGCAGCATCGATGCGGTAGTCGCGGCGAAAGCCGCTCGAGAAAACGTAGAGAGAGCTCTGGTGATAAACGACCGCCTGCCTGAGGCCTATGCAACCCTTGGGCGAATAGAAGCCATACTGCAAAATCATACGGAGGCGATTACTTACTATGATAAGGCGATCTCCATAAACCAAAGCCTATTTGACGTTCACCTATGGCGTCATTTTTCACTCAATAAGCTCGGCCGTTTCTCCGAATCACTTGAGGCATTGAATAAGGCTCTTTCGCTCGATCCGACTTCACCGGTTGCTCTGCACAATCTAGGTCAGGAGAAATCCAAGCGCGGCGACTACACGGGCGCTAGGAACCAGTTCTTGCGACTCATTGATCTGTATCCCAACAATCCAATGGGTTACAGAGGTTTAGCGGACGCCGCCTTCCGTCAGGGCGAACTCGCTCTCAGCCTAGAGCAATGGGATAGAGCCGCGGAGCTCTCGCCCGACACGCCGCTTTACCAGGATTCGTTTCAAAGCGTGCTGTACGCGTTGAAATTGGTTGAGCCTCTTCGCCCCCTTGCGATCGCCAGTGGTGATGAAGTCAGCCTGCTCGAAATCCAAGGAAAGTTCGATGAGCTAAAGATCGCAATGGATTTGAAGCTTGCTCTTAACCCAGAAGATCCATGGCTGCAGTTTGAGGCAGCGTGGTATCGACTCCTGGCGGGTGATTTCAATGAGGGTGTGGCCTTACTGCTTTCTGCAGACCAGCTGTTCTCCCAGGCGGAGATTTTTGATTTGCCGATGTGCAGCCCCGCAATCGAGTTTGCGCTAGCACTTCGTAAACAGGGTATGACAAACGAGGCGGACGACTATATTGAACGCTGCGAAGCGCTAGTGCGAACGGCTCGGCGAAACGTCTATGAAGATAGCTTCCTTGATCACCTAGAATCAAGAATCGCCGCCTTGCGCGGAGAAAAGGCCAGAGCTGTGGTTATGATGGAAGCGGCCTTCACACATGGATGGCGCGAGTGGTGGACCCGATTCGATCCAATATTACGTGATCTTGCCAGTGAACCGGGCATGGATGCGGTCTTTACATCGATCGAAGCCGCTATCGAAGAAGAACGAGAACAAGCTCTTCTTTACTTACGCGAACGAGAGCGCAACAAGGAATTGGCTCCGAATAACAACTAGTCTTCGAGTGTCGACTGATCATGTTTGTTAAGCGAGTTTCGTTGGCTGACTAATCCTGGCATTAATCAAACGATAGCTCATCGCATAAACCGGGAAACTACAGTAGTAGGCGGTGCCCAGGCGTAATTGCCGCTTCTTGCAGAAGCGGTATGGTTCTTACCATCAACGGGGTTTAATGAAAATCAGTGCTCCCCCGTTAATTGGGGAGGAGACGAGAAGAGCCGGCACAAAGTGTAAAGGATGTCTCCGGTACTGACCCTTGAGGGTTTGGTAGGACCAGGCGGATTCGAACCGCCGACCTCTACCATGTCAAGGTAGCGCTCTAACCAACTGAGCTATGGTCCTAGAAGGGTCGCGAAGTATACGAGCGGGACTGGGAGACAACAAGCTCTTTGGCCAATCTGCGTGCGCTTGGG
>JBCBZV010000055.1:0-26470 GCA_039815155.1 Pseudomonadota bacterium
AAAGGCAAGCTAATACTTACTTACCCGCACGATGACGATGCTGTTCTATACCAATTTTGGCACTTGAAAGAGCAGTATGGCTGGGAGTACTTGGTTGACTTAGTAGCTAACGAGCCGAAATGGGTGCGTGGAACTGCCTGGCCATACGTCGCGATAAACAACGGTTGGTACGGAGCAAGCTTTACGACTTTCTGGGGCTTTGAACCATTTCCAGAGCAGAAGACCGTGTTTCAACTGCCAAGGAGCGACTTCTTTTTGACTTGGTTTCAGACCGCTGCAATACCTACTCAAGCGAAAAACAAGGCTGCAGCGAAGCTCTATCTAAACTGGATGTTATCCGAAGAAATGCAAGCGACTTGGATCCAGTTTCCGGTTCGTTATGACATCGAAGCGCCGGGCGGCTATAAATCGGTCTTGGCGCAGAACACTTCCCCGGGTGATTTCCGGCGTTGGATGATGAAGAGGGATCTCGTCGAACGATTCCGCCTTCAAATGCGTCAATTAATAGGCGAGGCGGAGGGTCCTACGCCGGTAAACATTGATTACTCGAAAGATCCGAGGGATTAGTTCGATCTGGTCAGCCCCCGTGACGCGCATAACGGGGGCTGATCTAGCCTTTGGTTTTCTTGTACGTCGTTCGAGCTTTTCGAACTGCCTTACCGTTATCGACAAACCACTGCTCGAGTTTTTCGAATACTGGTGTGAGTGTCTGAATCAGGTCGGTGGCTTCGTACTCAACATGAGGTGGGATTGTTTTCAATTGTATTCGCTTAACCAAACCGTCACGCTCAAGCTCTCTTAACTGTTGCGCCAGCATTTTTTGCGATACTCCATCGACCGCGCGCTGTAGTTGATTGAAGCGCATACGCTCATCTTTCAAACTCCAGAGTATTTCTGGCTTCCACTTTCCAGCAAACACCGCCAGCGTCTGTGCAATGGGACAGGACGGTGCGGGTTGTTTCTTAGCTTGTGGCATATATGCATTGGGTAGTTACTAAAAGGTAAGTGTACTTGATGGGGCTGAGACTGATCAATCCGGTGCGGTTTGTATGGTTCAGATATACCTCTGAAAAATCTAGAAACCTAGTTGTTCAACCGACCTCGCTCAAAACAAGAACTGAGTAACTAGATTTGGCTGTTTCCGGTTAGCGGTGGAAGCAAACCGTTGGACCGTTTCGCGAGCACTAACCAAATTGGCTGACTACCCAGCAAACACTGGGAGTGGTGAGCCGAAGTACCGAGATTGTGCTGGATCAAGTACTGAGATTCAGCTGTCCCAACAAAGGTTGTAGATCCTCACAAAAGTCAGGATAGTCCTTCGCTGCTAAGTCTCTGATTGCCGGTGAGATGCTATTTCTACACAGCGAAACTCGGGACACAGAATCCTCGCAAAAGTCGGGACGTTACGGAAATCCTCCACAATAGTCGGGACACGGCGAGAATCGCATAGAGACGCCTCAGCAGGGACCAATGTTTCGGTGAATACAGGACGACTAACCGAGCATTTCTAAGGCAACACACTGTTGCTCAGCAATGAAGTCAGTTTCCAGCTCTTCCGCTGGAGTGAGTATAGTGATCTCGATGGGTAGCTCGGGGAATCGCTCCATGATTTCACGGCGTACCTCACCTGACTCAAAGCGGTCATCCGACACAAGCAACAAGTCAATATCGACGCCAAAGCCGTTTCTAAGATAGGAACCGAACGCATAAATGTTCGAACGTGCAGTTAGTGGACAATCAGCCCGAATGACACGAGCAATGTCGCCGATCCTTGTCACGATTGCCGGATATGCCGCAACGTGTCAGCAACATTTAACACAATAGTCCCGAGCCTTTTAGCTGCTTCGTGGGCTCCGGCCGTGGGGCGGCCATTCGGATTGATATTGCATATGACATCACTCGGACCGCATTTCGTCCACAACTCGCGAACGACATCAGCGGTCGGTTCGTAGTTCTCTGCAAATGAGACTCGTATTCGTTTGCCGTCACCTCGTGTCACAACTATCACACGATCGTACTCGCGTTGAACCCGGACACCGCCCATTTGTGTGAATACGCGGTACACGAAACGAAAAGTCTTATGGCCTGCCAGATTTGCATCACCATCCAAAACTGCAGAGGTCAACGTTCCAAAGCTGCCCCATCCGACTCGCTGCTGCTCTAAGAATTCAATGGCGTCACCATGCCACAGACAGCGCTTCCGGTACCCGCAGAGAAAGTCGATATCTGGATTGATTTCAGTGATCGCCTGGGCCCCCTGTAGATCGATTTCTTCTGCGGGGCTAATAAATGCCAACACAGTGGGCTTGTCGTCTGAGGCAATCTGGAGAACTTCATCATTGAGCTGGGTCGCTTGCATTCGATCGGCGTCTCCAAGGTTCTGAAGCGCGTATTGGGTTGCCCACGTCATGTGAACAGATCCTCCATTGCAACGGGGTATCGCTGTACTGGCTCCATCGAGTCAGTTAGGTGTCGAGCGGCGAATCCTCTGACGTGTTCTTTGTATGCAGCAACAACAGTTGTCTCATCGCGAGTTATGAGATGACGGTTGAGTTCAGCAACCGCAAGAATATGGTATAGGTTCGGGATGATTACCGATTTCACGCGACTCTCCCAAACTTCGGCAGCGTCGCTCTCCGGATCAAGGCTTGAGCAGTCGCCGTCCTCCGGCGCGTATCTGCGCCAAATCACTTTGTTTTCCTCCATCCGAGGGTGAATGCTCCGTCGCGCCATATCGCGGGACTCATACTCCACAACACCTCGTTTCGCATTGAGCGCCGAAAGATGGTTCGCCTTCCACTCGAGAAGCAATTGCCGAGGGTATTGTTCTGGCGCCTTGTCGATTCGTGTATGACATGTGGGATGCAGGAGAATCAGGTTTTCGACGCTATTGAGTTCGTCATGATCCTCCGTGCGTTCCCCATTGCGCGGGCCATTCGCTCCCCACGGAAGGATGTGGGCCATTTCAGCAAGATGCACGTTGCCGCCTAGTTCGCTTGGATACAGTGGTTCCAAACACGCTGGGTCTTGGCAGTAGCCAGCCGACTCGGCAAACAAAGCGAGCTTCACTGCATTGGGGATCGCTGGTCGGCGATTACTCATGGATTTTCCTTTCCGCAGAGCAAGTGTTGTGTGCATAGAGGTCCCGAGCCGCGCCGACTTGACCTCCACAGTGCTTGCATACAGCGGGTTGAGCGCGCCCTTTGCCGCCACGCACCAAGTTGTTGCCATTCTCAGACCACTTGAGTTATGATTTTATCTAATTTTAACCATTTGAGCAATACAGGTTGGGTCAATGCCAAGAAACGAGTTCTTAACCGATATGCTGGCGGCAGACCTGCCTTCTCGATTTATCGCGAAGCTGCTTTCCGAACTGCCGATTATCTACGCGGAGGCGTTTGCGCGTGCTTACGACGATCCTAGCTGGGGGAAGCGAGAAGGCGATTACATGTTGGGCCATACCCGCCGTAGCCTTTACGAGCAAGCGTCTCGAGCGGCTGCCGAAGCGAGCGGTATTCGCGTTCAACAACATATTCCGAAGCGCGGTAACGTAAGCCATGTTCGAGTCTTGGCTGGACGGTTCGTACTGGTCGGGTCCCACGTGGCGACGCCAGGAGGATTTCCCGTGCATTCAGACTGCAGGAAGCAGTTTGCAGAGATCAACCAGCATCTTGAACAAGGTGACTTATTTACCATCGAGTCGAAACCTGGTGAGCATTCTCTCTACGCATTCATCACGCATACGTCCGTGCCTGGAGCTCCCAATCAGTTCCGAAGCGCTCAGGTTGGCTTCCCAAACACATCATTTGACGGCTGGCTACAAGATCCGATCGATTTGCGGGATATTCTCGATGCGCAAACGCAACTCGAGAATTCGATCGACCAGAACACATTGCAGTCGACCGTTCCGATGCCAGTTTGGAAGTCGAATATCAAACGCGCTGGCGAAGGTGAGAAGTAGTGTCAGTTGGTGTGGAGGGGTTCGAGGGCGGACGACTGGAGCAGGCCCGAAAGGCACGCGGCCTCACTGCTACAGCACTTGCTGAGTTAGTGAATTTGACGCAGCCAAATATCTCGCTGTACGAAAAAAATAGACGCAAGCCTACACAACCGACCTTGGACAACTTAGCACGCGCGTTGAACGTGCCGGTTCGGTTCTTTCTAAGCCCCATTCGCGTGTCTGCGACTGACCGACTGTTCTATCGATCAATGAGCGCGGCGACGAAGGCGGCGCGAGCACGAGCAGAAGCGAAGTATGAATGGGCATTGCAGACTCTCGAATATTTGACGACGTTCTTTGACTTCCCCGAGCTAAATCTCCCAGAGATTGCGGTACCTTCAAACCATCGGAGTCTCGAGAGTCAAGATATAGAGAGCATCGCTGCACAAGTGCGTGCTTACTGGGGGTTGGATAACAAGCCGATTGCTAACGTTATACAGACGTTGGAGGGCAATGGTGTTGTAGTTTGGCGTACCCCCCTTGAGGCGCGCACTCTAGATGCATTCTCGGAATACCGTGAACCGCATCCAATAGTTGTTCTGTCCTCCGATAAAGAGAATTTCTTTCGATCGCGCTTTGACGCAGCTCATGAGCTTGGCCATCTGTTACTGCATCGGAGTGTTGATACCAAGAGCTTACGGAGTAGCACGGATTTCAAGCTTATCGAGCAGCAGGCCCATGAGTTCGCAGGTGCGTTCCTGCTGCCTGCGGAAAGCTACAGCAAAGATGTTTGGTCTCCAACAATTGATACGTTTCGAGCCCTTAAGTCGACATGGAACGTATCGATCGCGCTGCAAATAAAGAGGTGTGCCGATCTGGGTCTAGTCAGTGAGTCGCAGGAGAAGCGACTATGGATTAATCGCGCTCGTAGAGGCTGGTCGAAGCTGGAGCCTCTTGACCAATCAACGGACGTGGAACATCCGACGTTAATCAAAACCGCGATTGAGATGTTGTTGAATGAGAAAGTTAGAAGCTCAGCTCAGCTAGTGGCGGATGTCGAGCTCTCGGCAATTGACCTAGAACAACTGGCGGAGCTCCCGCAGGGACTGCTCACAGGTGCTTTCTCAAGAGTTGAACCTCGCTTAAAGTCGAGGCAGTCAAACGTTTTACCGTTCGGCCGCAATTGATGGCTATGCGAAAGGAGATAATTCCTTTAATGACAGAGACGAACTTCGTCATCAGGGTCAAGAGCTAGAAGGTGAGTACTCGAACAATACTCGAGCTCGTGCTCGAGAGGCGCGGGGAAGCGGAAAGAGTTGCGTTCTCAAATTATAGGCTTACGGATTTTGGTCTATTGGAACAATTGGCTAGGCACGTTATTGATAGAAGCGCGTCTGCGGTTGGTAACTGCGTAATCATGAGTGCGGCGCTTATAGTCTTTCTAAGAGAAGCGCGTATCCCCGCGGTTGCTGTGACAGGCAACTTGACCGTTGACGGGGTAGTCGCAT
This sequence comes from Pseudomonadota bacterium, assembly GCA_039815155.1. Classification (GTDB taxonomy): domain Bacteria; phylum Pseudomonadota; class Gammaproteobacteria; order Pseudomonadales; family Halieaceae; genus Congregibacter. The sequence goes on from JBCBZV010000055.1 coordinate 5,449, forward strand.
TCAGGCAGCGTGAATCTCTTCCTGCGAATCCAAATCGTTTGGGTTCCATTAGCTTTTCAACAGATCTTCACTGCTGGGTTCAAATCGGATCGCTGATCGTAGATTTGTCCTTAGCTAGCACATCGGCGATTCTTGCACCAGAGAATCCGATTCGACGAGCAGTAGAATCGAAATTCGGTCCTGCTGGCACCGTGATAGTGTTTGACGCCAAGTCTCCACTGGCGAAGCGTTTTGACTATGAACCAAAGGATGTTCTGCAAGACGATCAGATCGAATGTTTCGCTGCCCCATTCTTCAAAGGGTGACGCGCCGACTCCTTGAGGCTGACGCAAGCGCTCGTCTCCAGCGTGCCTCCGGGGGACCGGTAACACACTGCCGCAACTAGCTAAATAGGCCCAGTGACACCGAAGCTGTCATGAGCGGCCATTTCGTTGCTTATGTCGCGGCGATACGTATCGCAGGGGCGACTCGGCGACGTTCTATACTCGGTGATCGTGTAGCGTCCTTCCAGATGCTGCGTTGGCCCGATTCGAACTGGGAGCGCCGCGATGAAGCAGCTCTGGTCACCTCAGGAGCTCGACGATCTCTGGCTACTGTCAGACGCCGATATCGAGTTCTGCAAGAACTTCTATTCCGCTAGCCAACTAGCGGTTGGCTTGCAGCTCAAATTCCTCGAGCACGAAGGCCGATTTCCCAAGCAAAAAAGTGAAATCGCCCTTCTGGTCATTCGATTCGTCGCGAGACAGCTGGCGGTTCCACTGGAATCACTGGACGCGTACGACTGGGGTGGACGCTCTACCCGTCGGCACCGAGCCGACATTCGGTCGCGCCTTGGGTTTCGCAAGCCCACTGTCGATGACGCAGAGCGCCTCAAACGCTACCTTGTTAAGGAGGTGGCGCCATTGGAAACCAGTCGGGCAGCGATATCCGAAGCCGCTTTCTCCTGGCACCGAGAGCACCAGATTGAGCCGCCAACAGACGCGCGACTCGATCGGACGGTCGCGTCTGCCTTACGCGAGCACGAGTCCGGCTTTTTCGGCCGTATCAGCCGATTGCTATCGGCGGAGTGTAAGGCGGCATTGGATGGTTTGCTTGATGTGCGCGACGAGAAGGCGGCGCCGCTGACGCTGCTAAAAGCGGATCCGGCCCGACCTAGCCTTGAGGTTGTTCGTCGCGAGGTCGAAAAGCTAGCGATCATCGACGATCTGGGCCTGCCGCCACTTCCCGTAGCTATGCGTCAAAAGACCCTGGATCACTATCGTCAGCGCGCGGCGACAGAGCTACCCAGCAAGTTGAAGGAGCGAAATGATGCCTCGCGCTACGCGTTGTTGGCGATGTACTGCTGGGTTCGCCGCCGCGAAATCGTAGACGACCTGGTCCATCTGCTACTTCGGATTGTTCACGGCATCTCCAGTCGCGCTGAGCGCAAAGTAGTCAAGGAGCTGGTTCGAGACATAAGGAAGGTCCGCGGCAAAACGACGTTGTTGTTTAGGCTTGCCGAAGCGGCGCTTGAGCATCCCGATGAAACGGTGCGGGATGTTCTCTATCCGGTCATCGGTGAGCGAACCCTATCCGATCTCGTTGCAGAATTTCGATCTGCGGGCCCCGGCTACCTTCGCAAGGTCCATAGCGTCGTTCGGGCTTCCTACGGTGGCCACTATCGCCGCATGTTGCCGCTGATCCTGAACTCGCTTCAGTTTCGGTCGAACAACGCCCGACATCAGCCCGTGATTGCGGCAATCGATCTCATCCGGCGGTATCGGGACTCCCGGCAAGTGTACTTGCCACTGGAAGAGGTGCCGATTGACGGAGTGTTACGCAAGAACATGCGCGACATCTTGGTCGAAACCGACAGCCAGGGTGTTGAGCGAGTGAACCGGATCAACTACGAAATCGCGGTACTCGAGGCGCTGCGCACCAAGCTCCGTTGCAAGGAGATCTGGGTCGAGGGCGCGGACAAGTTCCGCAATCCGGATGAGGACCTTCCCGCTGACTACGCTGACAATCGCACGGAATACTATCGCCGCCTCAATCTGCCACTACGCTACGACGATTTCGCGGGGTCACTGAAGGCGTCGATGAGCGCTGCGCTCGCCGAGCTGAATAGCTCGCTGCAAAATGATCCAACAGTGCGGATCAGCGCGTCCGCCAGGCACGCGATCTCCGTCTCGCCGTTAGAGGTTCAGAAAGAGCCGCAGAACCTCGTGAGGCTCAAGACCGAGATTCAGGATCGTTGGCCAAACACGGGACTGATTGACGTCCTGAAGGAAGCTGATCTCAGACTTGGCTTTACCCTGTGCTTCAAGACGGCCGCCGATCGTCAGGCCATTCCACAAAGTGAGCTGCAGCGTCGAATGTTGCTGTGTTTGTACGGTCTCGGGACCAATGCCGGGCTTAAGCGCGTCAGCGCCGGCCGGCTCGGTGTGTCCTACCGCGAGCTTCTTTACACGCGCCGGCGCTTTCTGCAGCGAAACACCCTGCACGACGCCATAGCGATCGTAGCCAACGGAATCTTTGCCGCTCGACTGCCCGATATCTGGGGCGAAGGTACAACCGCGTGCGCGTCGGATTCTAAGAAGTTCGGAGCCTGGGATCAAAACCTCATGACCGAGTGGCATATCCGCTATGGGGGTCGCGGCATCATGATCTACTGGCATGTCGAGAAGAAGTCGACATGCATCTACTCGCAGTTGAAACGGTGCTCATCCTCAGAAGTTGCCGCCATGATCCAGGGGGTCCTCCGGCACTGTACCGATATGTCGATCGAGCGCCAGTATGTCGACTCGCATGGTCAGAGCGAGGTAGCGTTTGCCTTTACGCATCTACTCGGCTTTGACCTCCTGCCACGGCTCAAAGCCATCAATCGGCAGAAGCTCTACACCCCCGACGGCCAAGCCGGGAGCCGCTACGCGAATCTGGAGCCGGCCCTGACCCGCCCGATCAACTGGGCGCTGATCGAGCAGCAGTACGACGAGATGGTGAAGTACGCCACCGCCCTCAAAGAGGGCACCGCCGATGCTGAATCGATCCTGCGCCGCTTCACCCGCAACAACGTGCAGCACCCGACGTACCGGGCACTCAACGAGCTCGGCAAGGCCGTGAAAACGATCTTCCTCTGCCGCTACTTGGGCTCGGAGCCATTGCGCCGGGAGATCCACGAGGGTCTCAACGTGGTCGAGAACTGGAACAGCGCGAATTCGTTCATTTTCTACGGCAAAGGCGGCGAAGTGGCCTCGAATCGCTTCGAGCAACAAGAGCTATCCGTGCTTTCGCTGCACCTGCTGCAGATCTGCTTGGTTTACGTAAACACCCTGATGATCCAGAACGTGCTCGGCAAGGCGCGCTGGGAAGGACGGCTCGGCGATGCCGACCGGCGAGCGCTCACACCGCTGATCTATAGCCATATCAACCCCTACGGCGTCATTGAACTCGACATGGATCAGCGGATTCCGCTGGCTGCATGACTGACTTTTGACAGATTGCGCGATTTGTTAAAAGTCATCGCTGCGCCGCCGTTCTACGGGTGTGCATTCTCCTAATTTCGGCTCATCGACAGACGAGCGCCGACCGATTGGTTTGTCCCGGGACCGGAGACGGGGCGGCGCAGCTCCCATTTTCTAAGCCCCTGTTGTAATTGATAATCATTCGCATTACTCTTTCGCTTAGTCGGTTTGTTCAGGAAAACGGGTGGCACAAAGCAGCAGCAATACGCTAGCACTGCTCGAAGACAGAGGTCTTCGCGCCTATGCCAAATCGATCCTCGGTGCCGCCGATCGCGTTGACGACGTGCTTCAGAACGTGGCCGAGAGGTTGCTTGGCGCTCCGCCCACCGTCAGAGATCCACGACGTTTTATGGTGTCGGCGGTGCGCAATGCCGCCATTGATGAGCACCGTGCGGCGGAACGGCGCAGTCTGAGAGAGGCGGACTATGCTGCTACGCGCGAAGAGGCCGCGTCGCTCGAAGATCGTATCCACGTCGAACGTCTACTCGAACGCCTCGACGCCGCAATTCGCGAACTACCGCTCCTGACTCAATCTCTGTTTGTGGCTCACTACCTGCACGGCGATTTGCAGCACATACTCGCAAGGAAACATGGTATACACATCTCAACCGTGGAAAAGCGACTAGCGAAGGCCAGGCGCCACTGTCACCGACGGCTCAGCAGATTTCGCTGATCAATTGACTTCGAGTGTTACGGGTTTCATCCTGCCGTGACGTCTATGGATTAAACGCAGACGGCATGGCGAGGCATCAATGGAGTCTCTTCAAGATAAGGCGCTGACGCTGATTGAGCGCGTCCGCGCCGATCCGGGTGCGGCCAACGCAGACGCACTCGATTCATTTCGGAATGCTTCAGCGGATCACGAGTCGGCCGTTCAATGGGCGGAAGACTATCTCGAACTCTTGCCAAGGATGCGAGAGCGGTCGTTCTCGCGCGCTGAACAGCGTCGCATCCGACTTGAGGCCTGGTGGGCGCGATTGTGGGAGCCGCCGCGTATTGGGCTAACGGCTGCAGTCGTATCGGTGGCGATCGTGCTTGGTTCGGTTAGTTTGCACCTGTTGGCGCCTGAAAAGGGCTCGCGAGTTGCTGCATCCGAACCTCAGCTAGCCATCGAAGAGCATTCGACCCGTCGCGAACATCGGGAGATTGCTCTCGAGGACGGCTCGTTTCTGTGGCTGGACTGGAACTCCGCGGCAACCATTGAGTTCGCAGCTACCGATCGCAGGGTAATCCTCCATTCCGGCCGTGCCGCGTTTGCGGTCACACCCGACGTCGGACGGCCGTTTCATGTTGTGGCCGGCGATCTGGTTGCACGCGTGACCGGTACCGAGTTCGTCGTCGATCGTCGTAAGGCAGATGAGGTCGAGGTGGCCGTATTGGAGGGTGCAGTGACCGTTGCAGCCAATGGCAGTCAGCTCAGCCTCCAGGCATCCGAAATCGCGGGTATGGCCGGATCGACGTTGAGTCTCAAGTCCGATGCCGACATCGCCGCCCTGGACGCCTGGCGCGACGGCCGGCTAGTACTGCGCAGTGCCACGCTCGCCGAGGCTTTCGACGCCCTCCAGCCGTACACCCGATTCACGGTCGATGCCACTCAACTGGCCGGCTTTTCCAATCGCGTCTCCGGCACGTATTTTCTTAACCGCGCCGACGACGCCATTCTCGGTCTGATCCAGGCGCATCGCCTCGAAGTCGAGCAGCACAACTGGGATCTAATTCTCAGTCCACCGAGACCCACTCGACCGACCTTCCCCTAGCGCCAAAAAATACCTTACGGGATTATCCGGACCGTGCCGTCTATTGGACGAGCAAGCATTAATTATCACTTGCATTTCAATAAATCGACGGAGCCACCATGGATGTACGATCGGCGCCTAGAAAGGCCGCAATGCACTGGATCATCGGCGCTAGCCTCGCACTATTGGCCGCTATGGCCGTTGCCGCTGAGGAAGACCCCATTCCATTCGATATCGAGGCACAACCCCTGGAGCGGGCTCTGGAAACCTTTGCTGAGCAGACGCGACGACAGGTAACGGTCGACGCTGACGTAATTCGTGGCGTTAGGAGCCCTGCAGTTCGGGGCAAGATGTCTGCGCGGCGAGCCCTGGAACAGCTTATCGATGGTACGGCTCTAGTCGTAGTAGAAGTTAATGAGTCTGACTTCGCTCTACGGACAGCAAGCGCTAGAGGATTTCGTACCGCTGCACGCCGGCCTGTGACAGTCGATGAGATTATCGTAACGGGAACAAAGCAGAACAGGAGCCTCTTGGATACATCAACCTCGGTCGCGGTCTTTACCCAAGACCGATTCGAACGGGAAGTGGCGTTTGACTTCGATGACATTATTCTCAGAGCGCCAAATGTATCCTCTAACGGGACCACTGCTGATATCAGTATTCGCGGCGTAAACCTTCAGGGCGCGGCGCGAGGAATCGGTGTCGGCCCCACCATTAACATTTATGTAGACGGCGCCCCGCTCACGAACTTTAACGGAATCGAGAGTCTTTGGGATGTCGATCAGGTTGAGGTCCTGCGAGGCCCCCAATCTACGATCCAGGGTCGAAATGCCCTCGCCGGGGCAGTGATCATCAATACGAAAGACCCGACCTATGATTTCGAGGGCGCAGCCCAAATCCGGATAGGGAACAACAATCTGCGACAGTACTCTGGTGTTGTATCCGGGCCGCTGATTGATAGCCAGGTTGCCGGGCGACTGGCAGTTGATTTTCAGGACTTCGAAGGCAACGCCGTTCAGGAGATCACGCGCCAGCCAACCGAGGTACAGGAAGGGCTTACGTTACGTGGAAAGATCCTGCTGGAGCCGAACGCCATCCCTGATCTCCGTGTCGATCTGCAAGCGGATTACATCGACACAGAGTCGGGTAATCTGAATTTGGTGTTTTTTCCATTGGCTGCGAACGACCCGGCCTTCGACGACTTTGATCCATTCGGCGACGTCAACCCCGGCGGCCCGACCTTGGTCAGTGTAGAGACGATTCGCAGCGTAGCGCGGATTGATTACCAAGTCCGCTCTGCGCTTAGCTTAGTTGGCCTCATAACCTATGAAGATACGGATCAGTCGCAAGTGCAGGGGGACATTAATGATCCGAGCATCTTCCCTTTCAATGGCGATTTCGCAATAGACACTGAGGCCTACTCGGGGGAGATCCGACTCGAGTTCGATCAGGATCGCTGGAAAGGCTGGTTGGGTGTTTACTACTATTCCGACAGCGCAAACCTGGGTGGACTGAGTACGTTCGCGGTTGGCAGCTTTTTGCCGGTGGTCCCGGAGAACTCCATTGCCAGCGCAGGCCAGTTTGTGTCCACGGATACGGAAAACTACGCGCTTTTCGGTGAATTGCGATTCGAGTTGTCCGATAGATGGGAACTCGAGGTCGGTGCGCGCTACGACGATGAGACAGTCGAGCAGACTACGGCAATATCGCCGCTTAGTGTCGATCCCCCTGATTGCATCGTGGCCGACTTTATCCCTGGCTTAGGGGGATTGCCTTGCGCACTGATATTTCCACCGACTGGCGATGGTGACCCTGCGCAGTCCGCATCGTTCGATGCGTTTTTGCCGCGCGGCCTCGTCAGATATAAGTTCGACAAAAACCGATCTGTCTCCTTTGGTATACAACGTGGCTATCGCGCCGGTGGATCATTTGTGCGCACAGCACTGAACTCCGGCGGGCTTCCCGAGACCGTGGTCGAATCTTTCGACCCCGAGTTCATCACCAACTATGAAATTGCGTTTCGTGGTTCTTGGCTTGAGCAGCGTCTCGTTATGCTTTTGAATGTGTTCTACTCAGACTGGACCGACCAACAGGTCCAGATCCCGGGTCCTTCCGGCCTGTCCGGGGATTCATTGATCTTAAATGCTGGCTCCTCTGAGCTATACGGTGCGGAGTTTAGCGCTGACTATCTGGCCTCTGATGAGCTGAGCTTTTCTCTTGGAGTCGGTTTCGTCAAAACACGTTTCAATGACTTCCCCTTTGCGGTGGATCCAGACGGCAATCCAGTTAATTCAACCAGCGCTGAATTTGCAAATCTGTCAGGGAATGAATTTGCATTATCGCCTGAATTTTCGGCTTCGGCCGGTGCTTACTATGAGAACTCGCGCGGGTTCTTCGCCGATGCCACCGTGAATTACGTGTCTGACCAGTATTCGGATGTTGAAAATTTGGAAATCGATCAGTCCGATGACTTCACGCTAGTCAGCGTGAGGGGTGGATTTCGTAACGACCGATTCGAAATCTACGCATTTGCGGAGAACCTTTTTGACGATAGGGCCATTCTGGAGCGTCGTTTCGCAGAGGTATCGACCGAGACCGGCGCCATTGATTTTTCCGGCACGCCAAGTGCGCGCATCAATCGTCCACGCTTATTCGGCGTGGGTGCCAGGGTCAAGTTCTAGCTCCCGTCTTTCTATCGCCGAACCAGGACTTCCCAACTCATGCAAACGTTGCGATTCAAGCGATTAGTCGCTGATGTTCACGCTTGGACTGGCGCGTTGGTCTGCTTGCTACTGTTGTTGGTGACCCTGTCAGGTATTGCATCCGCGTTCCTCGGCGATCTCTTCAGACTGCAGTATCCGGACCTTTATGGTGGATTAGAATTCAATGATGATGCAGGAGGTGCGTCGGTCGATTTACTCGTCGCGAATGCTGCGACCGCGTTTGATGGCCAGTTCATTCCCTTGGGTGCCAATTTACCCGGTGGGCACTTCGATATAGAAAAGGCGTTTGTGTATGGCGGCGTTCCGGACGGAAAGGGTGGCGGTGAACTTGCCGCGGTAGTGCTGAATCCGTACACGGGAGAAATTCTAGGCACCCACCCCATACTATCGTCGTGGGCTTACTTGGTCGTGCACTTTCATGAAAACTTGTTGCTGGGGCAGGGAGGTGCGTGGACAGTGGCCGTATCAGGGGTGCTGATGCTGCTCTTTGTGATTACAGGTTTGTATCAGTGGTTTCCGCGTTCCGGTCGCACGTTACAAAAGGTTACGCACTTCAGGCTCAGAGGTAATGGCAGGTCAAAGATGTTTCAGTTGCATGGCCTGTTAGGATTCTGGTTCGCGTTTCCCGTAATTCTCTTCGCAGTGACTGGGGTCTACATCGCAAAGCCGAACTGGCTTGCCAACGCGCTACCGGAGATTCAGGCGAAAACGACACCGGAGATAGCGGAAAGGCTGAGCCAGTGCGAGTCGGGGAGTGTGTCCCTTTCTGACGCCGTATCAGTGGTGACGCAAGAGCTCCCCGGGCGTCGGATCATTGGTCTCACCATGCCAATGCCATTTCCGCAGTTGCCGCCTGAGGACGCAGCGGCCTACTCATTTGCGACGAGCACGCCCAAAGATATCCATAAGCATGAAGGTGATGCTCGCATTTGGGTATCAGCAACATGTCCCGGACTTTTTTACATTGAACGTGTCGATCGTTCCAACCTGCGGGACTCTGTCGGGGCTATGGTCTACTCACTACATTCAGGCAGATCACTTGGGCCGTTCCGTCTGTTATTCGTTGTTGGGTCGGGCCTCGTCCTCACCGCTCTCTTGTGCGCTGGCTTCTATGTCTGGTGGACTGGAAATCTTCGAAAATTCAGGAAGAGATGGAACAGGTAGAGGAAAAACAATCTGCATAACCCCTTGGGACTTTCACTCCGATTGTTAATGCCAAGCTCCTCCGAAAGCTCGGAAGCCGTCCTTTGAAAGCGTTGGATTGGCAAGGTATAGCTATTCAGATCATTCAATAGCGTTGCAACACCGGTGCCAAGCAGCGAATCGTAAGACGTTGCGTGAATCACACAAAGCGGCATTATCGCTAGTGGTTCCCGGCGACTTTCATGAGGCTATTCAGCCTAACAGAGTGTCAAAAGTTAAGGAGAGTTTGACGAAGCAACAGTACGCAACCTTCGAGTCTCTGCAGTGTCACCGATCAGTCCGCCCGCTCGTGCCACGATTCGTAGAACACATTCCCGAAGACAATGACTGTTAGGATGTCGCTGAGAAGCTGACCGTGGAGACCGACCATTCCTCCTTCTTCGTCTGGATTGATGTCGTGAACGAAGAAGGGTAACGCGGTGCCAAGCTGAAGCTGTTCGTTTCTCGCCGCATCGTCAGCATCCAAGTCAAACTCCGCGATGGCCCGTTCGCGCACCGCCTGCAATTTCTGGTGTCTCGCTTGTTCCTCTTCATTGAGGCCGGCCGGAGGAATGTAGGGCGCGATGCGGTGTGCCAGTGCATCTCGGTATTCTTTCGCGTAATCCCTATGCCAAGTACCTATGTCGTGTTCACCTAGGACGTCTAGTATGGCTTTGGGCAGATACCGCTGGGTTTCCTCCTTAAAAACGCTGATCTGCGTTGGGCGTAGATCTGGTCGCAGCCCATGGCGTTGGACAAATGCCCAAGCCCAATTTTCGAAAACACCTGCGAGGTTGATTAGGAACGCGTGGAGATGAATCTGGAGAGATACGGCTTCGTCATTTGAAAGTGGTGCCTCCCGATCCGGTGGGAATATCGTGAATATCTCCTCAATGGAGCGTTTGAGGACACTCAACCGACGTCCAACCCCATGCGCCAGGAATCGGCGAACATGATCATCTGTGGAGCTATGCCATTCAGCACCACCGCGAAACATCAAGTCTTGCAGGTCGGTCATCGCGTTAAGAAATTCGGTGTGAAATCTAGCGAGTTCTTCCTGTGAATATGTCACGCCATGCCCGCCTGTATCTGACAAATAGGGTCCCTAGACCGGAGTATCCTATTTCGCATCCGATCCGCAGGGAAGGGTGCCAAGGCCTATGCAATAGTTAAGATCGCGGCCGAAGCGCTGCACTACAGCAGTGATTATGGACCAGCCTCGTCTTCCGCGGTCAAACGCTGATCAGAACTTGCGCCTTGGGTTCTACAACTTGGTCAGATGTCTGATGAGGGTCATCTGCGGATTCGAAGAACGGATCCCATCCCATAAGAGTAGAATAGTGAGCACTACCAACCACATGAGGCAGTGATGGACAAGGGGGCGCATTTCCACCGTTGTGATTTTCAGGTGCATTCGCCGAGGGACCGGCGGTGGGCCGGCACACACTATGTGTCGGATGAGGACAGGCGCAACTATGCAGCGCGATTCATCGACGCATGCCGGGCGACCGGGCTTGACGCGGTCGCGATTACCGATCATCACGACCTAGCATTCGTGAACTTCATCCGCGAGGCGGCGAAGACAGAGGTTGACCAAGACGGGAATCCGGTTCCGGACGAACGCCAGATTGTTGTTTTTCCTGGGATCGAGCTTACGCTGAATGTCCCGTGTCAGGCATTGTTGATTTTCGACGCAGAGCTGCCTGAGGACCTCTTCTCCCTAGCACTGAATGCGCTGGCGATTACGCCTAGCGACGCATCTGAACCAACTACAGCCGAGGTCGCCCGCCTAGAGCATATTACGACTCTCGAAGGCCTGCGAGACGAGCTGGACAAGCACGAGTATCTCCGTAAGAGGTACATCATCCTGCCGAACGTTAGCGATGGTGGTTCTGATACGTTGCTTCGCACTGGAGCTGCGCCCAAATACAAGTCAATGCCCTGCGTTGGTGGTTATTTGGATGGGTCAATTGAGCAACTTGGGAGAGGCAATCAAGACATCGTAAATGGTCGGGCGCGGGAGTACGGTAACAAGCGAATTGCTATTTTCCAGACTTCCGATAGCCGTCGTGAGGACCATCGAAGCCTCGGCGGAGTCTCGACATGGGTGAAGTGGGCGACGCCAACAGCAGAGGCATTGAGGCAGGCATGCCTTGCACAGGAATCACGGGTCTCACAGGAAGAACCGCGTCTGCCGGCCGTCACGATCAAGAGCATCTCCGTAAGCAACAGTAAATTTCTTGGTCCGATTGATATGGAGTTCAATCCGCAATACAGCGCATTGATCGGAGGCCGTGGCACCGGGAAATCGACCATACTCGAGTATCTGCGGTGGGCATTATGTGACCAGCCGCCGTTGGGTATTGAAGATGACGAAATGCCTAACTATCTATCGCGTCGCCGCAGACTGATCGATCAGACACTGAAGCCGGTGAACGCGACAGTAGAAGTCCAATTCGAGGTCAACGGTGTCGGCCATACGGTAAGGCGGGAGAGTGAGAACGGCGACCTTTTGATCAAGATTGCCGGAGACGAGATGCGTGCCTGTTCTGAAGAAGAGGTTCGCCGCCTGCTACCGATTCAAGCGTATAGCCAAAAGCAGCTAAGTGATGTCAGCGTAAGGGTGGACGAACTTTCTCGATTCGTTACCGCGCCGATACTCTCGGAGCTTGACTCTATCGGCAGCCGGCTAGCGGATCGCGAAGAACGAATAAGGGAGAGCTATGCGACGGTTCGGCGACGGCGCGCTCTGGCTCGTGCAATCGAAGAGCGGCAGCTTGCCGAGACCTCGTTGAAGGAGCAGGCGGAGGCTTTGCGGTCGGGATTGACGGGGCTGTCGGCCGAGGACCGCGCATTACTCGATCGTGGCAAGGTCTTCACGGGCGCGGATCAGGCACTCTCATCCTGGCGCGACGGAGCAATGACTCTAAAGGAGAACCTGCAAGATCTCAGCCGATCAATCGAGTCGCAACTTACGAGCTCCTCGCCGGTGCCTGCTGAACCTGAATTACAGCTCTTGGAAGCGGCGCATGGCGAATTTCATTCGCTGTTGAGCGATGTAAAGGCTAGCCTAGATTCGCTTGCCGCAAGAGCGGAAGCCATCACAGCTGAGACGACGGCAATGGAGAGCGATAGTCCATGGCGCATTTGGGCCGAAAAGATTAGCGAGTTCAATGCCGCGTACGAAGCAGCAGTGCAACGCTCGTCAGCACACCGCGAGAAACTGGAGCAGCTCAAAGCGATCGAAGATCAACTGCAGGCCCATATGCGGGAGACCAATCGCGCACGGGAAGAGCTGAGGGTAGTTGAAAGCGCTGAGGACACGTATCGCGAAGAACGCGAGGCATGGAGCGCACTCATGGATGAGCATGCCGATAAACTCGACGAGCAGTGCGCGGAACTGACTAGCAACTCCGGCGGCGCGATCCGAGCACGTGTACAGAGGTACGCTGACCCATCTGGATTTGTAGACGCACTAAAAAGCGCAGTGAGTGGGTCTCGCGTACCTGGTAGCAAAATCGAAGCACTCAGCGCCAGGATTGCCGATGCCGCGATTCCAGAGGCCGCGAGTGAGCTCTGGTCGGGAGTACTCGCTGACCTGGAAAAGCTCGCTGAGTTCGACGAAGAAAGGGACGGCGCGGATCAGCGGCCCGATGCGCCAGCGTTGGCCGCCGCCGGACTGACTCCGGCGAATCTTGACGGAGTCGGTCGCAGCTTGTCACCTGAGAGCTGGCTGACTCTATCGCTGACGCCAATAAAGAGCGTGCCAGTATTCGATTTTCAAGCACGCGAGCAGGATTACATCCCTTTTCGGAATGCGTCGGCCGGACAGCAGGCAACAGCGCTACTGAAGACGTTGCTGAATCAGCCAGGCTCCCCTTTGATCATCGACCAACCGGAGGAGGATCTTGACAATCCGGTCATGTTGGAGATCGTCGAGCGGGTCTGGCATGCGAAGCAGAAAAGACAGCTCATTTTCGCTAGCCACAACGCAAACCTCGTTGTGAACGGAGACGCAGAACTCGTCGCATGGTGCGACTACCGCACCGCCGGCGATCAGTCGCGAGGGACGATTGCGGGCGAGGGCGCAATCGACGTTGACGATGTCCGCGAAGCAATCAAGCGAATAATGGAGGGCGGTGAGGCTGCCTTTAATCTGCGGAGAGAGAAATATGGCTTCTAGCGGCAATCGACCCGATCGGTGACTGTCAGGTCGAGTCGGGATTATCCTTGCTAAGCCAGAATTTCTCGAAGGCAGTGATTCTAGTCGGGCACCGGAATACGAGTCGACTAGATCGTTGCGCTGACCATTCTGTCGATCAGGTCTTCGCGACGGAGCTTCGTTCCATCCAACTGCACTGTGCCGAATGTATCATCGACAATTCGCTTTCCGTCCTGTTCAACATGAACGTGAATGCCTTTCTCTTGGTGCCGGTCGGCTGTCCAGAGCACCGCTGGTGTAGATGCCCAGATATCATATGCACAGCCTTCATAGTCATCGAGGTCCAAGCTACGATCTGGTGTTTCGTACCTGTTGCTCTTGGCAAGTTGGTCGTGGATCGGCTTCAGCGGTGTCGATACGATCGCCTCCTTGCTCCATATACTGTCGCTGCCGCAGTTACCGCAGAAGTGTTTCCGATGCGGTTTTTTGGCAAAGTCACCGAGATCCAAGTGCGGATAACCGCACTTGTTGCAATTGATGCAGTCCATCTCCCGACCTTGCTCGATTGCGAGCACGAACTCCAGCGCAGCTGGCGGCGTAACATTGATTCTTGTTATCTCTTCCGCCTGAAATAAGTCGAGCTCCGGTTTGTAGAGCAACGCAATTGCGCTGAAGTCTTTGTCGACCACTTTGAGAGAATCCCCAGGAGTCTCTCTAAGGTGTACGTGTATTTTGGGTGGCCTTGGCTTGATGGGCTTCGTTGATATCGCCGCCGGCATCGAGCACCAGATACCTACTTCGGCGTAATGGGAGAAGTCGATCTCCAGCGGCGACACGACGTAATTCATGGGCTGGTGATGATTCGCGCACTGCAATACTCCAGACTGCTGATAGGCAACGAAATCGGCCTTGGTGCCCCAGTGGATTTGGTGCGTGCGACACCACCAGCGCTGCGCGCCGTGGCGAAACTTTCCAGCATTCACGATATCGCAAGGAACGATTGCGTCGGCACCGCGCTTGCCAGGGAAGCTACCCAGAATGGCCTCGTTGAATACGGCTATGTTCCCTAGGGTGCGGTCGTTCGCCCAACAAATCGCCTTAGCCTCGCTCCAGCCATTATTGCCATCAGGAGCTATCGGTTGCTCGACACCGATAGCTTTGACAAAGACTTTCTTGGCCGGTTGGTTAGGTACGTTCTCCCATTCGCACTCCCAGAGCTCTACTTGGCCGGTAGTCTGATTAATTCTTCTTTCTACGTGCATAAACTTAGCTCGTGCCAGCGCCAAAGAGCTGACTACTTCTTGTCACTCATCTTTTTGCCGTCAAACATGAAGTACATGCTGCGTTGACTCTTCAGCCGCAACGTGTCTGACTGACGTATGGCACGCGGACTTCGACGGCTTCCGCCGGCCTCTGTGATCACCTCCAAATCAGGATTCTCAATGATCATGTCGTGAATGTCATCTGTGTGCGCGGGCGTTTCGCTGTAGGCACTCTCGTAGAAGTCACTCATAGTCATCGCGTCACCGTTCTCGGCAAGCAGCGATGGGATTTCATCGCCTAAAGCATCTCTGGCCGATTCTCGAGAGTCGTCGTCGAACAGGTAGAGGCGGCACTCGTCTGTCGGGTCGTAGGACAGCATGCGCAAACCGGATCGACCAAAATGTGCTTGAACCGTGCTGTCCTTGTGAAGTAAGTCGTTATAGACCTGTCTCGCTCGATGAGCGTTGGCAAAGTGCATCAACCAATAGCGCCAGCCCCCGGGGTTGTTGATCGAGAATGGACTCACGTAGGGTGCGCAACTGCGAAAGTAGGCATGTACGATTTGCTCAGCGCTGCCCATCCACTCCTGCTTGGTCAGAAGCCCCGTGGAGTCGGCATTGAGCGCACGCATACGCTCTCGAAGCGCGGGATCGAATGCCAGCCCCCCAAAGTCGTTCTTGGATGTAAGAAATGACAGGAGCGTCTGAACTGCGAAGGTCAGAAACACTTCCGCGGAACGCCAGCGAGTCATTATGTCAGCGATAACCTGACCGGAAACCCCGTTGTAACCGCACTGATCGAGTATGAACATCACGCTGCGGCAGCTGGCACGCTGGATGCGTTCGACAAGCGGGAGGTACAAGTGCTCAAATTTCTCCGAAGTGTACTCCACCTCAACGTTGAGCAGCGGTGTGTCATCTTTCGCTTTGGCCAAGAGTGGTGTGAGGTTTCCCTTCAGCAGCTCGATGGCCTCTGCGTCATCGTCGTTTAGCAGTAGCAGACACTCAATGAGGACAGGTTTGAGTCCTTGTCGAGCTCGTTGGACGTTGATTTCGGTCGTCGAATTGCACAGCTCTTCGACAAATATCAGTGGAGAACCTGGGCTCCCGCAGGCATACCGACCGCCGCCCGCGAATGCTTCCACGAGTACCAATCGGAACCGGCTTTGGTAGGGGCTTTGACAGCGAGTGGCCAGATACTCGCGCAGGTATTGGCGGTAGACCTTGTGTTTTTTTCGTGTGTGGTCCTCGTATATTGCCCCGTTCTTCCAGTCGTACGCCTTTTGGGTCATAGGCCAACCCGTTCCTCAGCATGCTCAACAATTCTCGGCATATCATCCCAAGTGCGTCCGCGGTACTCGCGACCGTTGGCCTTCTTCGATCGCTTCTTGTTGTCTTTGCCCCAGGCTCCCCATTGCTTGAAAAAGAAGGTGCTGCCATCGCGTTGGCATTGCTCGTAGATTTCGTCAATCCAGGACTCTCTAATAAGCCGCGCCCGATGGCCGCTTTCACCACCAACGATCGACCAATGAATGTCACTTAGATCGATCTCACCGACAGGTCCAATCAAAGGTTCAAACGAGATAAACCGGATCACAGCGGGTGTCCGGCGCAGCTCCTCAATGCGGTCGACAACTCGGTCGTCTTCCACGCTGGTTCCTAGCCACACGTTGGGCAGTGGCTTCTCCCGTCGTCCTTCGACGAACTCACGCATAGCTGCGGGGCGCTTGGTAAGCACTTGGTATTGGTGCCTCGGCGTTTCACTCATGACCTGCCAGACTTTATCGATGAAAGCCTCATTTACGTCTTCGTGGAATAAGTCGCTCATTGAGTTTACAAAGACCTTCCTGGGTTTCCGCCAACGGTATGGCGTTTCCAGGGCCTTTGCGTCCTCCCGAATGTTGCCCTTCCACGCAATGCGCCTACCGCTCTTCAGAGTCAAACCCTTGTACTTTGCGACCCCCATGGCTTCCAGGCGTCGCGCCATGTGCATGGCATAACAGTTGGTGCAACCAGCACTGGCAAGCGAACAGCCAGCAACCGGATTCCACGTCGCATCCGTCCATTCAATCTGTGTCGTTGACATCGTTTGCCTCACTTTTCTGTAGTGATCGCAGGTTGCGCGACACACTTTTGCAACTACCTTAGGAGCGACCCTCCAGCATGGTCGACGAACCGGTCTTCATCTTTAATGTAATGACGCAGCACATCAAGAGACTTGTGTCGCGACTGGTCAGCCATTTTGAATATGCTCGCTTTGTTTCGAGCGGCACTCGTCAAAAAACCACTCCTCAGGCTGTGACCCGAGTACCTACTTGAATCCAATCCTGCCTTGTGGGCGCAGTCTTTGATCACCATAGCGACGGACTGCGCCGACAGCCGCGGTTCGCCAACCTTGTCGTTGCGGTACATGCGGCGGAAGAGGGCGCCTCGCTCGATCTCGGCCACCGTCAACCAGTCCTGCAGCGCCTGCACTGGGCAATATGGCGACCCCACCTGCCTCAGGATTGCGATGACCTGACCTTGCCCTTCCTGATCGGTTTTCGACTGCTCAATGGTCACTTTGAGGCCTTCGTCGCGCTCCTCGAGGTGCCAGGTATTAAGGGCTACGAGCTCCGAGCGGCGGAAAGCGCCGGCGAAACCAATGAGGAGGAGGGCGCGATCACGGAGCCCCTTCGCGGTTTCGGGCTCCACGGCATCTACCATTTTTTTGATGTCTTCATCGACCGCTGGCTGCTTTTTGGCCGGTGGCTTACCCCAATCACGCCGGATTCCGCGCATGACCTCGGTGACCTGGATGGTGTTGTGTGGAGAGGCATGGCCGGCACCCAGATGCACCAGCCGGATCGCCGCGAGCCGTCGCGTCAGCGTCGATGGACTCAGCCCGTCAGCGGCTTGAGACGCCACAAACATGGCTACGGATTCCGGTTCGGCCGGCAACGGCGGTAACGCCACGGTTTGGCACCACGTTTCAAATATCGTCCAGTCGCTCCGGTAGGCACGCCAGGTGCGGTCTGAGCGGCTCTTCTTCGCGTGTCGGCGTGCTTCCGTGAACGCGCGCTCAAGCTCGATTTTGGCAAGGGCGCTGCGCGGAACTGTAACAGGACTATCCATGCCGAAAGTCTACATGAATAAAATAATTTATAACTTGCGAGAATTGAGTTTATCGCTAGTAGTCACTGCGTGACGGCAGAGTAGGGGGCTAGTCCGCTTACTTGCATAGCGTTATGTTACGTAACGGTATACGCTCGAAGTTCAGCAGTTCCTGACCGGAGACGCCTATGCCCAGAACCGGCATCAGCTACGACGATGTCGCCGACGCCATTCACGCGCTCGAAAAGGCGGGCCTCACGCCGTCGATCCGCCTGATCCGCGAGAAGATCGGCCGGGGCAGCCTGTCGACAGTTGCTGAACTCAAGCGAACGTTCGAGGCCGAGCGGGCCTCTGGACCCGGGCCCGCGCTGCCGGACCCGATCACTAAGCAGCTGATTGCCGGCGCGCACGGCTTCTGGGCCGAACTGGTGGAGGCGGCCGAGGTCGAGATCACAGCGGCTCGCGAGAAAGCACAGGCCGAAGTGGAATCGCTGGCAGAACAGCTGGCCGCGGCCATCGAGGAGGTCGCCGAACTCAAGGACGTGCTTGGCGCCCGAGACAACCAGATCGACGCGCTGAAAAAAGGCGCTGAGGCACAAGCCGCGGCGCAGGCGAAACTGTCCGAGGCATCTCAAGCAAAGGACGTCGAGCTTGCGCGGAAACAATCGGAGCTGGAAGCGTTCAAGGCTCGGAAAGACGAACTCTCCAAAGACCTGCGCTCCACCAAGGAGGCCCAGACGGCAGCCGATGCCGAGCGCGCGGCCTTGACCGAGCGTCTGGAGCAGCACGCGGCGGAATTTGCTAAAGACAAGGCCACGCTGCAGAAGCACTTCAACGAGTACAAAGACCGCCTGGTCACGATGTCCGATGAAGGTCGGCAGGCCAACCAAGCCCGACGCGACGCGGAGAAGGCGGCTGCGGCAGCCGAAGAGAAGGCGTCAGCCTCTGAGCGTGAGAAGCAGCGCTTGAATCGCGAACTCGTCGACGCGAGGAACGAAGTGCGGTACCTCACCGATAAACTGGGCGAGGTCCGCGGCGAACTCGAGACTTTGCGGCAAGCGCACAAGGACCAGTTGGCCGTCCGCGAAGCCCAGGTCGAGGCTTCGACCAATGCCCTAGAAGAGTCACAAGCGCTGGTACGTCAGTACGTCGAGACAGATCGCAGTCTGGTCGAGGAATTGCTTCGTGAGCGGCGCAGTGGTGGTGCAGAATCGTCACAATCTGGTGAAAAATCCGCGAATTAGCTTTTTTAGCGCGACGGCGCTAATTATCGCAATATGGCCGATTCGCAATAATTGTCGCTCATCGACTTGCGCGAATACGGAGACGGTCGAGGCTATGTTAAGGGCAGCCTGCCTGCAGCGTCTTTGATGAGAAATGTACGAATTTGAATTTGGGCTCGCACGCTTCGATTGGCGCATTAGGCAGTATTGATAAACGCCTTTCCAGTTTTTGAACCGCTCGAGCCAATTGTGGGTCTCGTGATTCTCTATTGCCGCGTCCCGACGTCTCGACCTTTACTGCAATTCAGGGAGCCAGGTATCTAGTATTGGAGTTGTGGCTTGAAGAATGTGCGCCCGAAGGTCTCTAGTCTCACGCGTGACAACATGTTTTGCGCGGGATCACAAGCGTTGCATGAATCGCTGTAGAAAGGGTCTTCTTCATTCCGCTCCGACGCATTCCCGGTGTACCGGAATCCGATAGACCGGAATCCGATAGACCGGAATCCGGTAGATCGGCATCCGATGGACCGGAATCCGGTTATGCGAAAGCCGGAAGGAAGCGGTACTGCGTTTTCCCGAATTAGGCTTTTTAGCACTGAGCCCCTATAGCACAGAATTCGCTAATCGTACCGTTGCGTAGCGTACACGGTGCGTTTGTACGCCAGCCTCGCCGATGTCCAAATAGGCCGTGTGCGATTCACCTTCCGCATCAATTCTGAGTCACGCGTTAACGAATCTGTTTCATTACAAAGTGGCCGTTAACAGATCTGCTTCCTCGACAGAGCGAAATAGGCGATTAGTTAACGAGTCTATTTCACAGGCCACACATTTAAGTGGTTTTACTGTAGGTCCTACCGATAGTAAGGACACTTTTCTTTTCTAAGTTATTGTTCTCATTGGGGCGGCGAGCAAGTCGAAGCCATACTACGCACAACTTTTCCACGCGAAAGTACGCACAAGTCGTGGATTCCACACTCAACTACGAACAAACCGTGAGCTTCTGGATGCCCATACAATTTCACATGTAAAGACTACCAATCGCAGTTCGCTCAATCCTGGGTTCAACAAGCCGAGACAAACTCCGAGCCCGTCTGCCTTTTGGCAGCCTGATGTGATTTGAAGCAAACAGACAGCGGCGCCATGTTCCTCTTTTTTTAGTTTTGCTGAGAGAAAAGGGCAACTAGCGACACTGTCATAAGATATAAGCTTGAGATAACCGTACTGGGCGAAACAACTCAAATGAAAATAGCGATACTTGCTTTATCCGCACAATTCAACAAATCAAATCGCACATGCGCCGGACTGCGCAGATTTTCTAGGCTACTCCCGGTCTTGATATTCTGCTGCTCGGCGTCTGCGTGCGGGTGGCTTATCGACCGAGTTAATACGCCACTCAAACTCAAATTGGATGCGAATATTCCAACAATTGGACTTGTAGCCGATTCGCAGCTACAGACATCGGCTGTACATAGAAACACGTCATATCTCAATAGTGTTCTCTCCGACTATTTTATCAATGTTGCCGTAAGAACAACTGCACAAAACACACTCTCGGAAATCGGCCTCACTTCGCTGCTACAAGAGTTGACGGACTCTGGCGCAGAAATCGTTTTCTACCTGGGTGATGGCTTAAACAATGGCTGCACGGATGAGGCGAATCGCTTCTTTGACATCCTCCGAGCCGCACAGCAGACAATACCCATATTCATGGCCATCGGTAACCACGACTATCTCGCCGCTGGGAACGCTCGATCGCAACCTATTAGGCTAGATCTGTGTGGCACCGGGAACAGACCATTGAGCAAAGCGGAAATGATCCGAAGGATTCACGAGCTGAATCAGACCTCTTTTGAAAAGTATCGAGACACTATTCTCGCTGGGTACTCTTTCGCGTCATCCGTTGGTACGGACTTCTTGGAGTGTCCGTCAACGCGCCAAGACTCGGCCCCAAAGTGCTTTTACGCAGCTACTCTACTTGGAGCTAAGCATGACATTGTGATAATGGATACTTCACATTATGAGAATGTCTCTACATATGGCGAGTTCACCGGTGCGAAAGGATTTATCGGTACCACACAAGTCGAATGGATTTATGATCTTTTGGCAGACCGATCAAATCCCCGCGTCCTGTTCTCCCA
>JBCBZV010000144.1:0-9727 GCA_039815155.1 Pseudomonadota bacterium
ATGACAGAAAAAAGAGCGAAAGATCATTTACACGACCTTTTCAAGCTTATCTGCTCGAACCTGTTTCTCTGCCAGAGGTTTAAGACACACAATATGTTATGAAAACATGTAATAAAAAAATTATAAAAATGTTTTAGTATTATGAAATGCTGGGCACGTTAGCTCAGCGTACGACCAAAAGGAGAATTTCATGCAAGTTTTTAGACAGGTGCGCCAAGCCGTTCTCGGTTTAGCGTTGACAATCCTAGGCGGCCTATCTATTGCAGCCCAGTCTGCTGAGGTGGGGGTCGCTTATCATGCAACGGGGCCCGGTGGATTAATCTCCGATGGATTCCTGACACGCTACCATCAGGGCGGAACGAGAGCATTAGTACAGAGTCAGCTATCAAGTATGCAATCTGCCGGCGTAGATGCGATAAGGACGGCGATCTGGATCGGAGCAGAGACTGTACCGGTCGACAATCGTTCTACTAATCGCCGTTACATGATCGCGTTCCCCCCGAGGCCACAGGATCTAACAAACATAAAGAACTACGTTGACGACGTAAACGCGGCTGGGTTGACGCTCGACCTAGCGCTCAAATGGGGGACCGGCCGCGCTGATTTTAATGTTGGCTGTGTGAACACGAGCGATCAACCCGGATACTGCAGCACCACGGGATTGGGGCCAGACCACATGTCGCTTTCAACTTTCGAAAATAACATGAAGCCACTGACTATCGCCAAGATAATCCAACAAATTTCGCCTGGAGAAGTTCGATACTTCTACTATGACGCTGAAGTTATTTACGATCCCGATCTGGGAAGTCTCAGTGGAAGCGCAAAGCGGACACGCCGTAACAACAATTGGCACTTTGAAAAGGGCTATGGATATTTCGCCTCAATTCTTACATCACAAAATAAAGGCACGCCCTCGGTTTACTACATCATCACGCGAAACCCGAACCCAAACCAAACAATACGTACGTGGTCATGGAATATTCTCCCTCCTGGACCATATCCAGCGTTGTACGGGCATAGGACGATGTATCACCCTGTGCGAACCGCGACCTTTATTGAGAACACATTCGCTGCCAAGGGTTGGCCCAGCAGTTGGAAGCCGCCTCGATTCGATGTTTCATTTTACCTAGACACCCCCAACCAAGGCTTGTACGACGACTTCGTGCAAAAGCTCATCAGCGATTACGATGCGGTAATGAAAACCGCGTTTGGGTTCCCTAATGAGCTTGGCATAGCCGAAACGACTTACTTCGGTAATTCTTCCAGGAGATCTAACGCTTGCACCGCTTCCGCGCTGAACAACTCACGCGTTGAATCCTTCTTCTTCTGGAGTACGCCGTATAGTCAGGAGCGCGAGGGTGGAAACGGAAGCCCTGGATATTACGCTACCAGGCAAGGTCCTATTACCAACATCTCTGGCTGCTAAACAAGACCCCAAGCTCTTCGGAAGATACTCTCCGGAGAGCTTCTCTCAATAAGCTGTTGCAGTGGCTCTTCAGAGCTCACAATCTCTGCTACACGGCCCTAATGTGATTGCGGAAAAAAATACCGCGTGTATTACGTTGCATCCCTACTGGCACGATTATGATGATTCCGCTCCAGCCGATCACTCTCATTTTTTGGTAAGTACCGTCAGATCACCAAAATCCTCTTATCAGAGCGCAATCGACTGAGGCGGAGGAGCGTAATGAGCGAGTTACCAAGGCGTCGCTGATTTTTCTCGCTAAGTCATTGGATTAGGTTCCCAGACTGATGCGTCCTGCCGGGGCAATCGTCTTGTTCGAGGCTGTAGTAGATGTGATAACCTTTCCGTCTTCAACGCGTTCCTCCGACGTGGTCAATCAACAGCTGTTGGTCCATCTTTTTATGCTCTACGCTTATACGATCGATCACCGTGAACGAGTGTCACCTGCTAGCGCTTGCGTAGGTGCTTCGAACTCGACTGGGAAAGGACCTTTGTAGAATTATGCGTGGCAAATCGAAGTACAAGGATCGTGTAAGTGAGGAAATTCAACGTTACAGGGAGGTTGAAGACATCCATGATTTACCTTCTATCCATCACTATTGGTCTGGAAAGTATCTCTCTCCTTTGATCCGAACTTTCGGCTTCGACACGATCAACGACGTCCACATGCATTACATGCGCAAGGTGTGTCGAGCTGATCCCGGCAACAAGATGCGGTTTATCAGCATCGGTTCGGGAAACTGTGAAACTGAGGTGTTTCTGGCGGCTTCGCTAGTCCGCCACAACGTTACGAATTTTTCATTTGAATGTCTTGATTTAAATCAGAGTATGCTCGACCGAGGTGCTGAACGCGCACGCGAAAATGCTGTTGAGAACTATATGGTTTTCTCGTGTGTTGATTTGAACTCTTGGGACCCCGGCCACAAATACGACGTTGTCCTGGCCTTACAGTGTCTGCATCACTTCGTCGAATTAGAGTCCATATTTCACAAAATCCATACTAGCCTCTCCAATGATGGATTTTTTGTCACCCACGATATGATTGGTAGGAACGGTCACATGCGTTGGCCAGAGACTAGGACTTTAGTCGATGAGCTTTGGTCGGATCTCCCTGACCGCTATAAATACAACCAGCAGCTCAAACGGATGGAAAAGCGGTTTTTGGATTGGGATTGCTCGCAAGAGGGCTTTGAAGGTATCCGTGCTCAAGACATCATGCCGCTACTCACAAGCACTTTTCACTTTGAACTCTTAATACACTGGGGCGGGGTTATCGATGTTTTTACTGATCGAATGTTCGGCCATAACTTTTCGTCTGACGATGAAAGCGACCGAAATTTTATCGACAAGGTTGAGTTCATAAATCGTGAGAAGACCCTGTCGGGCCAGATTAAACCTACTCAAATGATCGCCGCGATGGGCAAGTCAGAGTTTGAGCGCAAGTTGTTTTTGTATGGTATGACACCCGAATTTTGTACCCGGAACCCAACCCTTTAAGAGAAGTTAAGTTGAAATATCTTTTCGTTTGTGGATGTCCACGTTCAGGAACTACAGCTCTTTGGCGTTTGATGGTTTCGCATCCTGCGATTGTTTTAGGTATCGAGCGTTTCATCTTTCCTGCGACTGCTAAACCCTTCGCGCTCGACCCTTCCTTTTACCGGAAGGACCGCTTTTTTCGGTACCAAGCCGGTGACACACATTTCCCTGATCTTACAGGGGCGCGTCGTGGGGATCACTACAGAAAGATGAAAAGTCGTTTCTCTGATGCTAGTTACGTGGGGGATAAAATCCCTACGTTGTACCGCAATTACGACGGGTTGTTTCAAAAGTTTCCCGGAGCCAAAGTAATCTTCGTTTTTAGAAACATCTTTGATGTTGCCAGTTCCTATAAGACTAGGCTACTTGACGAAACAGACACCTGGAATCGGGGTGTCAGTGAATCCATTTCCGATTGGAATCAGTCGCTCGATTTCACGCTAAAGACACAGTTGAAAAGCCCAGAGCAGATCCTTGCGATTGAATATGAATCGCTCTTTTTTGGTAGGCAGCAAATGCAACATTCGGCGCGAATAATTCTTGACTACCTGGGATTGGATTCGGCGATGGATTTTCGGGCGTCGCTCAAGAATGAGATCACGTATTCGGAAAGACTGGACGAGAAACGCCAAGTACAGCTCACCTCCCGCGAAAAGCGGCAGATCATGCACAATGCGGACTTTGAGTCATACCGGAAACTACTCATGTCCGCAGAAAAAAGGCGCGCTGAAGTAAGCCTCGGAGATGAGCTCGGCACTGCCGCTGTTGTCTCAACTGGTATCACGGTCTCATGAGCTAACGCGCATGAGACCGTGGGCCGCTTAGATGGCTCAGTCTCAGGTTGGCGGACTGCAGGTTTGAGGCCCTGGTGTGACCACGTTTCCTATCATAGTGACGTTAGACTGGGTTCCGTTAACTGCGACTCCCGTACAGTTCGCTACACCACCTAAATTGTTGTTACGGAAATCATTATTTTCATATGTTCCCGGTCCGTTATCGGTTTCATCGTAAACTGATCCAGCAAAGTTTGACCACCAGACTTCGTTGTTTCGGGCCGTAAAGTTGCTTGAGCCGTCTACTACGTCGATACCCCATTCTCCTGCTCGGTGGACAACGGTGTTTTCCACAACTGCGTCTGCGCATCCCACAAGATAGATCGCGCTAGCGCCAGAGTCGATAACGTTTAACCCATCGATCTCTAGAAACCTCGACGAAAAGCATGAAATTTCGCCATCGCCGCCTGGTCCATTACTTGCGCCGTCGATGCGGCCGAAACGGACACGGGTGTTGTCGCTATTTCTGATCCAGATCGCCGGGTCTGGAAGGGTGTTGAATGGGTTGCCAGTATCACTGATGTGGACACTAGTAATTCTCCCGTTCGGGCTCCCATTGAGGCCCACTCCAATCTGGAAATTCTCTATTCCGACGTCCCAAACCTGATTGTTACCCGCATTAAATGCAAGAACTCCATACTCGGCAGTTCCGTTGGGATCTAGCCCTTCCAACGTGACATGATTGAGTTTGCTGCCGAGTTTCATGGTGACAGCGCGATTTACGCCTTGGAACGTAATCTTCGCGTTGTTCCTCGTACCTAGTCCAGTTAGGCGCTGATTGCTTTTCAGTGCGACTTGGACTGTTTGAGCGTAGATCCCGTTGTTTAGGCAAATAACGGCACCGTTGGGTGAAGCGTTTACTGCATTGGATATTACATTGGAACCTGGTGAAAGAGTTGTGTTGCAAGCAAGGCTAACTGCAGGCAAGAGTTGCGAGCACAGTAAAAATGCATAAGTCCAGCGTTTCATCGAACAAGCCTCCTAAAAAATCGTTGAGCGAAAGTTTGCGGCGGCTAAGACATGCTACTGACGTTAATTGAGGTCGCCTTCGCCGGTGCGCTATAGAAGGTTAGTCGATATGAAATATTTAGCAAAAAAAATCACAAAAATGTTATTATGTACAAGATCTTGACGCTAGTTCTGACGCAACCACTTTGTTGCTGTTTCGATTATTTGTAGTGCGCAAACCTACGCAATTTGGTGGTGGTCAGCGCAGCATTGCCGGGAAGGTTTCAGACTCATCGATTATACCTTCGCGCGTGTAGCCGAGGATCGAAAGTTCAGTTCTCGCAGCGTTCCACAACTCGTCTGCTTGCGATTGGGTAAAGTGATGTTTCCAGTCCCCGACGACGCCTTTGCGAACGATATGATTAGCTGATTCGCCTGGCTTTCGACCATAAGTTGCCGCTTCGAATGAAGCTTTGGATGCTATCTGACTCACGATATCCGGGTTCGCCGTTAAACCCAATTTTTTGAGGAGTAGCGTCATAAAAGTCTCATACTCTGCTAACAAATCTTCGTAACGTAAAACGATTAAATTGTAGGATTTGGCATAACGCGACAGAAGTCGCACCCGATAAGCCCAGGACTTTATGCTGCGCACTGAAGACACTTTTCTAGGTGTCCAATTTGCACCCCATTGGGCCATCAACTTTTGGTAATACGATGCGGATACTGCGACGTCTCGACCGTCTCGAACAATGACGACCTTGTACGAATCAGGAGAGTGTTTCGCCAGTAATGGAATACAAGCAACTTGGTCTGCTGCCTTAGTGGCTACGACAGTTTCTGGCGCACACTGGGACTGTAAGTAACTGTAAAAAATGCTAACCGCCTGGTCCGTTTCTTCCAATTTTGAAACGTCTGTCATGAGACCAGTGAGTGATTTGGCCGTTGTGTTGGGAAATGCCAGGGGAAAATCGAATCGATCGGCAGTTAATAACGGGCGGGCGTCCCTGGGCAAGACGATCTCAGCGAGCGCCGTCAGCTCTTCTAAAAACGCGTTGATATCACTTCTGTGGGGATACTTCTGGATAGACTCATAGGCATTTCCGATGAGTGGAATCCACCCGCGACCCACGAACATCTTTTCGAATACCTCCGATGATTTTCGTAGGCGAAAAAGGGGTGCTTCAGCTTGCTTTAGCGGTTTGCCAACCAAGCGATAAACCGGCCTCATCAGAAGTGGTCGGTACTTGAGCTCTCGGTAAACCGCACGAATTGGGTCGAACTCACTCCACCCGAGAACTTCTGGGTGTGCACTGATGGAGTTTAATAGCCAAGAAGTACCTGATTTATAGCATCCAGCAATGTGTATGAAACGGTGGCTGTTCATGAAAATTTCTAGCTACGCTGCTGTATTCTCAAACTTCGGTCCGCTGTATTTTGTGTCGAGTTTCGCCTGAAAGAAAGAACACTAATACGAAGTTCCTGTACCCGTACAAAAATTCAACGCCGCCTCGACTCCGTATCCATCTCAGATCCTGATTTTTTCAAAAGGTTTACAGCCAAACCTCGCTTCAATCGTTGCTAGCAGCGAAACAGTTAGGCTAATCTGTTTCCGAAGTTCATACTTCGCGCAATACGCGTCTGGCGAGCACCCTCTTGCACAGCAAAACCTTCAGGCGTGGCAATGCCCAATGAAAGTAGCCATGCCACTTGGCCTAGCATAGTCGTAAGGGGCTCTTTGGACCCCTCGGCACAGGTGATTGAGACTTGGTCATTGGCATTTCGTATTGGTCTGATTTGTATAAGGCTTTTGGGCGCTTTTTAAGGAGAGCTATGCGAGGGAATGTCGAAAGCACGAGTGTTGACTTTTACGCTATGGGGAAAGCTATTGAGAGGCGTACTGGACATTATTCTGGCGGCCCCTTGGACTCGTTTGAGGCAGTAGGCCGTGATGCACTTCAAACTTTGTTATCGGAAGGCCTTCTACCATCACATAGGCTCTTGGACTTCGGATGTGGCTCGCTGCGCCTTGGGTATTGGCTCATCCGTTTTCTCGATCGTGGTCGTTACTTTGGAATCGACCCGATACGCAAGGGCGTTGAGGCCGGACTCGACATCGTTCTCGAAAAGGATTTAGAACGGTTTAAGGTGCCCCGTTTTGCTTTTAACAGCGACTGCGATATGGGGGTTTTCGAAACACAATTCGATTTCGTCGTTGCTCGGTCGATCCTAACGCATACGGCTCCAGGAATGCTCCATTCGATTCTCAAGAGTTTCTCTACCACCTGTCCCAACGGAACGCTCATAGCGTCTTACTGGCGCGAAGACTCGCGAGAAAACTATCATTCAGTCCCAACGAGGACGTCTGGGATTGAGTTATGCGGCGACAATCTCGATCTTGGAGACGAACGTTTCGTGGCCGTCGTTAGATATACGCTGGCCTACATCGAAGCTGCAGCAAAATCAGCTAACCTCAGCGTTCAGGAATTGAATAGGCCGTCGATCAACAAACAAATCTGGCTAAAGTTCACAACACAATGATGCCTCTACTGGTTCATCGGTGACCCGGGGCCTACAAATTCTCGAATACTGATCTTAGCTGTGCTCTGCTGGGACCGGCCGACCGCTAACAGGCATAGCATTAACAAGGAGTGCGATTCCATGTCCCTGGTCCCAGAGTTGCAGGGCAGGTCCGCAATGGCGCTTCTTGCGCATGTTTCAGATCACCGGTTGTCAGAACTACCGCTTAGATTCTTGACCAAGGATATCAGGCTAGCTCTCTGCATTGACTTGGCACTGAATCACCTAGGTGCCTCCCATGTTTCGCATCTATAGGTATGAAAACTCCAAAAACACTTAGGTGCGGCATTCACCAAGTTATAAGCCTATTTATTTTTCTGCTTATCTTTCGTACAGCTGCTTGCCAAAACCGATCTGCTGAGGCACGCACGGACGCAGGATTGACAGCATATCAACCTCGTTGGCGATTGTGAGGGCACAGCAGAGGCTCGCGGCATTCGTATGGACTCCCGCGACATGGGACTGGCAAAACGCTTGGCATCTTGACTAGAAAGGAGCCAGATAGCAGAAGCTTCGCAGTTAGAGGAACGCCAAGCATATACGTCGCAATGATGCCTGGTCGTCTGCTTTGTCGGCAACGCCTAGAAAATCGCGCCTGTGCTCAATTGCTTAGTCCGCGACGCCCAAAGGAAAGGGTCTCGGCAACCTTTCCCACGACTAACATTCTTACTTGGCGTAGTGGGAAAGCCCGGCCTCGTATCGAATGGCCGGGTCGTCGGTACTACATGGAGCAATATTGCGCACTATTGGAACGTTTGGTTGAACGACATTCCGTTTTGAATCAGCGTGGCCATCACGTCAGAGGGAGAGGTGTATGGGGCCGATGTTACCGATGGGTAAAAGGGAGGGAAGTATCGGGTTACCGTCGGGAACCAGGGCAAGTTGCCAAGCTGGACAGAGCGTGGTGTCGTCCTCGACGCGATGTACGGTAAGCGCTGCCCGCAGAATGTCAGATTGATGACCGTGCCGGAACTAGCACACATCAGGTTAACACTCGGTGTTATCAGGGGGTTAGACATCACGGTCGTACTGTGTTTCCTGCTCCCAGTTACTGACTGCTCTGAGCTGTTGTTCATCGCAGTAAACCCCAGGCCACCATAAGGA
Source organism: Pseudomonadota bacterium (assembly GCA_039815155.1). Classification (GTDB taxonomy): domain Bacteria; phylum Pseudomonadota; class Gammaproteobacteria; order Pseudomonadales; family Halieaceae; genus Congregibacter. The sequence continues at coordinate 8,467 of JBCBZV010000144.1, forward strand.
AAACTGCCCGTATTGGGATGCCCGTACGCATACTCGTGCTGAGCGGCGGCCATGTGCAACATTTCGTGTGCAAACACTCGGATACTAAATGCGAAGTCATCTCGAGTTATGCCATATTCTCCACAGTTCCGCGCGATCACACTACTATGGCAGAGTGTGGACGGACGTGTCGGATTAACGACGCCTTGTAAGAGATCCAGCGGCCCGGCGTTTATGGCTGCAGAGGTTATCAACATGAAAAGATCTGCATTCACCGTGTTGTTCTTCCAAGTGACAATTTGCGGGTCGTTGTCGATAGCAAATATGTCAGTCACGATTGAAGAGTTGAAGACATTATTCCCGTTTGTTGATTCTTGATAAGTGGCGGCAAGTGTCCCGACCAACCTGTAATTACAAGTCACACCAATGCTGTCAACCATATTATTGAGGTTGGACATCCATGCGCCGATTGAACTGACTATTGAGCCGTTGCGCGCAAGCGCCGCGCTTGTGTAGCCAACTCCGACATCTACGAGACAGCTGGACCTGCTTTGAGAAGAGCTAGCACGGCTTGCAGCGTTTTGCTCAGAGTTCGAAACTTGTTCGCTAGGTAGTGTCGCTAAGAGTTCCTCCCACTCCTCTGGTTCAACGTCAACCCGTCCCTTAAATGCTTGCTCAGAGTTATGGCGTAGCACAAAGTCAGTGGCTCTCGTACTGCCATCCTCAAAGATCTCATAACTTTCGCTACCTGCTGTTACCGCCAGATAAGGTTGAGACCCATCGAAATGGGCGTATGTAAAGTAACCAATTTCGATATTGGTTTCCGGGTCTGTAACTACTCCCGAGTAAACAACATCCCCTGAAGAAGAAGTTTGATTGTCTATCTGCGATACCGTCGCCTTCATCGATTTGTCACTGCCGGCCATTGGTAAGAGGATTTTGGCCTTCGATGAAGCGATGAGCTCAGCAAAGGAAATGTCATTGAAAGTAACTGGATAGTATGTGTTTCCTTCTTCTATGCGGGATATAAAACCAGCACTTTTCGCGAGTGACGGAGTGCTCCCGTTTGCAATCACGTGTCCAGCTCCCAGACCGTAAGCTAAAGTGGTGAGTAGAGGCAAAGACAAAAATCTCGATAAGCGAGTAAAGGACTTAAGGATGTCGATTTGAACGAAGGACTGTTCATTGGATTCAGTCATGGTGTTTCCATGCTTCTTGAGTAGCGCTAGATACTGAAATATATTATAAAAAAGGAACAAAAAGTACCTGTATTATCCTGGTC
>JBCBZV010000051.1:0-28149 GCA_039815155.1 Pseudomonadota bacterium
ATAAAAATAATAGATTTGAGTTATTTATGGTCGAGGAGTATCGTTCTCGGGGAGTGGTAAGTACAGCCTACGGCTGCGACTTGGCCTTTGCGCATGCAGCAAGCTTGAATCAAAACCGTGTTTTGACAAGCGCATAGAAAACCGCGCAGCAAATTGTGTAGAAGGCCAGCTAGAAAGCCGTCTAGAAAGTCATCTAGAAAGCCACCTAAAAGTCACACAAAAAAAGTCACGCAAAAGATTAACGAGGTCGACATGGCCGCACGAACGCTATACGACAAGCTTTGGGACAATCACCTCGTCGAAGAACGGGAAGATGGATCCGCTCTGATCTATATCGATCGCCATTTATTGCATGAGGTAACTTCACCGCAGGCCTTTGAGGGCTTACGCCTCGCTGGCCGCAAACCGTGGCGCCTGCAAGCTAACCTCGCGGTTCCTGATCACAATGTTCCCACCGAGGCGTCCGAGCGTGCTGGCGGTGTGGCGGGGATTGTCGACGATACTTCTCGCCTCCAGGTGCAGACTCTGGATGACAACTGCAGTGCTTTTGGAATCGTTGAGATTCCGATAAACGACCGCAGACAAGGCATCGTCCACGTTGTCGGGCCGGAGCAAGGTGCGACGCTGCCGGGCATGACCGTAGTCTGCGGCGACTCGCATACCAGTACCCACGGTGCCATGGGCGCGTTAGCCCACGGTATTGGTACCTCGGAAGTGGAGCATGTGCTCGCGACGCAGTGTCTTGTTCAGATGAAGATGAAGAACATGCGTGTTCGCGTTGATGGTGCTTTGCCATTGGGGGTGACGGCGAAGGACCTCGCTCTAGCAATCATTGGCAAGATAGGGACGGCCGGCGGCACCGGCTACGCAATCGAGTTTGCTGGACCAGCCATCGAACAGCTGAGTATGGAGGGACGCATGACTCTTTGTAACATGTCGATCGAGGCCGGTGCTCGCATGGGCATGGTTGCCGTTGACGACACAACGATCGACTACGTCCGAGGGCGCCCTATGGCGCCAACCGGTGTTGAATGGGAGCAGGCGGTTAGCGCTTGGCGGCAGTTGCACAGCGACCCCGACGCACACTTTGATCGAGAGGTTGTGCTAGAGGCGGAAGGGGTCGCACCGCAAGTGACCTGGGGCACTTCACCCGAGATGGTGGCTCCGGTGAATGCATCGGTTCCGACACCTGATCAAATGGATAGTCAGACTCGGCAGGATGCAACTCGGCGCGCCTTGGAATACATGGGACTAAAAGGCGGCGAGCCGATCACCAGCATTCCTGCCGATCGCGTTTTTATTGGGTCTTGCACCAACTCGAGAATAGAAGACTTGCGTGAAGCAGCGGAGGTTGTTCGCGGCCGAAAAGTCGCCGCAAACGTCAAACAGGCGCTCGTAGTCCCGGGCTCTGGACAAGTAAAGTCCCAGGCGGAGTTGGAAGGACTGGATCAGGTATTCGTTGAGGCTGGACTTGAATGGCGTGAACCTGGCTGTTCTATGTGCCTAGCGATGAACGCGGATAAGCTTGGAAAAGGCGAGCACTGTGCATCCACGTCAAACCGGAATTTTGAAGGTCGCCAAGGCTTCGGCGGTCGTACCCATCTAGTCAGCCCCGCGATGGCGGCTGCTGCCGCAATAGCGGGTCATTTTGTTGACGTGCGTCACTACACGCAGACGAATTGTGCACATGGTTTAGCGGAAGGCCACAGCACTGAGCTTGCTGACGAAGCTACGCAGCAAAGTGCTTCCGCGCTAGGGTAATTCTAAAAATCAAAACGGGGCCCGGTAGCGGCCCAGGACCAGAAAATGAAACCATTTACCGTTCACTGCGGCTTGGTGGCGCCGATGGATCGGGCCAATGTCGACACGGACCTGATTATTCCCAAGCAGTTTTTGAAGTCGATTAAACGCAGCGGCTTTGGCCCCAATCTCTTCGACGAACTCCGCTATCTCGATGAGGGGCAGCCGGGACAGGACTGTAGCAATCGCCCTGTTAACGAGGATTTTCCGCTCAATTTTCCCCGTTATAAAGGCGCGAGTGTATTAATCGCGCGGGACAATTTTGGCTGTGGTTCGAGTCGAGAGCATGCGCCCTGGGCGCTCGAAGACTACGGTTTTCGCAGCATCATAGCCCCTAGCTTTGCTGACATTTTTTACAACAACTGTTTCAAAAACGGCGTTTTGCCCATCGCATTGCCTGCGTCACAGGTTGATCGGCTGTTCGAGGCGACTTACGCCCAAGAAGGCTATCGCTTAGAAATCGATCTGCGCGCTTGCAGGGTAAACCTACCCAGCGGCGAGGCTTGGGGTTTTGAGGTAGAGGATTATCGCCGCCAATGCTTGCTTGAGGGTCTCGATGACATTGGCATTACTTTAAAAAGCGCCAGTGCTATTCACAATTACGAGGCGAAAACGTCGCAAAGCCATCCCTGGTTGTTTCCTGAGCGATCGAACCCATGAGCACCACTATTCTAATGCTGCCCGGCGATTACATCGGGCAGGAAATTGTGCCGGAAGCGGAGAAAGTTCTGCATGCTGTTGCTCAGGCATTCTCGCTGGATCTCACGCTTGAACATGCTCTGATAGGTGGCGCCGCATACGAGAAAACCGGTAACCCATTGCCCGAGGAGACACTCGCAAAAGCTCGGGCGGCAGACGCAATTCTGCTCGGCGCCGTGGGTGGTCCCGCTTACGATGAGCTTGAACGGGATTTGCGTCCCGAGCGAGCATTGCTTCGAATACGATCAGAGCTTGAGCTCTTCGGAAATCTGCGTCCGGCGATCATGTATCCCCAGCTCGTTGCTGCTTCGAGCCTGAAGGCAGACCTGGTAGCCGGCTTAGATATATTGATCGTCCGCGAACTCACAGGCGGGATTTACTTCGGCGAGCCTCGTGGAATTCATATCCGAGACGACGGCGTACGCGAAGGCTTCAACACTTATCGCTATGACGAGACAGAGATTCTTCGGATTGGAAGGTTGGCTTTTGAACTGGCGCAAAAAAGAGATGGGCGAGTGTGCTCGGTCGACAAGGCCAATGTGCTTGAAGCAACGGTACTCTGGCGCGAAGTGCTTACGGAACTTGCGGCCGACTATCCGGACGTGGAGCTCGAGCACATGTACGTCGATAACGCAGCGATGCAGTTGATCCGTTCGCCAAAACAGTTCGATGTGATCGTTACGGGAAATATGTTTGGCGACATACTTTCCGATGCGGCGGCAATGCTGACCGGGTCAATAGGGATGCTGCCGTCTGCTTCCCTGAACGCTTCCGGGCGGGGAATGTATGAACCGTGCCACGGGTCAGCGCCGGATATCGCAGGTCAAGAGAAGGCTAACCCGCTGGCGACAATCTTGTCGGTGGCGATGATGCTTCGTTACAGCTTAGGGCATGGGCTAGCGGCCGACGCTATTGAAACAGCCGTTGGCGAAGTTTTGGACTCCGGCCTGCGTACACCCGATATTCTAGCTCCTGGCGACACCTTGGTAACGACAGCCGCGATGGGTGATGCGGTAGTGGCGGCTTTTGAAAAGCGCCTTTCACAGGCAAAGCAGGCGACCAGTGCAGCATGAGTAAAACGTACAACTTGGCCGTCGTCGGTGCGACTGGAGCGGTCGGAGAAGCGATGGTCGAGATTCTCGCGGAGCGAGAACTTCCGATCGGGGAGCTTCACCTACTTGCTTCCGAGCGTTCCGCCGGCAAGCGAATTTCTTTTAAGGGCAATCAGCTAGTAGTCAAAGCACTGGAGACCTTCGATTTTGAAGGTGTCGATATCGCGCTGTTCTCTGCAGGCGGCGGTGTCTCTGCGGAACATGCACCTCGCGCAGCGACGGCTGGCGCCGTCGTCATCGACAATACCTCCCACTTTCGTCGCGACGAAGACATTCCGCTTGTCGTGCCAGAAGTAAACCCAGACGCCGCCGCGTCGTGGCGCTCAAGGGGCATTATTGCTAACCCGAACTGTTCGACCATTCAAATGCTGGTAGCGCTCAAGCCACTCCATGATGCCGCTCGAATCACTCGCATCAATGTAGCGACCTACCAAGCAGTCTCGGGTACGGGCAAATCCGCAATGGAAGAACTCGCTGGTCAAACGGCGCGCCTGTTGAACGGCAAGCCTGCTGAAGCCGACGTCTATCCGCTACAGATAGCCTTTAATGCGTTGCCGCACATCGATACATTTCAAGAAAATGGCTATACGCGAGAAGAAATGAAAATGGTGTGGGAGACGCAAAAGATCTTTGGTGATAGGAGCATTCAAGTGAACCCAACTTGTGTTCGCGTACCCGTTTTCCACGGCCATGCGGAAGCCGTCCACATTGAAACGGAACAAGCGCTGAGCGCAGAGGAGGCGAAGGCGCTGCTTGCTAAGGCGCCGGGCGTATCGCTTGTCGACGAACAGGTTGACGGTGGCTATGCCACGCCGGTTTCTCATGCGGCTGGATCTGATCCGGTATATGTGAGCCGGGTCCGCGATGACATATCGTGCGCGAACGGCTTAAACCTGTGGGTAGTGGCGGACAATTTGCGCAAGGGCGCCGCCCTCAACAGTATTCAGATTGCCGAGCTGATGGTGACGAGATCCTATTTGGAGGACTGACCCGGTAATCGACTTTCCCCCAAGCTTCCAGGCAACCAATTGCCGAATCTCCTGTTGCGCGTCCACCTGGCCCGTGCGGGTATTTCACCAAAACCAAGCATTATAAGTAATTCCCGTGCATTAGGAGATACCCGCGCTTTATGATCCCGATCGGGTGGTTTCGCTGTAGTTTTCGTAAATTTTGACGCTAACCAGCTACAACAAGCGCGTAAAAGTTTGAAGAGTATGGACTTGACGCGATCCTTACCGCGGCGCTACAGTCTTCAAACTTGCAGCAGTTTCTAGAATAAGTGTCGCAAGCTGTTGTGAAAAAAGCGTTTTCTTACGCTGTTGGAGCGGAAATTATCGCGGATAATGGGCTCTCTGCGAAAAACAAGACTAGGGTGGGCTGACGCCGGGAATCCATGGGCCGGATTTTAGATGCGCCCAGACCCAGATGGGTACGGCATAAGAATCGATAGCTAGCGGGTGCAACGGCAGGGCCATAAAGCCGATCGACTAGTTATATGGCTGCGATGCAGCAACATGCAGTAATAGAGCGGTAAAGAACGGCTTACATCGGGCATAATGTCAGTCGTTGGGCGAAAGCCATTGGGTGATAACCATTGGGTGAAAACAAGGCAGAGCCATGTCGACCGAGGTCGGAGTGAAAACAGCTGCGCGAGCAGCGGCAGTGTTCTGTGGCGCATTGGCGTCGTCTCAGGCATTGGCCTTAGGGCTAGGCGAACTCAATATGAGTTCGTTCCTAAACGAGCCGCTGAAGGCTGAAGTCGAACTTCTCGATACGCGAGCGCTTACCGCCGACGACGTCAGAATACGTCTTGCCGGAGTGGATGATTTTGAACGCCTCGGGATCGACCGCGATTATTTTTTGACCAGCATCCAGTTTGAAGTCGATATTGATGAGGCCAGCGGTCGAGGGGTTATCCGCTTAAGCACCGAAGACGCTGTTCTCGAGCCTTTTTTAGATTTGATCATCGAAGCCCGCTGGCCCAATGGCCGCTTGCTCCGCGAATACACCATTCTCGTGGATCCACCAGCCTTTCGTCAGGAAGTTGTTACCGTCTCGGCAAAGGAGAGGGTAGCGGAGGTAGAGGGACGAGAAGACGCCTCTCCCAAGGCTGAAGAACCGCAAGAGGTAACCACGGGAGACCGAATTCGGCGAAGAGAGAGCAGTCTCGCACCCGGTGAAATGCCCGCAAGAGATTTTTCAGCGGAGACCGTTGGAGAGCCGACGCCGGGTAATCGCTATATGGTTCGGCGTGATGAAACCCTGTGGCAAATTGCGTCTCAGGGAAAGCCCGGCGGCATATCAGTGCAGCAGGCAATGTTGGATATCCAGCGATTAAATCCTGAGGCCTTTATCAACGGCAACATTAATCGCATCAAAGCGGGCTACATCATCTATTTGCCCGCGGCAGGAGAAATCAGCTCCGACGATCTTGCCGCCGCGCTTGAAGAAGTACGCGAGCAGAATGCGAGCTTTGAGGCGGGCGCTGCCACGCCCGGTGTGTCGGCGGCGGCTTCCTTGCGAATATCGGCCGAGCCGGCCGGTCAACGCGGTGACCAATCCTCGAGCTATGAAAGCACTGGTGTGGAGGAGTCGGCCACAGCGAGCATCGATGAGCTAGTACAGCCGGGTTCTGATACGAGCGTTTCGACCGATCCAGCGGCGGAGGGGGCGTCTGGCTCCAACGAGCTTGCTGCCCAAATGGACTCGATGACCTCCCGCCTCGATACGCTAGAGCAGATCGTGGCCCTCAAGGACGAGAAAATCGCCACTTTAGAACAAGCGCTTCGAGAAGCGCGTGAGGCGACCGCAGCGGCGCAGGCCGATCTGCAAGCCTCCCGCACTGCACCTGCGATTGCCCCCGCGGTCAACACTGAATCGACGAGTTCCGTTCCAAGCTCCGATCGCGGCACCTCTAGTAACTCAAGCTCGGGAGGCATCCCATGGTTGCCCATAGGCGGCGGATTGCTCGCTGTCTTGTTGGGCGTTTTCTTCTTCCTGCGTCGAAGGGCAAACAGCGAATCTGCTATCGAAGGCACATCATTCGCGTCGGAAGCAGACGAAGACGATGTTTTTCAAGGAGTTAGTCTCGATAAAACGGCACTTGATGAGGAAGACGAGTTACCCATCGAAACCCTTCTGGATCAGGCCGATCTCGAAGATGAAGCTATAGATGACGATGAGGAAGACGGCGACGAAGAAGAAGTAGAGGGTGAAGATGAGCTAGATCTCGGTGGAAGTCGGGGTTACGGCGAGCGCAAGCACGATGATTATATTGACGATGCTTCCGCTGGAGACACACTCGCCGAGGCAGATATCTACATTGCGTACGGTCGCTATCTGCAAGCGATCGAACTTTTAGAAACTGCGATTAATGAGGATCCTCGCAACAGTGCCTACCGGCTTAAGTTAATTGAACTTTATGTCGATATGGGAGAGGGCGACAAAGCTGCAGAACAGCTTGAAGACCTTCGTGCCCACGGAGACGCCACCGCGATCGACAAGGCCGAGTCTCTAGTAGGAGGAGACTCAGCTGGTAGCGCTTCAGAGTTCGACCTGGAAGCCGAAGACGAATTCGATTTTGAGGACGACTCTTTCGGCGAGCTTGAAGTTGATAAGGATCCAACAGCAGACGCGGAATCCACCCTTGAGCTTGCTGCCGAGGCCGTAGAGGATCAGGTCGAAGATGTCGAACTCGATCTAACGGAAGACGGCGATTCTCTGGATGATTCCGCAGAGGTGCCGACCCTAGAGTTGGATCTAGTCGATGAAGGATCAGCGGAGTCGAGTTCTACGTTGTCTAACGAGCCCGCTATCGATAATGAAGCGAGAGCTCTTGAGCAAGCGCATGACGACGAAGGTGAGGTGGTCTTCGACGATTTAGAAATCGAAGATGACAGCAACCCAATCACTGACGACGAGCTTGATTTTGCTACCTCCGAGGATGAACTTGATTTGACCGATGCGCTGGTCCCTGCAGATAGTGCAGCTAGCAGCGATGCGGATGGAGAAGAGCAAGCCGCCGCTGAGGATTTGTTGATTGCGGACGACGCCGATCAGATGGCAACGAAGCTCGACTTGGCTAGGGCTTACCTGGATATGGGCGATTCGCAGGGCGCGAAGGCCATTCTCGAAGAGGTCGTCGAAAGGGGCAACGAAGAGCAGATAGAAGAAGCGCAAGAGCTCATCGATCGGCTTACTTAGATATTTCTAGCTGTTGCTGCGGCAGTCATAGCAATAAGCCTCGCAAACGGCCATGGCCGCAGTGCTTTCTAATTCTACCGGACATCTATCGGATCAACCGCTTGCTGAAGGGCAACGGTTGGCGCTGCGCGTGGAATACGACGGTTCCGCATTCGCGGGCTGGCAAAGGCAGTCGGCGCAGCAAAATGTCGCTACGGTCCAAGAGACCTTAGAGCAAGCCTTAAGCCAAATCGCTAGCCGCCCGATAACGGTGTCCTGTGCCGGACGTACGGACGCGGGAGTGCATGCCATTGCGCAATGGGTGCACTTCGATGCGCCAAGTGAGCGTAGCTTGAAGGCATGGCTAGTCGGCGGTAACGCCCACCTGCCGAGTACGGTCAGAATTACCGCTTCCGTACCCGTTGCGCCAGATTTTCACGCCCGCTTCACCGCTGTGTCACGTACCTATGACTATTTGATCGGCAATAGCCCCGTCCAATCGGCTTTGCTATCCAATCGTGTTTTATGGTGGCGCGATCGCCTTGATGATCAAGTTATGCACGCCGCGCTCCAGCGTATTCTCGGGGAGAGAGATTTTTCCGCATTTCGCGCCGCGTCCTGTCAGTCCTTGAGCCCCATGCGTCTCATGTCAGAAGCTGCCGTTCGGCGCCAAGGGGATTTTCTTCGTGTACGTTTGGTGGCCAACGCTTTCCTACATCATATGGTGAGAAATATTGTCGGGTCTCTGTTGGTGATTGGAACAGGTAAAGCCTCTGAGACCTGGTTAGAGGAGTTGCTCCACACCCGTGATCGAACGCTGGCCGGGGCCACCGCACCGTCTTGCGGCCTGTACCTCAGCGATGTGAGTTATCCAGAGCATTTTTCGATCCCGACAACAGACGCACTTGTGTACTTTCCAAGGTAGCGGTGTGTCGGACTTGGCGAACGCATCTGCTAATATTGGGCGTTTGTTGCTGATCGTAACTCGATGACTAGGGTCAAAATCTGTGGGGTCCGAAGTCCTGCTGTTGCCGAGCATGTCTCCGCCGTAGGCGCTGACGCTCTAGGGTTAGTATTTTTTGGTCCGAGCCCACGAGCCATAGACATCGATAGAGCCGTTGAAGTAGCCGCTGCAGTCGATCCCTTGCTGACCCTAGTCGGGCTGTTTGTTAACCCAGACCGGCGTGAGGTTGAGAACACGCTGGAGCGTTGTCCGATTGATATTTTGCAGTTTCATGGTGACGAGGATGAAGCGTTTTGCGCCCAATTCGGGAAGCCGTTTTTTAAAGCGATCGCAATGCGTCCCGACCTCGATCTTCGCGCCTCGACGACTCGCTTTCCGTCGGCGCGAGCACTACTTTTTGACGCCTGGAGCGACGGGCGAAGCGGTGGAACGGGCAAAACCTTTGATTGGAAGCGGCTTCCGCTTAATCTCGGTTCACGCTGGATTCTAGCGGGCGGACTTAGTCCGCAAAACGTGGCCGGAGCAATCAAGGCGACCAACGCACCGGTCGTTGATGTGAGCGGTGGTGTTGAGAGTAGTCCGGGCGTCAAAGACGTCGAGAAAATTGATGCGTTCATGGCCGCAGTGCGTGCAGCTGATGAACGCAGAATTGAGCAGGCAAGCTGAGAGAAAAGCTGAGAGAAAAGCTGAGCAAAGTGCTGAGCAAAAAGTTAAGCGAAGAGTTAAGCAAAAAAGTTAAGCAAAAAAGCTAAGCAGAAATGAGGATGCTGGCAAATGACCATTGAATCAAACCCGCTTCGTTATGCAAATGTTCCCGACACTGACGGGCGCTTTGGGCCCTACGGCGGTAAATTTGTAGCGGAGACGCTGATGGCAGCGCTGGCGGACTTAGAAAAGATGTATCGCCACTTGTCTGAAGACGCTGAATTCCAGCGTGAGTTCGACGAGGACCTTGCTCACTATGTTGGCCGTCCTTCTCCGCTGTACGAGGCGAGGCGATGGTCCGATGAGATCGGCGGGGCGCGAATCTTCTTGAAGCGAGAGGACCTTTGTCATACCGGCGCCCATAAAGTGAACAACACGGTGGGACAAGCCTTATTGGCTAAGCACATGGGGAAACCCCGGGTGATTGCGGAAACCGGTGCCGGGCAGCATGGGGTAGCAAGCGCCACGATCGCTGCTCGCCTGGGCCTTGAGTGCCACGTCTTTATGGGGGCTGAGGACGTACAGCGCCAATCGCTCAACGTTTACCGGATGAAGCTCCTCGGTGCTAATGTGGTTCCGGTAACTGCGGGCTCGGCCACGCTCAAAGATGCAATGAACGAGGCCATGCGCGACTGGGTGACAAACGTAGACGATACCTTCTACATCATCGGTACGGTTGCTGGTCCTCACCCTTATCCAATGCTTGTTCGCGACTTTCAGTGTGTTATCGGACGTGAGGCGCGTGAACAATGTCTTGCGCAAAACGGCAAGCTCCCAGACGCGCTAGTGGCTTGCGTGGGCGGCGGTTCTAACGCGATAGGATTGTTTCATCCATTCTTGGCAGATAACTCGGTTGCTATGTACGGAGTAGAAGCAGGCGGACTGGGTCTGGAATCGGGCCAGCACGCAGCACCACTATCCGCAGGTCGACCAGGGGTTCTTCACGGAAATCGCACCTACCTTATGCAGGACGAAGACGGCCAGATTACGCATACACACTCCGTGTCAGCGGGTCTGGATTATCCCGGGGTTGGGCCGGAGCACTCCTGGCTGAAAGATATCGGTCGTGTTGATTACGTCGCGGCCAATGACGATGAAGCACTTGCCGCTTTTCATCGCGTGACGAAAGTTGAGGGCATAATGCCCGCATTAGAGACGGCACACGCGCTAGCCTACGCGGAGAAGCTCGCCGCTAGGATGAATCCTGATCAGCACATCGTCGTCAACCTTTCGGGGCGTGGCGACAAAGACATTCTCACCGTAGCCCGTTTAGAGGGGATAGAGGTCTAAGCGGATCATGAGTCGTATCGCGGGTGTTTTTGAGTCCTTAAAGTCCGACGGCCGGAAGGCCGTTATCCCTTACCTAGTCGCCGGCGACCCATCGCTAGAGCTCACCGTCGATTTGATGAGCACCCTTGTGACAGCGGGCGCAGACATCATCGAGGTCGGTGTGCCGTTCTCCGATCCTATGGCGGAAGGGCCCGTTATCCAACGAGGCCACGAGAGAGCCCTTGATCGAGGCACTCGTCTGCGTGGCGTCATCGAACTTGTAAAACAGTTCCGCGAGCGTGACTCGCAAACACCAGTATTGCTGATGGGCTATGCGAATCCCGTGGAAAGAATGGGTTACACCGCATTCGCAGAAAGTGCGAGTACTGCGGGCGTCGATGCGCTGTTGACTGTGGACGTACCCCCGGAAGAGGTCGCTTCCCTAAACAGCGAGCTCAAGAAGGTCGGTATGGACAATATTTTCTTGGTCGCGCCGACGACCCCGGATGCGCGCATGGACCTAATCGCGTCGGAGGCGAGCGGCTTTATCTATTACGTTTCCTTAAAAGGTGTAACTGGGGCCGGCCATCTTGATTTAGGGTCGGTTTCTTCCCAGGTGTCCCAGTTACGAGAACACACGTCGCTTCCTGTATGTGTCGGCTTCGGCATAAAGGATGGATCTTCGGCCGCCGCAATCGCCGATTTTGCCGATGGCGTTGTGGTTGGTTCTGCCCTGGTTCAAAAACTCGCCGATGTTGCTGCGAGTGGGGGAGACGAGGCGGCGATACTTGAGGCAGCCGGGGTGCTACTCGGTGAAATTCGAGAGTCTGTAGATCGCCTGGTATCGGATGCAGCGGCTTAGGTTCTAGCTGGGACTTAGCTGGTTCCCAGACCGTACTCCTCAGAGTGTGTACCGTTTTGCGACCCTTGATTAAAATCGAGCTTTAAGAAAGCCGCTGTTTCTAGCTCTCTCCTTGTACTTTAGCTTCTCTCTCACGTTCCTTATCTTCAACACCCAAGTTCCGCCCGTTTGTTAGACGGCAAGAGAAGCGCTACTTTTTTGCTCTCAACCGGCAGCTTCAGCGCGTATAATCCGCGACACCTGGACTGATTTAAATCGCTTTAAGTTGGGCTTTGCATGAGCTGGATCAATAAAATTTTACCCACCGGTGTCTCGCGCTCTGACGGTTCTAAGCGTACCTCCGTGCCTGAAGGAGTGTGGGCGAAGTGCGTAAAGTGTGAGGCGGTGTTGTACCGACCGGATCTTGAACGAAACGCTCTGGTTTGCCCAAAATGCGATTACCACATGCGCCTCCCCGCCCGGAAACGACTCGATTTGTTCCTTGATGAAGAGAATCGAGAGGAGGTGTACTCGGATATTGAACCTATCGATCGTTTGCGCTTTCGCGACAAGAAAAAATACACCGCTCGTCTAGCAGCCGCGCAAAAAAACACCGGTGAACGGGATGCACTCGTCGCCATCCGAGGAACGCTACACGGTCAGGCGGTGGTCGCTCTGGCTTTCGAGTTTGGCTTTCACGGCGGTTCTATGGGTCAAGCGGTGGGGGAGAAATTCTCGCGCGCGGCGCAACTGGCGCTCAAGGAGCGCATCCCACTGGTCTGCTTTTCGGCTTCTGGCGGCGCACGCATGCAAGAGGCACTTATCTCCCTGATGCAGATGGCAAAAACCAGTGCTGTTATAGAGCGCATGCACATGGAGTCTGTCCCCTATATTTCCGTGCTAACCGACCCGATCTACGGTGGTGTCTCCGCATCGCTCGCGCTCTTAGGCGATTTGAACATTGCGGAACCAGGCGCTCGCGCGGGCTTTGCCGGTCCTAACATCATTGAGCAGACAATTCGCCAAAAGCTACCTAAGGGCTTTCAGCGAAGCGAGTTCCTGCTTGAGCACGGGGCAATCGATATGATTGTTCACCGGTTGGAGCTTAGGGACACGCTTGCACGAATCCTCGCGAAGCTATGCCTAGCTCCGGAACCCTATCTTGAGAGCGCAAACTCGGAGAGTGATGCGGAGGCCGAGCCAGAGTCCGACGCTGTCGCCGCTGATGAATCGATCGTAGCTGAAGGTTCCGCTCCAAACGATAGCGCTGAGCTCGAGGAGCAGAGTGACGATGCCAGTCCTGGAGACGAGGAGCCATCACTCGCCGCTAGTGAAGATCAATCGGCGGCGGAGGAGTCCGAGCAGGCGAGCATCGATTCTTCAGCTACGGAAAATGCAGAAGATCCGCCAGGGAGTGATCCTGACGAAGCCGCTAATGAAGATTCAGACGGAATTGTAGAGGCGAAAGACTCTGTGTCCGATGAGGGCAGTGATTCAGAGGATGAGCCCGCTTCGGATGAGATGTCTAGTGACGAGGTTGAGGATTCCGATTCAAGTTCAACCTTAGCGAGCGAGGAAAGCAGTAAAAAGGCCGATGGATAAAGGCGATTTAGATGGCTGGCTTTGGCATCTCGAACGCATTCACAGCAAGGAAATCGACCTCGGGCTGAAAAGATCGGCGGCAGTTGCTGCTCGCATGGGCCTGCTACCTTTAGCGGCTACCGTGGCAACGGTAGCTGGCACTAATGGAAAAGGAACCGTCGCTTACACAACCGACTCGCTTCTCAGAGCCAGCGGAAAGACCACCGGTCGCTATAGCTCGCCGCACCTACTGCGTTTTAACGAGCGCATTACCCTAAACGGGAAAGCGGTCAGCGACGAACGAATTCTTGAGGCGTTCCGAGAAATCGAGAAGGCGCGCGGAGAGATCACGCTTACCTATTTTGAATTTTCCACATTGGCGGCGCTTTGGGTATTCGCGGAGGCGGCGGTCGACGTAGTAATTTTGGAAGTAGGCCTTGGGGGGCGCTTGGATGCGGTCAATATTGTCGATGCCGACGCGGTTGCCATCACCTCCATCGCGCTTGATCATCAGGCTTGGCTGGGTGATTCGGTAGACCTTATTGCGCCGGAAAAAGCTGCAGTAGCCCGGCCTAATCGCCCCGTTGTTCTAGCGGAAGCGGCTTATCCGCCCCCACTTTTTACGAGTATTGCAGCTATCGGGGCCAAAGCCCTGAGTGCCGGCGTTGATTGGACATGGGAGGCGGAAGCGGACATGTTAAGTGTCAACTTGGCCTCTGGAGTCATGCTAGGGCCGGTACCTATGCCCGTCGGATTACAGGCATCAAATTTAGCTTGCGCGATCCAACTCAGCGCTGTTGTTCTTAAGGCCGATTTGTCTCAAGCGATAGCGGAGGCAGGCTTCGCGCAGCTCCAAATCCCTGGCAGGCAACAACGTATCGTCTACCAGCAGCGAGAGCTAATCTTTGATGTGGCGCACAACCCGGCCGCGATGGAGGCTCTTTCCGTTTTCTTAGCAAGCAATCCGTGTGCTGGTCGAACGCATGCCATTGTCGGACTTATGGCCGACAAAGAGGTGGAGCTGATCGTTAAGGCGCTGGAAAAGTCCGTTGAGAGTGCTTGTGCCATTGCGCTACCAGGTACCGATCGCGCGTTGCCAGCGGAAGAACTGTGGGGCGTGCTCGATCAAGCGGCGATCGCTATTCCGCAGCCAGACTTTAGCGCCGATGCGGTATGGAGGCAGTTAATGGAAGGTACTCATGAGGGTGATCGGATCGTGATCTGCGGCTCTTTTCACACGGTTGCGAGTATAATGCCGCTCGCCGGCATAGACGCTGTCTGCTAATCAATCGTCCGGGAGTCCAGTGGACAACCAAATTAGACAACGCCTCATTGGGGCTCTCATCCTGCTAGCCTTAGCCACCATTTTCTGGCCGATCATATTTGTCGGCCCTGATAGTGACGTGAGTCCCTTAGACGTACAAGTCCCGGATAAGCCGCCGGTGGATTTGCGCCCTTTGCCAGAACCGGATGATCTAGGCCTGCGTCCCGCGCGCAAGGCGCGAAGCAGCGAGCTTGTCGAAGCGGGAGTGAACATGGAAGCCGAGACAGAGGTGCGAGCTGAAGGTACGCGCGACGAGAATGTAGATGCGGCCATTCTCGCCGCACCGCCCGCGTTGCCTGCGCGCGCAGACTCGGTCAAGCTGCAGTCTCTAGACGAAGCGCGTGAGGTCTTGCAAAAACCAAAACTTGATGCGGACGGACTGCCCATCGCGTTTTCGCTCCAAGTCGCGACCATGAGCAGGCAGGAGGGTGCCGAACTCCTTCGAGATGAGCTTGTCGAGGCCGGCTACAAAGGTTATCTCGATCGAGTGCGTAGCGGAGACCAAACGCTCTTTCGGGTAATGGTTGGACCAAAGTTTCGACGTGAGGAGCTCAGCGAGGTAAAAACCGTGATCGATCAGGCCTGGTCGGTTGATTCAATCATCGTTCGCTACTTGCCATGAATGAGTTGCCACAGCTTGATGCTTTCACCGGCTTGGATTGGGCTATCGTAGTGGTCCTGGGTGTGTCTGCGCTGGTCAGCCTGTGGCGCGGCTTCCTGCGGGAAGCGATGTCGCTCGCCGGTTGGGTCCTTGCCTTCGTCGCCGGTAACCTTTTTGCATTGCACTTGGCCGAGTATTTCGCCGATTTTATTGCGAATCGAACGGGGCGATATGTTGTGGCCTGGTCGCTGATCTTTGTAGCGGTGCTTGCGTTGAGCTACACGTTGGGAAGGCTGCTGCGAAAGGCCGCAAAGGCCAGCGGACTGGGCTTTGCGGACCGCCTCATGGGAACGGTCTTTGGAGCCTTGCGGGGAGCACTGATCGTAATGGCGCTCGTTTTTGTCGCTCGTCAGTTTGTACCGCAAAGCGAGTTGACCGCTCTGGCCGAGTCGGAGCTGATGCCGCATGTAGACACGCTTTTAACTTGGAGTACGAACGTGTTTGAAGAATACCGGGATATTCAGGTCCCGGGTCTCACAATATGAGTGTTTCCGCTAATCATCATTCGGCGCTTGGGGTATAGCTATGTGTGGCCTAGTGGGCATCGTTTCGAAACAAGAGGTTGCACCGGAAATCTACGATGCACTGACTGTCCTCCAGCATCGAGGCCAGGACGCGGCAGGAATCATGACCTGCTCGGAAGATCGAGTGCATCAGCGCAAGAGTGTCGGTTTGGTTCGAGATGTTTTTCGTCAGCAGCACATCAGTCGTTTGCAGGGTAATGCGGGCGTCGGTCATATTCGTTATCCGACCGCAGGAAGCGGCGGTGCAGCCAATGCGCAGCCTTTCTATGTCAACAGTCCTTATGGGATAGCACTCGCCCACAACGGAAATCTGACGAACTCTCGACAGCTCCGCGATGAGCTGTTTGAAACGGAGATGCGTCATCTCAATACGGATTCCGATTCGGAAGTCCTACTGAATGTGTTTGCGAGAGAGCTACATGGGCGCGGTAAGCTACACGCATCACCGGACGATATTTTCGCGGCGGTAGCGGCGGTCCATCGCCGGTGTCGCGGCGGCTACGCTGCGGTCGCGATGGTCGTAAATCATGGGATCGTCGCTTTCCGAGACCCCTGGGGAATTCGCCCCTTGGTTTTGGGTTATCGAGGGGAGGGCAGCGGTCGTGAGTATATGGTCGCTTCTGAGAGTGTGGCCTTAGATGTTCTCGGATTCAGGCTCCTTGCCGACGTTGCGCCCGGGGAAGCGGTCTACATAAATCAGGACCGTGAGTTGCATATGCAGCAGTGCGCGAGCAAGACATCGCTCAACCCCTGCATCTTTGAACACGTTTACTTTGCGCGGCCGGACAGTTTGCTCGACGAAATTTCCGTGTACAAAACCCGCAAACGGCAGGGTGAAGCACTCGCGCGCAAAATTCGGCGGCTGCGGCCAGAGCACGACATAGACGTGGTCATCCCGATCCCCGATAGCAGCCGAACAGCTGGCCTCTCCCTCGCCCAAACCTTGGGTCTTAAATATCACGAGGCCTTTGTAAAAAACCGATACATCGGACGTACCTTCATCATGCCTGGACAGCAACAGCGCAGAAAGTCTGTACGTCAGAAGCTAAACCCGATCCGCCTCGAATTCGAGGGAAAGAATGTCATGCTCGTCGATGATTCGATTGTCCGTGGCACGACCAGCCGAGAAATTATTCAGATGGCAAGGGACGCGGGTGCGAACCGCGTTTACCTGGCATCGGCGGCGCCGCCCGTGCGTTACCCAAACGTTTACGGTATCGACATGCCGTCCCCCGGTGAACTCATTGCCCACGATCGTAGCGAGGAAGAAGTCGGAGAACTTATTGGCGCGGACTGGCTGGTCTATCAGGACTTGGATGAGCTGATCCGGTGTTCCCTTGAGGGCAATCCGCAGGTAAATAGTTTTGAATGCTCCGTGTTCGACGGGAAATACGTCACCGGCGACGTAGATTCGGCTTATCTTCGTTCGATCGATGCGGAGCGCAATGACGACGCGAAAGCGAAACAGCGGTCAACCACTGAAGGTGATGGTGTTGTCGTAGGCATTTATAACGATGTGTCGGAGGCCAGCTGAACCGTGGCAAAGCGAGAAAACCCTGATTTGGAAGAGCTCGAGTGGCAGAGCCTTGCTATCCGCGCAGGGATTAGCCGCTCTGCCGAGGGTGAGCACAGTGAGCCCATCTATGCGACATCCAGCTATGTTTTTGCAAGCGCGGAGGAAGCAGCGGAGCGTTTTTCTGGCGAGAACCCAGGAAATGTTTACTCACGCTATACAAATCCGACCGTGCGGACCTTTGAGAAACGCTTGGCATCGCTCGAAGGCGCGGAAGACTGTGTGGCAACCGCATCGGGTATGTCCGCTATTTTGAGCGTTTGCATGGCTCACCTAAAATCCGGTGACCACGTGATCTGCTCTCGCGATGTGTTCGGTACCACTCGCACCCTGTTCGCTAAGTATCTGGCGAAGTTTGGCGTGGAAGTGACGTTTGTGCCCCTGGTTCCCGCCGACGGTTGGGAAAGGGCGACGCGCTCAAACACACGACTGCTGTATTTGGAAACGCCGTCTAACCCCCTTTGCGAGGTTGCTGACCTCGGCGCGATCTCTTCGCTAGCCAAGGCCAAAGGAGCCTTGTTCGTCGTAGATAACTGTTTTTGTACACCAGCCTTGCAGCAACCGCTGAGCATGGGTGCAGACCTGGTGATCCACTCCGCGACGAAATTCCTTGATGGGCAGGGTCGCTGCGTTGGTGGTGCAGCGCTAGGGAATAAAGACCTCATTGAGGAGGTACTCGGATTTTTGCGCAGCTGCGGTCCCACGATGAGCGCCTTCAATGCCTGGGTGTTTCTGAAAGGACTAGAGACTTTGTCCCTAAGGATGCGCGCCCACAGTGAGAATGCAATGGACCTGGCGCGTTGGTTACGCGAACAGGATGCTGTCGAGACGGTGTTTTACACAGGTCTTGAAGACCATGTGGGCCATGAACTAGCGCGCCAGCAGCAGAGTGATTTTGGTGGCGTTTTATCCTTTCGTGTTCGTGGCGGGCAACGAGAGGCCTGGCAGTGCATTGATGGAACCCGTTTGCTTTCTTTAACCGCGAACCTGGGTGATGCGAAGAGTACCATCGTGCACCCGGCGACCACGACACATAGCCGAATTTCTGCACAGGAACGTCTCGAGGCGGGCATCAGTGACAACCTCATACGGATTGCCGTTGGGCTAGAGTCTGTTGTCGATCTAAAAGCCGATCTAGCGAAAGGCCTAGGCGCGATTGGTTAGGGAAACTATCTAAGTCGAACTATGACGCTAGCTTGTAAAGAACTTGTAGACGGCGCGGTTGCTGAAGTAGGTGCAGCGCTGCTTGGGAAAGAAGAGCAGATTCGGCTGTCGCTTTGCTGCTTGCTGGCGAACGGCCATCTGCTTATAGAAGATCTACCGGGCATGGGTAAGACGACCTTGTCTCACGCACTATCGGCGGTGTTGGGGCTCAATTATGAGCGGGTTCAGTTCACCTCCGATTTGCTCCCGGCGGACATTTTAGGGCTGTCGATTTATCGTAAAGAGGACGGCAGCTTTCAATTTCATCCCGGACCGATTTTTACCCAGGTCCTCCTTGCCGACGAGATTAATCGCAGTACTCCGCGCACGCAAAGCGCTTTGCTAGAGGCGATGGCGGAGCGCCAGGTGACCATTGAAGGAGAGACTCGGGTACTTCCCGATCCTTTCTTTGTGATCGCCACGCAAAACCCGCTAGAGCAGTCTGGCACCTATCCTTTGCCGGAGTCGCAGCTGGATCGCTTCCTAATGCGCATTGAACTCGGTTACCCGGATCCTAGTTCCGAGCTAAGCATGCTCCGGGAGGAAGGCGCGGCGGACACACACAGGTCCTTGCCCGTATGCATCAGCGCGGAAGATTTGAACCGCATTCGTACGAGTGTTGATCAGGTGCATACTTCAGACTCGCTGATTGAATATCTACAACGGATAGCAGCGCGATCCAGGGAAGGTGGTGAGTTTTCCGTCGGTCTTTCGCCTCGCGGTGTGCTGGCTTTGCTCCGGGCAGCAAAGACCTGGGCGTTGATGGAGGCGAGAGATCATGTGTTGCCCGACGACGTACAGGCAGTTTTAGGTCCGGTGCTTGCCCATCGCCTTCAGCCCGGGTCGGGATTCTCTGGGGATGGGCGCGCACTGGTCACCTTGCTCCAAAAAGAGGTGGACGTGCTGTGAAAGGTACTAGGAGGCATGGCGACTAGCATCAGTAGCTTTTGGCAGGAGCGCACCCAGCGCTGGCTAGCCAGGCGAATTCCACGCGCGCGAACGGTTGTTCTGGACCAGCGGCGCATCTTTATTTTCCCTTCTGCAACCGGCTTCTTTTTCGCGCTCTGTCTGTTGATCATGCTCGTCGCTGCGATCAACTATCAAAACAATATGAGCTACGCGTTGACCTTTCTGCTCGCGAACGTGTTTGTGATTGCGGTCTTGCACAGCTACGCGAATCTATCGGGCTTGAATCTCACAGCGGTAGCGGCCGAAGACGCGTTTGCTCGCCAGCGTACGGCCTTTCGCTTACGGGTTTCGAGTGAGAGTAGTCGGGGACACTATTCGGTTAAGTTGGGTTGGGCAGTACCGGAAGAGGAACGACGACGGCGACGCTTCCTGGTTGGATTATTTTCGAGCCCGGAAATGCGTGAGAGCATCGAAGTGGACGTCGTAGCCGAAGGATCCCAGGAATGTCGTTTCCACTTGCAAGTTGGCGAGCGAGGTTGGTATCGCCCCGGTCGTTTACGTGTCGAAAGTGTCTATCCTTTAGGATTACTGCGCTGCTGGACGTGGGTCGATCTAGACTTTTGCGCGTTGGTGTATCCAAGCCCGAAAGCAGCCCCAAGGCAAGCAAGGGCTACCGAAGGGGGCGATGAAGGCTTGCAGATCGATGGTATCGGAGACGATGAGTTTGCCGGTATTCGAGACTATCGCCCTGGTGACAGTCCTCGACGCATCCACTGGCGCAGCATTGCGCGTGGGCAAGAGTTGCTGACGAAGGACTTCGCGGCGGTTGTCAGTGATACTTGCTGGCTAGATTGGGGCGCTTACCAGGGGCTTGGCGACGAGGATCGACTGTCAGCCCTGTGCCATGAGGTGCTGAACTACCATGAGCGTAATTTGACCTATGGACTGCGTCTCCCGGGTAAAGAGGTAGCGCCCGCTTCTGGCGACCGGCAGTGCAAGCTCGCTCTGCGAAGCCTTGCCACCTATGGATTGACGCAGGAGGGCGGCGAGTAATGCTGCGTGTCGCCCGAGACGCCCACTTTTGAAACAAGCGGAGCAACTGCCCAGGCCGGCGCTAGCATGGATTATCGCGGCGATGGCGATGCTCCTTGTGCCGCACTGGAATCACATTCCGGTCTGGGTCCTATTCGCCTATCTGTTTGCATTTCTTTGGCGTATTCAGGCCTTTCGGGGCCGGGTAGAACTGCCGGGCCGCTGGGTCAAGGTATTGCTCGCAATTGCAGCGGCAATTGGAGTGATTGTGAGTTACGGGTCACTGCTTGGTATCGAGCCCATGGTGGCTTATCTGCTGACTTCTTTTGCGCTAAAACTCACCGAGATGAGCTCCCGCAAAGATGCCTACGTCGTTATTTTCTTGGGCTATTTTGTTTGTCTAACGGGCTTTCTATTCAGTCAGGATTTGCTGCTGGTGCTCTACTCGTTACTCCTGGTTTGGATACTCACCGCTGCGCTAATTAGTGTCCATCAGCGCAGTGCTAGGCTGAAAGATGTGCGCCACCTTCGACTCTCGGCAACGATGCTGATGCAGGCAATACCCTTGATGCTCGTGCTGTTCTTTTTGTTTCCGCGTATCCCTCCGTTGTGGTCTGTACCGCTGAAGAGTCATACCGCGAAAACCGGTATGAGTGATCGACTTCAACCGGGCGATGTTTCCAGCCTAAGCCAATCGGATGAGGTGGCATTTCGCGTCCAGTTCAATGGAGCTATTCCTCCATCGCAAGAGCTCTACTGGCGTGGTTTAGTCATGAGTGTTTTAGATGATAGCGGTTGGCGGACTCTGCGCTACTTTGAAGTGCCTGCATCGGAGCAGCGCTCTGCACCGGTCACAACGGTAGGCCCTAAGCTGGACTACAGCATTATCATAAATCCTACCCAGCAGAACTGGCTTTATGCACTGCGCTACGCGAAAACGGACAAGCGGTATATTCGGAACCTACCCGATTTCCGGCTCTATTCACCGGTCATCATCGAGAACGAATTTTTGTACCCAGTCAGCAGCTGGCCCGACAGCCGTCTAGAGCCGCGGCTATCAGACTGGCGGCGGGAGGTCGAAACTCGTCTGACGGTCGATCAAAACGCTCGGACACGAGCGCTTGCAGAAGAGCTGTATTCAATTTCTTCTGGTACGCAAGAGTATGTAAACCGGGTGCTGTCGTTTTTCCGAGAAAATGCCTTTTACTACACGCTGCAACCGCCCTTGCTAGCAAGTGAAAATGCAATGGACGACTTTCTATTTCGCTCTCGACGGGGCTTTTGCGAGCACTACGCCTACGCGTTTACGGTAATGATGCGCAGCGTCGGCGTTCCTGCGCGCATAGTCGCTGGCTATCACGGCGGCGAGATCAATCCGGTAAATCGAACCGTGATTGTTCACCAGTTCGATGCCCATGCCTGGACTGAGGTTTGGATAGACGGTGAGGGTTGGACTCGGGTTGACCCAACATCAGCCGTATCGCCAGACCGAATACTTTATGGCTTAGAACGGGCAGTAGCTGCCGAAGGCAGTTTTCTCGCGGATTCCCCGCTCTCACCGCTTCGTTTTCGTGGCGTAGATTGGATAAACGGTTTGCGTTTACGTTACGACGCCTTGACCTACCGGTGGCAAAGTTGGGTCACGGGGTTCGATGGATCAGCACAGCTTGATCTCTTGCGTGGGGTTATGGGCGACATCTCCGTTCGTAAATCCCTGGTACTGCTGCTGGGAACTGGGATGATCACCATGGGTTTGGTATCCGCACTCTTATTTTTCCGCCGGAACCCCAAGCGTCGCCACGGATTCAATGCGGAGCTTCATCGCTTTCAACATCTGCTTTACGCTCGAGGCTTAGCCAGAGTCGCCGGGGAGGGACCATCTGCGCTCGCTGAACGTGCGCAGATGCGCTGGCCGAATCAGGCGAGAGAACTGGCGGCGATAAACAGCCAACTGCAGCGTCTTGTTTATGGCGAGGCGGCCCCCGGACTCGATCAACAGCGCACGGTGCGAAACCTGCGGGCGCGGATGCGAAGGCTACGACTCAGCCCCTAGGATCGATAGCCAAGTAAAGAACAATCGGGTCTACAGGAACCGTAGTGGCAGCCCGATGAAAAAGAAAAACTGTCTAAATGGCTTACGCTTACCTACTAAGTCTTCGAACCGGTGTGGGGCAAAAGCAGGCCCCAAGAATCAGGGCCTGCGACGGAGTGCTACCTGTATTGTCCCTTACCTGAGTAAGCCAGGGCTCAGGCTACTTCGCTAATCTCTATCGCTGCTATACGCTTACCGTCGTCCGCCTTCTTCTGGAACTCCATAAACTTATCGAAGTTGAGATAGCGATAAATCTCATCGGCCATAGAGTCGATGTTCTTAGCGTACTCCATGTACTCCTCTACCGTGGGTAACTTACCTAGCACGGCACCGACGGAAGCAAGCTCGGCGCTGGTTAAGTACACGTTAGCGCCATCGCCTAAACGGTTTGGGAAGTTTCGCGTGCTGGTAGAAAGGACCGTGGAGTTGGCTGCCACCCTCGCCTGGTTACCCATACACAGTGAGCAACCCGGCATCTCCGTCCGAGCGCCAGCTTTGCCGTAGATGTTGTAATAACCTTCTTCCATCAGCTGGTGTTCGTCCATCCGCGTCGGTGGCGCGATCCACATCCGCGTACTGAGTCCGCCTTTGTGTTGGTCGAGCAGTTTACCGGCTGCACGAAAGTGACCGATATTGGTCATACAAGACCCGATAAAGACTTCGTCCACTTTGTCGCCTGCGACGTCCGAAAGTAGCCGGGCATCGTCCGGATCATTCGGCGCACAAACGATTGGCTCCGTTACCTCTGCAAGGTCGATTTCGATCACCGCGGCGTACTCGGCGTCATCGTCCGCCTTCATTAGCACAGGATTTTCAAGCCATTCCTCCATCTTCCGAGCCCGTCGCTCTAGCGTTCGCTTATCGCCGTATTCTTCGGCAATCATCGCTCTTAGCAGCACGATATTGGAGTTTAGATACTCGCGGATAGAATCCTCGGACAGCTCGATGGTGCAGCCCGCGGCGGACCGCTCTGCAGAAGCGTCGGAAAGTTCAAAGGCTTGCTCCACGGTCAAATCCGAGAGACCTTCGATCTCCAATATTCGCCCGGAGAAAATGTTTTTCTTGCCTTTTTTCTCTACGGTAAGCAGTCCTTGTTTAATTCCATAAAGTGGAATCGCATGGACCAAATCGCGCAGTGTAATCCCAGGTCGCATTTCTCCCTTAAAGCGAACGAGTACCGACTCGGGCATGTCCAGCGGCATCACACCCGTCGCCGCCGCGAAAGCGACTAGACCGGAGCCCGCCGGGAACGATATACCCATCGGGAATCGAGTGTGCGAGTCGCCACCGGTACCGACCGTATCGGGTAGGAGCATGCGATTGAGCCAGGAATGAATGACCCCATCGCCGGGGCGCAGGGATACACCGCCGCGGGTCATTATGAAGTCTGGAAGCGTGTGCTGCGTGTCGATGTCGACCGGCTTTGGATAGGCTGCCGTATGGCAAAAGCTCTGCATGACCAGGTCCGCTGAGAAACCCAGGCAGGCGAGGTCTTTCAGTTCGTCTCGGGTCATCGGTCCGGTGGTGTCTTGCGAACCCACCGTCGTCATAAGGGGCTCGCAGTAAGTCCCAGGCCGGATGCCCTCCATGTTGCAGGCTTTGCCGACCATCTTTTGGGCGAGGGAGAATCCGCGGCCGCTATCTTCCGGTTGCTCCGGTTTACGGAAGAGGTCGGAGGAGAGCAGGCCAAGTGCTTCGCGGGCGCGTGTGGTTAAACCCCGGCCGATGATCAGATTGATGCGACCGCCAGCTCGCACCTCATCCAAAAGCACATCCGATTTGAGCTCAAACTCGGAGATTGTCTCCCCAGCCTCATTCAAGATTTTGCCGTCATAGGGCCTGATCTCGATGATGTCACCCATGTGGATATCATCTACCGGAGCCTCGAAAACGAGTGCACCCGCATCTTCCATGGTGTTGTAAAAGATCGGCGCAACCTTACCGCCGATGCAGATTCCGCCGCCCCTCTTGTTAGGAACACCGGAAATTTCATCACCGAAAAACCACAGGACAGAGTTGGTCGCTGATTTTCGCGAAGACCCGGTCCCGACCACGTCGCCGACGAAGGCGACCTCGTAACCTTTGTCCTGTATTTCCTTAACCTGCTTCATGGGCCCGGTGACGCCGCGCTCTTCTGGCTCTAGGCCGTCACGTGTCATCTTGTACATTGCCAGTGCGTGCAGCGGGATATCCGGTCGAGACCAAGCGTCCGGAGCGGGGGACAGGTCATCGGTATTTGTTTCACCAGTGACTTTAAATACGGCTGTTTTGATTGATTCCGCGACCGGATCACGGCGGGTAAACCACTCGCCATCAGCCCAGCTTTGCATCACGGCCTGCGCATGATCATTGCCCGCTTTCGCTAACTCGGCGACGTCATGGAAAGCATCAAATACAAGCAGCGTATGTTTCAGTTCTGTTGCCGCGAGTTCGGCAAGCCCGCTGTCTTTCAACAGCGATACTAGTGTTTCGATGTTGTAACCACCGTGCATATTGCCCAGAAGCTTAATGGCATGTTCTCGGTCGATGAGCGCACATTCCAATTCACCCAGAGCGACGGACGATAAAAATCCAGCTTTGACGTAGGCGGCTTCGTCGACGCCAGGTGGAACGCGAGTTGAGAGCAAATTGAGTAGGAATTCCTCTTCGCCGGTGGGAGGTTCTTTTATCAGCTCTACCAGCCCCGCTACCTGCTCTGCGTTGAGCGGTTTCGGTGGTATATCTAGCTCGGCGCGTTCTGCTTCATGACTGCGATAGGCATCTAACACGACAGGATCCTTCTACTTGATAGGTGCTCGCGCTTAACGAGCCCCTGCAAAATGGGTAGGGTTCCAGGGTAAGGAACCGAGGGCATTAACTGTTTTTTGTCTATAACTCGTGCCAGAAGTAGAGTGAGGTTAAAAACTCTACCTGCTGGACCCAATACAAGTCAGTCTTGCTTTGGGTAGGTGCCACGACCTCTGTATTTATGTTCAATCGAGCCTTTGCCTAGGGTTTCGTGATGGTTTGTACAATGGTTTTCACGATGGTTGTGACAAAGGTCGCTACAAAAGTCAATTTACCGATTGCGAATCAGACCACGATTAGATTGAAAAGCCCCCGCTAACCGAGCCGATATTATAGTTCAGCACGATAAATAGCGCCAGAAATCAGAGGTTTATGGGTGGTATTCACGATGTTTATGGAACCAACGACCAGCTATTGATCGCTGAATGCGAATCTTTTTTATTCTCTTTTGTGTTGTAGTGCCCCTGGAGCGAGCCAGTGGGTAGCTTGTTTCCAAAACGGTTTGACCTTAAGAGTGATACTCGCGCAAGAGTAAGAACACATACTAGGAATTAATGAATGAGTGACGATGGGAGTGCCAGCGCCGCTAGTGTCGCGATGCTACGAGCAAATGATACGGAAAAGCACAAAGTGGATATGGAGCCGTTGCTGAGCTTTTTGCCCTGCAGGACACCGCCGTCATGGGTTGCGGAGGCAGCACGGCCCGAGAACTTAACTACCTTGCTTGTCGATCATGCAAACTGCGAAAAAAAGGCGGCTTCGACGGCACTGAATTTGATGTTTCGCTACATTGAGCACGGACCTCTATTGCAGAAGTTGTCTCGGCTTGCCAGAGAAGAGCTACGGCACTTTGAGCAGGTACACGACATTATTGAGGCTAGGGGGTTAGCCTATCCACAACTTTCGGCAGCCCGCTATGCGCAAGGGCTGAGAGAGTTGGTGGACAAAAACGAGCCAGGGCGAATCATAGATACGCTGCTTGTTGGCGCAATTATCGAAGCCCGGTCCTGTGAACGTTTCGCCGCGCTGCTACCCGTGTTAGACGAAGAGTTGGCAAAGTTTTACGAGAGCCTGCTGCGCTCAGAAGCGCGCCACTTTATGGATTATCTGAGCTATGCGGAGAAAATCAGTAACCCAGAGGATGTTGCGAAACGGCTCAAACCCTTGTTGCAGAGAGAGCAAGAGTTGATCGAGAGCCCTGATCCTGACTTTCGATTTCATTCCGGACCTCCGGCAACCGCGGCATAGTTTTGGTACGACAAAGGCTTAGTGGAGCTCCAGCAGAATCTAGAAAATTATTTAATAAAGACCTATAAGTTATTGTTTATTAATTTTTTATTGAGATCGATAGAGCTATCCCTTAACTCAATCCACCAGGCGAAGCGATCCCAGTCACCGAGAACCCATCGTTCGCCGTGCTGATGTTGGTGCTCACTCGGACGGTGCGTATGCCCATGAATAATCGCATCGCATTGATGCTTGATCAGTGCCGCATCAACTTCGCTAGCGGTTACATCCATGATGTCCTCCGCCTTGCGGCTGCCCGCATGCTTGCTGGCGCTGCGTAGCTGCTGAGCCAGATCACGCCTAGCTGCTAAACTTTGACCTAACATTTGCTGCTGCCATTCACTAGAACGGGCAAGGGTGCGGAAAGCCTGATACTCGTGATCTTCGGTACAGAACACGTCCCCGTGACTGAGCAAAATTCGGCGCTCCTGCCACGGTAAGACGGTAAGATCAGGCAGAAGGGTGGCGCCGCAAAAGGACGCAAATGATTCTCCCAATAGAAAGTCACGGTTGCCGTGCATCAGAAAGAGCTGAGGCCCAGCCGTGGCGAACTCTTTAAGGAGTCGTTTGACCTCGCTAGCTAGTGCCGAGTCGTCGTCGTCACCGACCCAAAACTCAAACAAATCGCCGAGTATGTATAAGGCTTTCGCGCCCTTGTGAGCCTTTAGAAAACTCGCGAACGCCTGAGTAACTTCGGGTCGAGCTGCGTCGAGATGCAGATCGGAAATGAGATAGATTGAACCGGTCACTCAGGCTCTAGGTATACGCCCTCAGGCGTTGGCATCTTCGTCTGGGCCGTCTTCGACGACAATAGACTCGATCAGAACAGGCTCCTCTGGTACGTCTTGATGACCGGCACGAGAGGTTGTTGCAACGTCACGGATCTTGTCGAGAACGTCTTCCCCCTCGACCACCTTCCCAAAAACCGCGTAGCCCCAGCCCTGCATGGTTTTAGCGCTGTGGTTCAGAAAGTCGTTGTCTTTGACGTTTATAAAGAACTGAGCCGTCGCGGAGTGTGGATCCATCGTGCGAGCCATCGCGACCGTGCCAAAGTCGTTTACTAGGCCATTATCGGCCTCGTTTTCGATCGGCTCGCGCGTGGATTTTTGGCGCATTTCTGTATCAAAGCCGCCACCTTGAATCATGAAATTGTCGATGACCCGATGGAATATTGTGCCGTCGTAAAACCCATCCTTGGCGTACTCGATGAAGTTCGCTACGGTCGCGGGCGCCTTCTCCGAGTCGAGCTCGAGTTTTATGGGGCCGTAGGTTGTATTGATAATCACCATCTCGCAGTTTTCCTAGGTTGTCAGTTACGAGCCTCGTGGACGTTGTTTACCCGTCTCTTAGCGAGGCGGCGGCATGGTACGCGTTTTGGCGCCAAGTTAGTACTGCTAACGGATGTTAGAGGAGAATATTTCCCTCACGCTACCGTTGCCTCGCGGCTATACTACGCCGCTTTTTTCGGTCGGGGATTTGTCGTTGGAAACAGCCGCTTCTAACAACTTCTTACGGAATATCATCAAAGACGATTTGGAGGTAGATCGCGTTGGAACGATTGTGACTCGCTTTCCGCCGGAGCCCAATGGCTATCTTCACATTGG
>JBCBZV010000075.1:0-20616 GCA_039815155.1 Pseudomonadota bacterium
GCCTGCTCTGGCGACATGTAACGGGGCGTTCCCAACATCATCCCCGCCTGCGTGCTGTCGCTCACCTCCGATTGGACAACTCGGGCGATTCCAAAGTCGGCGATTTTTACGACGCCGCTGTCCAGATCCATGATCACGTTGTCGGGCTTCATATCGCGGTGTACGATTTGTCGCTTATGCGCGTAATCGAGCGCATCCGCCAGCTGCGCAACACACTCCAGGGTTTGTTCCGGTGTGAGCCGCTCGCCCCCTTGTAGCAAGTCACCTAGGGTCGTACCGGTGAGAAGTTCCATCATGATGTACGGCGCTCCATCGATCGTCCCAACATCGTAAATAGTCACGATATTCGGATGAGTGAGAGCTCCCGCGGCCCGACCTTCTTTGATAAATCGGCTTTTGTACTCGTCCGACTCACAGTGTTCTTCTTTAAGAATTTTTAGGGCTACCGAGCGACTGATTTCTGGGTCGAAGGCTTTGTAGACATGCGCCATGCCCCCCTCGCCAATCAACTCGACAATTTCATAGCGTCCTAATTTTCGTCCAACGAAGTCCATACTCTTACGCCTAGCGTTAGCCTAACCCCATACCGTCATAGCGATTAGCGCCACCACAAGTAGCGGTAGCCAAATATATCTTAGGTACCCTGCTTTACGCGGAACAGCAAGCGAACTGGGTTCACCAAGATCCTGCGTCACTTCTAAATCGGCTCCAGGCTTAGCCTTGGTTGGTTTGTACAAAGGGTCACCCACGACAACAATCGTAAGGTTGTCACTGCCGCCCTGGGCCAAAGCCGAATCGAGAAGCGATTGGACTTGCTTCTCTGGGTTCTGGTTACTTTGCAGCTCCCTCAAAATCATACTGTCATTCAGTTCGTCGGTAAGCCCATCGGTGCAGAGCAGGAGCTGCTGTCCCTGCTCGAGAGTGCCAGCCAGCGTACTGGCCTCGCTCTTATTAAGATCAGACACACCTAAGGAACGACTGAGTGCATGTCTTTGTGGATGACCCGCGACTTTATCAGCGGTAATGACGCCCTTATCAAGCAACTCGTTAACCGCACTATGATCTTTTGTTAGCTGCTTCAACTCTCCGTCAAAAAGATAGGCGCGACTATCTCCGACCCAGGCAATCTCATAGTGGGAATCGTTGAGCTGAAGGGCAACCACGGTCGTGCCCATATTGCTTTCCGCATCGCGAGCACGAATTTCCGCAAGGACTTCCGTATGCGCTTGGGCAATCGAATCGCTCAGGGTGTGGCCAGCGCCGACCTGGTCGACAATCACTTCACAAGCGATCTTTGAAGCGACTTCCCCGTTGCTATGGCCTCCTACGCCATCGGCGACTACCCAGAGACCCGTCGTCGGCTCGACGGCGAAATTGTCCTCGTTTTTAGCGCGCTTTAGACCTCGATGTGTTTTCGCCGCGTAGGGGATCATGAGAGACGTATTTGCTGGTCGTCGCGTAGCTGCAATGCAGACAGAGTCTAGCTCAACTCCGCCACCACACGCACCTAGTTCTCGGGTTGCCTTTGCAACGATTTTGACGCGCTAACGAGTATGAGAATCACTCTTTTTGATAAACCTCAGCCCCCCGGCTAGTCAGTGCTTTCGGCCTGTTCCCTTTCGATAATTTCCGGCTGCTCGGGAATCTCCGCCGCCCGTGTATTCGCGATCGCCATAGTGATCAAGCCGGTTGGTACGGCGAACACGCCCAAGCCAACCATTAAAATGAAAAAAGTGAATACCTTTCCGCCCACCGTTACCGGATATACATCCCCATAGCCGACGGTCGTAAGCGTCGCAAGCGCCCACCAAAAGGAGTGAAAGACAGAGGCAAAAGTTTCCGGTTGTGCATGGCGTTCAAAGAAATAGATTCCAACCGCCGCAAGATAAAGCACGAATAAAGCACCAAAACCAAATACGGCAAGGTCCACTCGCACAAGCTTGAACGCCCTCCCGATACGACGAGCTGCGTCCGCATAGCGAACCAGTTTAAACAGGCGAAATACGCGAAAGAGCCAGAACACACGAAGGCTTCGTAAGTCGACGGCAAATTGTAAATAGAACGGAAGAATGACAATGAGATCGATGATGCCGTCAAAGCTGGTTACAAACTTCCAGCGACGCTCCGCGACATAAAACCTTAGGAGGTATTCCGCGGTAAACACGATAATCACGAATACTTCAAACTGGCGCAGCACCCGGCGCCAGAGCGGGTCTAGGTCGGGCAGAGTTTCGACGGTGAAGGCAGCAACGGACAACACGATCAATACTTGAATCAACAGCTGAAAGTAGCGGCCCCAGCGGTTCTCATTGGAATAGAGCAAGCGTGAGATACGCGCCTTGAGACCGCTATTACTGTCTTTCGCTTCGCTCATTGCTCTAAAGGGTAGCGGCTGGGGCGCGTCTTGTACTCACTACTCACGCGTGAAGGGACCCTATAAACGGGATTATTGCTAGGGCTAGCATGCGAAAACTCGTTAGTTCAGGCCCATCCCGATGACGAGACCTACCGCAATACCCAGACCGACAAAAATTGCAGCTACAACAATTCCAACCGCTCGATTGTCTTTACCGAGCTCCTCATTGATGTCGAGCGGGTTCACAACATCGAAGATCCAGTACCCGAGCATCATAAAAGCTAGCGTCAACGCAGTACCAAGACCTGCATACAAAAAGTTCTGGCCCACTATCGTCCAATCGATCATTTAATTGCTTCCCGTATTTCGAAAATCCGCTCCACATAGGTGATTGTCTCTTCGGAACGATGCCCGGTCACATGCGGCAGTGCTTCCTTCATGGACTCCCACTGGCGAGGATTCAATCCTCGGTTTATGGCTTGTCGTTGAGCCTTTCGCAAATTTACTCGGCCGGCGTTATAAGAGCCGTACATAAACTTGAGCCGTTCTTCGAGCCCTCGCCCTTTCTGCCAGTAGTCGAACTGATATTTGTTGTACCAAATGCCCGCAGCAATGTTCCAGCGCGGCTCGTCTAGCGATCCACCAATAAGCCCGGTTTTTTCCGTTACCTCAGTGAAGGTGTTGGGCATCAACTGCATGATGCCTCGTGCACCAACATAGGAGGTTGCTTCCGGGTTCAAATTTGATTCAGCAATACCCTGAGCTTTGAAGTAGTGCCAGTCGAAGCCTACGCCAAAAAACCTTTTTGAATACTTACGAAAATACGCATCGTAGTCTTTGTGATCTCGATACTTCTCGAATCCCTGAGCATAGCCTTCGCTAGTCGCGGCTAAGCTAGCGATAAAACACAGCGTCAGTGCGAGACAACGAGCACCGCGGACCGTGTAAGAAAAGTGGCGATCAAAATGAAGCCGGCAGCATCTGTTCTTCAAAGACATAAGAAAAGGTAAGGATTCGCCGAACGATCTGTGGTGGATGTAGCGATTGTAAGCCACACCGGCACTCTGTGGCACTGTCAGAAATTTGATTAGCTAAGCCGACTGAGCCGGTGCTGACTCAACTATTGCGTACCGGACCACTACCGACGCAAATGAAAACGGCGCCGCGAAAAAAGCGCCTCAAATGCTTGCGCTGCTTTCCGCGCCCGCTCGCGCTAACTTATGTAGCCACGAGCGCCGCAGAATAGGTAAAAGATCGGAATAGTTTTAGGTCTTTCGGCGCTGCCTTCTCACCGCTATAAATCCGACCACGCCCGTGAGCAACGTGAGAATGGCGAGTCCAGTTCCGGGTAGAACAGGCACAGGGGTCGCAGGGCCCGACGATAGTAAAGTGGCCGACCAGGTTCCGGTCGCGCTCCCTTCAGACCAAGTTCCTGCGATGGAGCCTGGACCGGTGACACTACCCACAAAATTCACCGTCCCAAAACTTCCCGTCGCTAAGCCAAAGGTGAGACTGTTCCCGCTAATATTCCCGCCGCCGCTACCGGCCAGATCTAGACAAATGGCTGATCCACTCACGCGGGTCAGGGACCCCGAACCGGTAAATGCGCCCGGGTTGGTACCGCCGGGCTGGTCAAGCGTGAGATTGCCTTCCCAGACACAGTCTTGGAGTCCTGGGTCTTGAGATACGGTCAGCGTATACGCGCCCGAAACATCTTGTGAAAATACATGGGGTGAACAAAACACTAGCAGGCCCAACAGGGCGATTCGTACCGAGCGACTCATCAAAGATCCTCTTTACAATTAGTTGATCGCGGAGCTGCTCACGGCGTTAACAGGCACCCAGCTAATTGACAACCGAGCGCTTTATCAAAGGCACTTGCTACAAAGAAGAAATTCCTACATAGGAGAAAGCCCTACAAAGAGAAAAGTCCGATCCGCAGCTCCGCTATTGTAAACGCGTAATTCTTTCGACAATTGGCTCAGCTTTCTTTCCTCGAGTATCGCTAAATGCCAGCGAGTTCTAGCGAGCCTTAGCTAGTATTTGTAGTCGGGGATGCCGGTACCTGAGCTGGATCAAGTTATTCCGAGGATGACCAAAGAGCGCGCGATCAGCGAGTGCTGGGGTTGTTGGACGACCGACCCAAGTCGTCCATTTCAATGACGAGGAGACTCTGACGAGCTTCAGCGACATTGGGGTTCAGCGCTATCGCTTTGTCCCAGTCTTCCTCCGCCGCTTCGCTTTCACCAAGCTTTGCCAACGCCGTTCCCCGAAACATCAATCCGGGCACATAGTCCGGATTGATCGCCAGAGCGCGATTCAGCAATTCGAGTGCTTTTGGAACATCACCACCCTGGCTCTTCTTAGCAAAGAGCGGTCGCCGGGACATGCTCACCCAGGCCGCGGTATTCTCCTCGTCGATCTCGATCGCTATTTCGAGAGATTTTTCTAACTTCGGTTGCAGTTTCATTCCTCGAAACTTCGTGCGGATCATCGTGGCGTAGAGATCGGCCTCAAGGCGATAGCGTTCTGAGACAGGCTCCGCATTAATAAGGGCGGCGAGACCTGCCTTGGCAAGCTGATCAATCTCCTTGCCAATTTCTCGACGCAAGGACTTGTCATCCTTGATCCGTTCGTAGTCCCCCCTTTTTAGCTCGGCCAACAGAAGACTTGCATCAGCAAACAACAGCGGATTAGCGGTGGGATCGATACGCGCGAGTGCGACTTCCGCTTGCTCGATATCGAGCGCAAAGCGGGCTCCTTCAAGCTGTTCCCGCGCCGACAAGGAATCCGGTGATTCGGAAAGCGCCGTGCCGCTCAAAAACAAAACAACCACGCCGACGCAAAAACTAGCTCTAAGCATTCGCCGCACTCCGCGCACTGAGCGCAATAGTCGCTGGTAAGAACAGCAAGTTTGCCACGAGCGCGGCCAGAACCGCACTGCCAGAGAGCAAACCCAGATGACTGATAGGTGAAAAAGCGGATGGAATCAACGCATAGAAGCCTATGCACGCCGTTATTGTACTGATTGTGATACCGGGACCGACAAGTAAGACCGTGGCTTCGGCCGCTGCGACTGGCGCATCGCCCACCATCCGCTGCTGTCGATAGCGATTCAGGAAGTGCACCGTGTTGTCGACCGCTATCCCGAGCGAAATGCTAGCCACCATGACAGTTGCAGTGTTCAAGGGAATGAGAAGCCACGCCATCAGGCTAAACATCACCAGCATCGGCATCAGATTAGGTAACACGCTCATCAGCAACAGGCTGCGCGAACGCAAACCTGCGGCCATCGCAGTGAAAATAAGAACAAACGCCAAGCCATAGCTGGTGAGTTGGGTCGTCAGCATACCTTCGGCGATGGCCTTCATCTGCTCGGCAAATCCGGTGACGCGTGCAAGCAGTGGTGCTGGCAGGCGATCGGTCAAGGATTGCACATCGCGAATTAAGCTTGTCGGCGTTTCTCCTTCTTCCAAGTTCGCGAGCACAGATACGCGAATGCGCTCCGCGTCGGAACTTGTGTAAGCACTAAGCTGCCCTTCACTGTCGTCGTTCAGTAGCCTGAGAAGCCGCTCTGCAGCCTCTCGATCTTCCGGAAGACGGTAGTCGTCCGGATCCCCCCCAAGCGACCATTGGTGCGTTTTCTTGAGTATGGTCAGCGGACTGTAGACGCGACGAACGGACGGAATAGCGTCTATTTCTTCAGTCAGTGTCTCAAGAGTCGGCCAATATTCCTGGTCCGTCCAACCGCCGGGAGCGTCGATTGTCAGCTCAACGGCGGTCAAACCGGTCAAGCGCTCAGACACAAAAGCGTAGGAATCGGTAAGTGGATGACCCTTTGGTAAGAACTGCAATCCGTCCCCAGAGCTTTCTATCTTGCCGATGGACCAAACTCCCAGCATCCCAAGCAGTAAAAAAAGCGCAACAAGCTTTGCGGGGTGACGCATCGAAAAAGCCACTCGGTGCTTGAGCCATGATCCTAAGCGACCCCCAGCCCCCTCTGCGGGTCTGACCTTAAACACAATCAGTAGCCAGGCGCTTAGGGTGAAGTTCACCAGCAGCGAAAGCAAAATCCCCAAGGACATATAAACGCCCATCTGCACAATCCCATCAAGCTTAGCAACCAGGAGTGACAAAAAGCCCAAAGCGGTAGTCAGCGAGGAAAGCGCGCAGGACGTTGCCAGCTCAGCTTGGGTTTTTTGCATGGCTGCTCGACGATCGGGAATGTCGAGTAAGCTTCTCTGGTATCGGCTGGCTATGTGAATTCCGTTAGCGATTGATAGTACGAAGAGGACCAGCGGGAGAGACGTTGTTATCAGATTCAACTTCCAGCCTAGTAGTTGAACCACGGCAAGAGTCAACAGAAGCGTGTAGCCTCCTCCGAGCAGAACCACAAAGGTGGCGCGCCAACAGCGAAGCAGCGTCAGCAAAATGATGAGTGCGGCTATACCAGCAATGGGGAACGTACGAGACGTTTCGTGGGCGGTAAGACGATTTATTGCGACAGAAAAGATCGGCTGGCCGACCATATCGATTCGAAACCCCATCTCCTTCGCCACGAGGGCGACGGACTCCAGCTCCTCGACTAAGACACCTCGCGCTTCTACAGACGGGAGTTCTCGAAGACGGAGCATCAACCCGGCCACCTCGCCGTCCTCCGAGAGGAATAGGTTCGTGTAGAAGGAGGTATTGGTCAGCTCTTCGGCGAGTGCCTCTGGGTCTTCTTCACCGAAGAGGTCTCGGTAAAGGATAGGTATCCCATCCACATTACTCACCCGATCGATTGCCTCGAAGGACTCAGCCAGGATTAGCATGTCCTCTAAGGTGGCTTCATCGAACAGGTCGCGTCCGGAAAGGGCGACAATAACGAAGGCATCTTCGCCGAAGTCCTGTCGAAACTCGCGGTAGATTCGAGCAGCTTCGCCGGATTGGTTAACGAGTTTCTCTTGCCGATTGTCGACTTGCAGCTTACTTACGGACCACAAACTTGGGATCGCAAGAAGAAGCACTAACAGGGCAGCCGTGCGTAGAACCGAATACGGCAAGAGACTATCCTCGCGGAGACCGGTCTAGGTCAGTAACGATAATTGAGAGAGACACCAGCATGTCTAGGCCGCGTTAGCTGGCCGGTAAAGAAGCCGCTTGGGTCGCCTTCGAGCCGGGTAAGCTGACCGTCTTCGTCGCTGAGATTTCGTACCCATACACCCAGATCCCATGCTCCTTCTGAGTCGCGCACGCCCATGAAGAAGTCGGCCAGGAGGAAGGCGTCGAAGGGCGCCCCATTAATGGCACTCGCTCCGGACCGATAGTTCCCGATGCCCCGCATATAGAACTCATTGCCCCGCCAGGGGACGCTTCTCTCTAAGGTGAGATGGGTACTCCAAAGAGGCAATTCGTTTATCGCGTCACCGGTCCGATCGCAAGTGGCAGGCCCTTCATCTATCGTACAAGGAGCGTTTTCGAAGTCGATAAACTCTGTATCGTTGTAGGAAATACTTGCACGGAATAGCCAGGGTAGTACGACGCCGGTTAGCTCCGCCTCAAACCCTCCGCTGCGAGCTTCAGGCGCGTTGGTAATGATGTTTGCTAGCTTTCGCTCGCCGCCGAAGTTAGGATCATCGAGCACAACATTGCGTGAAATCGCTTGAAAGTCGTCATAGCGCTGTTCGTAAACCGCTACCAGTAAGCGCAAGGCGCCCCCATAAAACTCCCCCTTAAGACCGAACTCCAGACTATTGCTGATTTCCTCGGTGAAGAGAGCGACAGCTGGAGTCGCATTAAAGTTGACGCCGCCTGGCCGGAATCCTCGATCGAGCGACCCGTAAACCATAAGACTGTCTTGCAAGTGGTAGCGCAGCTTCAGACCACCGGACCAAACCGTCGTGTGATCTTCCTGCGGTTCAATCAGATCAAAGGACGGGAGTTCAACAATCTGCTCTCCCAACTCCAGCCCGGGAAACACCTGCGCTGATTGACCAAAGGTCATGTCGTTGTAGCGAATCCCCGCTGCCAGCGATAGCTTGTCCGTCAGATCAAATCGATTGTGGAAGAAAACAGCAAATTCTTCCTGTGAGCTGATCGTATCTGAATCGGCAATCAAGCCAGTCAAACCCGGGACTGATGGACGCAGATCTACAACCTGCTGATTTATAAAGCCCAAGTCTGTCTCTAGGGACGCAATGCTGTCCGAATCGGAGAAAAACACCCCAGCGATAAAGTTCCAGACTCGCGCATCGGTGTTTACGATGCGCAGTTCTTGCGTGATCGTATCCAGATCCACGTCCGCCGTTTGTGCTTGTTCGTCAACAATATTTGCATCTAAGTCCCGGCGCTCGAGGAGCCCCGCTTCCTGATAGGTGGTCGTACTCTGGAGGCTAAATCCATCGAACTGCCAATCGAACTTCATCACATAGTTGGTCAGCTCTTGTGATGCACCGGAGGCGAAGTTCTCAAACGCCTGGCGCTCGAAAATACTCTGTTGTGGCCCGCCAAGCGGTTGCGGATTCGATGCATCTAAGTTCATCGCACTGCTTATGAAGGTAACGGTGAGGTCGTCCCATGGTTTGTATAAGGCACTCGCTCTTACCGCTTCAGCCTCACTCCGTGCTTCTGCTCCGGTCAGAACATGGCGTACCCCGGTTGGGTCGCGACGGTCAAACAGGCCGGCGATTCGAACACCAAGCCTATCGTTTATGGGTGTGCCTGCCGCGAGTTGGTAGTTTGCGGTTTCATTCGTCCCGAGGACCGCATTGAGCGTAAGATCAGGGGCGTCGAGCGAAGGAATACGATGACGGATATTGATCGTTCCCGCAGGAGCTGCTCGACCAAATAAGGTTCCTTGCGGACCTCTTAGGATTTCTATTTGATCGATGTCATAAAGGGGTGTGAATGCCGTACCCGGAAAGGGCTGGATTGCACCATCGACAAAAATCGCAACACCGGAGATAGCGGTCGTTCCAGCTTCCGTACCCACGCCCCTTATTTTGATGTCCGCACCGACATTGGTTCCAGATGCGAAGACACCGGGGGCAAGCCGATTGAGATCACTAAAGTCGAAACCCTGGGCGTTTAAGAGCGTAGAGCCATCAACCGCCGTGACGCTCAGGGCCGTATCACTGATACTCGCCTCTCGCTTCTCGGCGAACACCAGGACCTCCTCAAGCAAAACCTGATCAGCGGCGAGTGCGCAGCGAGCAGCAAAGAGTGCAGCCAATAGTGCGCTAGTGGTCGCGATCGGAATAGGCTTCGCTAGGGACTGAGTAGCAGACGTCACATCAGGCGTATTGGTTGCCGTTCTGCGATATGCCTTAGAGGAATTAATCAGCATTTACTCCCCAATTTTTACTCTCACTGCCAATAACCCCGGGCGCATAAAATCATATCTTGGGCTTTGCATTCTATCACTGGAACCAGGTTGTCAGCCGCGAAGAGCTTCTCATTGCCCCACGCATGACTCGATCATGCGACGCCTTAAGATACTCACTCGCTAGCAAGGTCGAAGCAAGAAGTGGTGCTGAAGCCAGGAATCGGGCGGCGGCGTCAGGCTAACAATCTCCCACCCGGTGTTTGCGATGAGCTCACGGGCATGGGCTTCCGAGTAGAGCGCCCACTTCAGCGGCTGACTCGGATCAAGATCACGAAACGGAGCAACAACCCGTTCTAGCTCCGGTGGTGGTGCCGCTACTGCAAAGCGCCTCTCAAGCATCTTTTGGTAGGTATCAATCAAACCAAAACCACGTTCTGTAATCTCATCTATAAACAAGGAGTAAACGAGACGCCCTTCGGGTTTTACATACTTACGCAGTAATCGAAGCATGCTGACATAGTCGGTCGGTTCGAGATGAGTGAAAACGGACAGCAGTGCGATTACATCAAATCGCTGTTCCCCCACCGGCAACTCCTCAAAACGCGCCAGTGGCCGACCATCGGGGTTGTACATCTCATTGTGGATGTTGGCGTGACCGTAGCTGAAGCGCGAGTCTGTGACTGTGTCCTTCAGAAAGTTGATCATTTCCGGATAGAGATCGATGCCGACGTATTTTCTTATCGGCAGTTTTTCGTTTAGAAATGCCTGCGTGAATTTCACACCGCAGCCCATATCGAGCATATCGGTTGCGCCGAAGTCCCGTAGCCCAAGGTGCTCCGCCAGGTACCGAAGAATCTTGACTGCAGAGGCAACGGAGGTTTTCTCATCGCCTCTGTGCCTGCCGCGGCGAAGCTCTATCGGCACGTCCAGTTCAGTTTGTTTTCCAGTCAAGACGCGCTGGTCTCCTCAAGAACAGAGGCCAAACAGGATACACTCCCTTACAGCGGCAATCGAAGAAGCGACTGCACAACTTTTTCTCATCTAGAACCTAGGTACGCAGTGAATATTTCCAATCCCGATCCAAAAAGTGCAGGTTTGCACGAAGCACGCATCGCCCGCGTGGGTAAGCACCTCGAAAGCAGATACATAGGTCCGCGCAAGATTCCGGGCAGTCTTATGGCCGTGGTCCGTGGAGGGCATTTGGCTTACGTGCATAGTAGCGGCATGGCGGATGTAGAAAGGCAAAAGCCGATAGCAGAGGACACGCTCTTTCGAATCTACTCCATGACAAAACCCATCACGTCCGTCGCGCTGATGACCCTCTGGGAAAAAGGAATGGTGACGCTTACCGATCCAATAGCGCGTTTTTTACCTGAACTTGCCGATTTGCGGATCTGGACCGGCGGTAGTTGGCCAAACTTCGAAACACGCCATGCGGACCGGCCAATCACCGTACGCGATCTCCTCTGCCACACCTCCGGCCTTACCTATGATTTCATGCAGGCAAACAACTTGGACTATGCCTACCGTAAGCTCGGTGTGGCGCGCCCGCGCGACGGCTACTCCTTTCAGACCTTCATCGACCAGCTGGCTGAGCTGCCCTTGGCTTTCTCACCCGGCGAGAGATGGAACTATTCTGTCGCTACGGATGTGCTCGGCGTACTCATTGAGCGCATCAGCGGGATGCCCTTCGCAAGCTATCTTAAGGAAACGATTTTCGATCCCCTAGAGATGAAGGACACGGGCTTCTGCCCCCGCGAGGATCAGCTAGAACGGTTCGCCTCTAGCTACACGCGCAACGCAAAGAAGGAACTCACGCTTTATGACGATGCGCAGTCTTCGGACTTTATCGGACGCCAGTTCCATTCGGGCGGCGGCGGTCTAGTATCGACAATCGGTGACTATCTCAACTTTTGCACGATGCTGGCGAAGCGAGGACGCTTTAAGGAGCAGCAAATTATTGGTCGCAAGACCTTGGATCTTATGACTGCAAATCACCTGCCGGAGGGTGTAGATCTGGCCAGCATTTCTATGAGTGGGTTTAGCGAAACGGCAAATGAAGGCGTTGGCTTCGGCCTGGGCATCGCGTGCAAACAAGACTCGGTCCGCGGCGCCACGCCGGCAAGTCCAGGAACCTACTATTGGGGCGGTTTAGCTAGCACCTTGTTTTGGGTCGATCCAACAGAGG
This sequence comes from Pseudomonadota bacterium, assembly GCA_039815155.1. Classification (GTDB taxonomy): domain Bacteria; phylum Pseudomonadota; class Gammaproteobacteria; order Pseudomonadales; family Halieaceae; genus Congregibacter. Next base: position 11,851 of record JBCBZV010000075.1, read on the forward strand.
ACCTGCTTGTTGTTTTTATGACCCAGTTGCTGCCCTCGAGCACGTTTAACTTTCGCGGTCAGCTAGAAGCACTGGTATACGCGGCGCTCGAATGAGCGCCGTCGCTTGCTTGGCCAGAAGGCGAGGTTCATGCTACTTCTTACACGCGCGCATATCTTCACGGCCTAGAACGAATCTGAGCGCTTAGCCTCCAAAGAGTTTGCCCAGCACCTTGTTGAGTTTTTTGTCTACTGCCTTGTCGGTTTCTTGATCCACTTTGCTGTCGACGGAGCCAGATACACGGTTGGCCTGACGATCCACTTTTTTCCCGAAGATCCCCATTACTGATGCGGCCATACCTTTATTCGATTCGTTGGCTTCACTTGACCGGTCCTCCGGTGGATGCTCAAGCTCTTCAGCGGGGATTTCTATCGTTGCCATTCCCCCCAGCATTCCACCGAGGCCGCCTAAATCCATCGGCTCCGCCGGCAAGTCGAACCTCACTTGCGATATCTTTGAAGACGAGATTGAAGAAATAGCCACTTCTTCGCCGTAGCGAAGCACGCCCATCTTCATATTGGCGAGACGAGATGAAAGCGCATCTGCTGCTACGGTAGTTTGCGGAGAAACCAGGTTAGAAACAGTTTCGGCCATGAGTAACAGCGCATCGGAAAACTCTCGTGCTTCTTTTGCTTCAGAGAGAACAAGCTCTTCTAGCGACTCCCGGCCTTGCTGGTCGCGGATTCGCACCTCGTAAACATCTCCAGCTAGTCCCGCCAAATCCTCCTTTCTTCCACTGTTCTCGATGCCGAGCACTTCCGCAGAAAAGTCATCCGGTGCCACGTCAGGCATCAACGAGGCAAAGCTCCGCATCATCGAGCCACCATCGATCACCGTGGGCTCATCATCTTCGAAGCTCACAAGATAAAACTCTCCGTCCTTTACCAATACGTAGTCGTTGCCATCGCCTGTGTTCATCCGTACCGCATCATTCTGATACTCCCAGACAATGCGTTCTCCGTCTGCGGATTCCATCGTCGCAGTACCCGCTTGGACGGAGAAGCTGCCGGTAGAAGCGAACAAGGTGACAATCAGAGGGACCAAGAAACGGCTGGGTTTCGATTTTTGTATATTCATAATTCTTTCTCCTACCATCGTTTTCAACAGCTCAGCCGGGGGCGCGATTTCATCGGCTGCTATTGAATTGTTCGATTTTGCACGCCTCATCATCACGGTCTGAGTTCGTGCTCTCCTACCCCACAGAGCCGCTGTTCAGTTCCTTGCTGACCGCCCTTCCTACTTCCACAAAACTCAGGATCTCTTCTTCTTTTTTCAGGGTTCGCTCGACGCGGAATTGAAGACCGGCGCTATCTCGAATGAGCGACGGCCTATCGCCAATTCGCCCCTCGAATTGCGCGAGCGCGTCCAGGCAGTCGGATCCGACCAGTCGATCAAAGGCGTGTTCGTTACCGGGGGTAGCCAGCAGCGTGGCGTGACTTGAGTCGAAGCGGCCATCGACGACGCGCAACGCTAGAGACTCCTTGCGGTTCAACCCTTTGACAAAGGCATCCAGCATCACTCGGCTTAACAAGCGAGAGTTTTCGAGCATCTGCCTGGTTTTCTCGCGCGTTTTGTCGGGAATGGCAGGGCCTAGTACGGCCACACCCTGGCTCAGAGCGAGGTTCGGATCTAGCCACACGGTCCAGCGGCTACCGCTGTCCATCGAACTGGTTCCGGTTGCACCGCTCGAAATACGATGAAAGCTCATCCGCCAATTTTCTGGGGGCGCAGTAATAGCGGTACCTGAGCGAGGTCCTCGGCCCGGATCAACATCACTCAGATACCAGCCTCGGCGCATGCATAGCGCCTGCAGGTCTGCGTGCCACTCCTCGCCTTTCTGTCGCGCTTTTGAGAGCAAGTAGCGACCAAGGGCGGCGACTACGATAAAAAAAAGAATGAAGGCAAGGTTTTCCACGAGCCTGCGTTGATCTCAGCGAACACTATGAGGCAAAGGATGCCCCCCGTAGAACGAAGCAAACAATCATCAAAATTGATGAAAGCGTGCTCGGTCGTTAAACCGCCTTTTGCCGGTCTAGAAAAGTGTCGGCTAGCGCCGCAGCGACCGTGTCGGAAGATTCATAAAGCGCTAACTGGCCTGCCTGCTGGACGGGACAGGCATGTACGTTTGGATAGCGTCGAGCGCAATCGAGAACAGAAGCGTAGGAAAAGAATGTATGTTCTGTACCATGAACAAAGAGCACATTCAGCCTTGCACTGACAATTGCGAGCTCCCGATCCCATTCCGAGCTCCACAAGGCGATGTCACGGACCACTTGGGTTGGGTCTTTGAAGCTGTACTCGATGTTATCGCGGGTCACCGCAAAGAACTCGGGTACTGACAGCTTGTCTAGATCCACAGGGCTATCCAGATAGAAGTACCGAACTATCTTCTCTTGTTCTCGTTCACCTCGGCGAAACAGGCGAGCGGCGGTTTGATAGCCCAGAGCCAGCGCCGCAGGTGCGTGATTCGCGGCAACAAAAGATCGCCGGATGGAAGGTGGCGATTGACGCCAAACGGACTTCTTTTGCACCGGAGCGCCGGTGGATATCAGTGCCACGCCCGCTAAGTCTCGGCCCGCCGCGAGTAGTCGAGAAGCCGCCTGTATCGCAACAATTCCACCCTCTCGATGCCCAACAAGCAGAGGGGGTTCAGAGCACTCATCAACCAAGGCCTGGAGCCAGCCCTGTAACATCTCCTCATTGGCATCGACGGCCAAGCGCGGGATGTTTCCATAGCCAGGTCGAACCGGTGCGATTACTTCGAATCCCGCGTTTTCGAGCGCCGCTCGAACGGAAACAGTTTCATCGGGCCTTGAGGAGGTAGTGAAGTATAAAAGAGGTCTTCCGCAGCCATAGCGCACAACTTGTAGCGACCCGGCTTCGCTGGTTACGTTCGAACGAGCAAACTCTGCTTTTGCTTCCTGTTCTGGCGCATTCCCCCGGCTCAGATCTGAGGTCTGACGCAGGATAGTGAGCAGTTGGATGAGCTCCGACTGGCGTCTCGCTCCCGACTTTTGCAGCAGAATCTTGATGTGCGTACGGATAGTCGCGAGACTCCGACCCAGTTCATCGGCCATTTCCTGCGCGGTGAGCCCCTCGAGCAGCCCTCGAGCGACGCGCAGTTCCGCTTTGCTTAGATTCAGCAGTCTTTTTAACTCGCGCTCAAAGGACTCGTTCCAGTCGATTTGCGATAGCACAAGCATCCTATTTGCAGCTGGGAAAGCTGTACCAACGTCGCCAGACAGCGGAGCCTCAACGGCAAGGAAACTGCGTCGGCAGGTCTTATCCGCGATGCGAAAAACAGCTCTCTCTGTCTCGACGAAAGCGGGAACCGGTGCGGATACCGCTCGAACAACGTCGTCTACTTGCAGATTTTCCTGGCTAAAAAAATTCTTCGCGACCGTGTTCACAGCGACGACTGAATTCTGCGCGTCCAACAGCAAGGCTGGCGCAGACGCCAATTCAAAACTCGTGAGAGGGGTATCGCTATGATCGGTAAACTTGGAAGACACCTCGACCGCGTTGTCAAAGATAGAAGCGATCGGATCGAAGTCCGCGGCCGGTGAAAAGACCGCCTGATCCAGCCAGGAGTCCCAAGCGAACAGAAGATCATCGAACTTTTCCGGATCTACAGCTACGCCATACGCCAGGGTGACGAGGTTTAAGGTTGGGTCGTCTTGCTTGTCGGCCATGTAGCGAGCTTATCGCTTGGTCCCAAACAAAGCGGAATGGGCAGGCCTAGACGACAGAAACTATTGGTAACCGTCTACCATCTTGTGGCTGCTTTGAAAGGTCCAGGAAGCATAAAAAGCTTCGCTTTTCCCTGACTCTTCAGTGATTTTTTACTTTTCCTCGCTTTGTAGATCCTTCCGTTCTATTTCTACCGAGGAGAAATCATCGGAGCCGCCTATTTCTATTTCAGGACAAGCGCGTTCTTCTCTACTCTTAGCTGTGTCAAATTCACAATAGTCGATTCGAATTTTGACGGCAAGCTCAGAGCAGGTGCCAGGAAAGTTCAGCGAGGTGATAGCTTTGTCCTCCGCATACCCGCTGTCATCTGGATAGCGGAAGACGGCTTGAAAAGGAATATTGGTATCGCCGCCGGGCATCGTGTAGGTCGCATCCCCTCTCACAGCGAATAAGCCCGTACTGCCCACATCCGCTTTGCCGACACGCTCCGGTTGGCAGTTGCCCTCCGAATTGATCGCCGGTGAAAGTTGAAACGCCACACCACCTGGTAGGCGGGCAGGCGCCGCTGCAAACAAGTCGCACCCGACCAATACGGTAGATAGCGCGACCAGTCCCAAGTAGTTGTTAACTTTCATAGATCGGGTCCCCTTAATCTTGCCTAGGATTTTAAATCGGACAGTGTTGGGTCGAAGGTACATAGGAATCTCACTTAAGGACGAGTTCGACCCGTCGGTTTTGCGCGCGACCAGCTTCCGTGGAATTGCTGGCGATCGGAGATACAGGTCCGATTCCGATCGCAGTGAGATTGCTGGTATCGAGTTGAAACCGAGTGTCTAGCGCGTCGACTACGGAAGCTGCGCGAGCCTTTGCGAGAAACTTATTGGCGGCATACTGGCCGACGTTATCTGTGTGGCCAACGATGAAGTAACTCGCACCGGAATTGGTTTTTAGATACCCAGCCAGTAAGGCGAGCTCGTCCTGTGAGCTGTCCTTTAGCGTTGCACTTCCGGTCTCGAAGTAGAGCCCGTAGAACGCTTGCTTTCCTGTTTCTTCCATTCCTTTAGAAATGTCCGCCATGCTGATTTTGTCTGCGCTCATGGCTTCCACTTCAATAAAGTGAAGCTCGTAAGCGAGGTTGGAGCGTTCTTGTTTCAGATAAAGGCCGATATAGATCTCCTGCGAACCCTGCTTAGCTCGCGCTGCGATATAGGCATGCTCACCGAACGCCATAAAGCCATTTAAAAGCATCTTCAGATCGGCTGCGGTCCTAACCAGGTCCGCGCCTTCTTGCCGGCATTCTTCTTCGAAACAAGCAAATAGAAACTCAACACCCTTCTCGTTGAAGACCTTTTCATAGCTTTTATAAAGCTGATAAAGAGAAGGCTTTGGTTCTTCCCAAAAGGCGTAATTGATCTTAGTGATCTTGCCCTCGAGGGTGAGTACATCCCCCAAATCCTTGGCTCCAGCAGCAGGGCCAAGAGGCAGTTCATAGCGGTCAAACTGCACCTCTTCATATTTATCGATAGTTGCACCTTCAAAGCGCGACACGAGCGGATAATCTGAAGAACCGGGCCTGTCAGAGCGCTGAGCAGACGAATCCGCTGGAAGGAAGATCAGTAGCGCCAGAGCAAGCGTAAGAGTTCTCATAATGTTTAATTCCCTTCCAGCTAGGTTTGAACGGATAAAAAAGCTCACCGGATAGAGAGAGCGCAGCAGCACGTAAAGCCATCCGGCCGCCGCCACGTACTTGTGAGAGAGACCTCCGTAAGGCGAAAGCAGCATGTTCGACCAAAAGAGCGCCAGAAAAGGACCCATCTGTTCGAGCATGTTGCCTACGGTCCTGTCCCATCCCAACATCTTGCGATCTCGGCTGAAGTACCGATCGAACTGGAAACGACACCGACGCGACAACGGCCAGCAGGACACGTCGTGCACCGCTGTGTCAATGAAGAGCTTCTAGGATGTCGAAAGGCAGAGCAGTGGCAGAGCAGTCCGGTACTAGGTGCAAACGTAGCGAGCGTCTCGAACAAAAGACACACACGAAACGACGTTTAGAACGAATGCGCTGCAAGGGCGGCCCCAATCAGCGGTTCGGTTCGTGCGACCGTGCTTGTGCATTTCGTCCTTGAGAAGCATGAGGGACGTACGGTAACCACACATGCCCAACGATCATTACACGGGCGGCAAGACTGTTCGCACAGAGACGCACCACAGGACGGATCTGTGACACCCCACATCCGAAAAACTTTTGAAGTACTTGCGCAAGTGTCAATGTGTTGGAGGAGCGGTAATCGCCTGTAAGCAAGGAGGAAATGTTTGCAAGATGAGACGCTTAACCTTCCACTTCAGAGCACCTACTTCGCACCATAGCATGCTGCACACGAACAGCAGAGCGGGAGAAGATCGCGGGAATACGGGACAGCCCGTCTTCAACCCGTCTTCAACCGTTTTCGTGCACGGAAACTCGGCCTCGCCAAAAAATACGTACTTCTCCCAAATGTTGTGGCCTTCGAAACGATACGAACCAATAAATCGACTGCGCAGGCGTTTGGGCCAGACTCCGGCACTGCGACAGTCGTGTCCGACTCCGCTAGGGAAACAGCGCGTAGTTTCGAAGGGTAAACAAAAAGGGTCCACGACATCATCGTGCCGGCGCAAGTTGTCCGCACCAGCTGCCGCACCAACTACGAACACAGGCACCGCGGTACGAAGTACTTCACTGGCGCGTGTTTACCTCACCTTCTTCCCCTGCCCCGCGTAGTACGATCGAAGCTTGCGCTTCATCGTTGCCTGTGCGTACAAGAAGAGGTAGTACAGCACGAGGTATACCAGCGTCACGCACACGCCATGTGTCACATACGGAGGTAGCTTGGAGGCATTCTCCGCCGCCTCCGCCGCGGCTGCCGCCGCTGCAGCCGCCGCTGCGGCCGCCGCCTTCTTCCCCATGACCATTTTGCCGGTCCGGTGGTTTTCGATGAACGGAGGCCGACAGTGACCACTGTTACGAGGTGAGAGAGATACCACGCGCGTCCGAACGGAGTCGAAGGCGAGAGGAAAGGATTGCGTGGAACCGTCGGGAAGATGCGCCACCATTGGAACTCCCGGATCAGCAAGGTGCAAGCTCACTGAATGAAGCAGAAGGGTACGATGCGCCTATGTGGAACCTAAGAAGGACGCACGATGAACAAACGCCTGCTTCCTGCAACGGTGAACGTGATTGCGATTGACAACCTTCGAACGGCGGGTGACCTTGGTCTCATGCATGAAGGAAAAACAAAATATTCTGAGAGTTTGCGTCGTGGCGTAAACGTAAACGTACCGTAGTATCATACCAAGTATGCGACCAGATGCTGAAACAGGAAGGAAAGATAAGAGACGGGCGGCCGGTCGGGACTGGTGACACTGCTGTTGACTGCTGTCGGAGGGTACGATAAAACGCAGTTTGGCCAACAGCTGGAAAATGACGCGGTGGCGCTTGAACCCAACTGGCTTGTGGTGCACCTTTTTGTTGTTTCCGTCTCTTCCCTCTCTTGAATCCCCCCCCTTGAATGCGTCTACAGTACCCGTACTTCGTTCTTCGAAATACAGCAGTAAGTACGAGTATTCGAATGCTGAGACTGTTTTTTACACGACGTGTGGACGACCGCGCGAAACTTGGCCCGGGAGTACAGTATGTCCCTCCCTCCCTCTCTACCACAGCAATCAACGCAGCAAAGGCTCGAAGAGCTGGCCGGTGAAACAGCCTTCTGGCTCAAACTGGAACTGCTGTACCACGAAGCGTGTGTCAGTTCAAGTGCGAGTGCGATACAGCTGCTGTGGTAAGGTGCAGCAGTGCTCCTGAACAGTACTTCCATGACTTCATGTATCATGCATGATGCTTGCCGACACGGTTGTTGTTCCTGCTGTTGCCTCAATCCCCGGAACTACTGCCGTACACTTTTCCGAGTCTAAGAGGTCGCCACGAGAAGGGATAACAGAAGCGGGAGGTTCGTCGTCTGTAGTCTGGTGGTGGGTGGGGTAGAACGGTTTTTTACGGTTGGGTTTCAGACGCGGCGACAACCAGACTGACAGGATATTAATTTGCGTTCATTGTGCCTGTCGAACCCACGTTTTTTAGGAGCACATGGAGGACAGGTCGTGCAAAGGGAAAAGACTACCAGATTTGGCTACCATACGACTATACGGAGTGTGTATCATGCAGGACGAAGAGCTGCGGTGAAGCTCCAGGTTGTTCGAGCGGGAGTGCAGCTGTTACTCCTCCAGACGACAGACGTACACAGCAGCAGTACGTCGTAACTGAACTTCTTTCACATTTTCGAAGGGGCATCCCCGGAAACGTACGAGTAGCGCGTGTAAAAACAGGAGCAGACGCAGACATAGGAAACGCCGGCAAACGATGTTGCCAGGGGGATTGAGAAGTCCCAGGAAGTTGCGAAACCAGTACGAGGAGGCAGGAGCCTACGCCAGGAGAGAACTGCGGAGTCCTTCTTGTACACACACACACACGCACGCTGCCCTATCCGAAGCAGCAGAAGGTGAACACCGAACACAGGCCGTGTGAACCCCGGACCCGCGCGTCCGTTGTTCATCTTTTTCCTTGAGGTGAAATCCGAACCAGCAAACGGGCTGGCACGGCTGCAGACTCCAGCTTCAACCAGCAACAGGAATCCATCTGCCGGAGGGCGAACGAGCAGAACCTATTTCCTTTCCCTACAAAGAGGCTGCGCGTTACTCCTCCCCGTCGGGGGTTCACGTTACGCGCACACTGCATCCTGAAGCAAAACGCATACGGACAGCTTCAGACGCCGTGCAGCAAGCAGGAAAGGCTTGCCTTCCTCCGTGCTTCTCTGGCTCACAAGCTTCCTGCGCCAGACGTGAAGCAGAATACGGCTGGCACTCGCACCCACCAACACACACGTCTTTTTACGTCCTCACCCTGAGTTGGCGTGCGATGCAACGAGTCTCAGCGATCAGCGATCGTGGGCTGGTCGGCTGGTCTCGCGACAAGTTCCCCCGATTGTCGGTACCGCCTACAAA
>JBCBZV010000181.1:0-6437 GCA_039815155.1 Pseudomonadota bacterium
CTTCTCCGTTAATGGCATCGGTCAGGTTGGCCACGACCGGACCGTTACTGCCCGCAGGGCCCAGATGCAGGTGTGCCATGATGACCGGTCCGGTGAGGCGTCCGAACGCAATGAACACTTCCAGCTCTTCGGCGTTGAAAGACGTGAGCGTCGATAGACCACCACCATTGCTTTCCACTAGGTTAGCGCTTACTTCTTGTTCAGGGGTCAGACGCGAGGAGAAAAACGTATCTCGCCCAAGGTCGATGAAGCGAAAGGAGAACTCAGCCGCACGGTAGCTAGGAGCAAGGAAATCAGCTGAACCGAATATGGGGTGGTTTAGTACACCGTCTGGAAAGGCTAAGCCGCTCAGGAAACCCTCGTGAAGGATTACGCCCATATTCTCCGTAACTCCGGTGTCTGGAGCTGCCTGACCAAGAAACGCTGTGTTTGCAGCGATTTCGTCGTTTACCTCAGTGCCCGCATCGAGCACCTCGCTGCCAGCGACAACGAATGAACTGCCGACAAAACTGCCGTCCTCAGTAAAAAGTTGATGAGCAAACGGACTTCCATTAGCGATAAATGCATCGTTGGTGGGTATTAGCATGGACGCATAGCTGAAATAGCGATCAACAGAAGGTTCAACCTGAAGGGTGACCACCGAACTATCACCAGGTGCCAGAGGACCTGCGGGACCAAACATAGTCGCCTGCGGGGCGCCAGGTACCAGCGCGTCGAAGGCCTCCGTTATCGGGCCGGTCGCGCCGTCCTCAGCAAGCCTCTCGACCGCTGGGGAAGGAACGAGGCCCTCCGCTCCGAGAGGTACATTGCGATCGTAAATATCAAAAGAACCATCGTGGATTCCTACCCAGAATGGGGTCTGAGCCGCACCGCGCGAGGGGGCCGAGTTAGTAACGCTGACGATCACGGAAGGAAGAGACTGTGCGCCTTCACCGCTACTTTGTGCACCTGCATAGTGCGCCATCATGGCCGTTGCCAGCGCGATTGATAATTTTGTCTTTCTGAATTCCATAACTATTCCCTTTCGGGCCGGTCTTTCAGGCCAAATTTTTTCCGAATAAAGGAGCCGCCAACCCACTGTTGGCCGGTCTCGGTAAGTAAGAGGGTGCGAGGTATGGAAAAGGTTCAGATTGAAAGAAATATTATTCGGAAAACTACTACTACCGGCAGTGGCGAGCGGTGTTCGGTAATGTCTGGCCGCTGTTTCCGTACTGGACGGCAGGGGGTTCAAACTCGCGATGACGGTAGAAGTACTCTTAACAGGCCGTCGCTTCCAATAGCGGAGAGTTGAGGTAGGTTCGTCACACTAAATCAATCAGCGCTAGTCGCCGACCGTTCAAGTCAAAAAGTGCGTTTCGGGGTAGTGAATCATCCCGCCATCGGAGTGGCAGACGGATGAATAATCAGTACGCGCATGCCCTCACCGTTTTTGATGTTGTCTCTCGCATAGTTCCCAGTCAGGGTGTCAGCAGGTTCCACCTAAAGAATTAGATGGAGATACTTATGAATTCCGTTTCTGTGAAAGATAAAAACGATTGGAGATGTACTTCTATTGGAGAAGTTAACTACCGGTCGTGTCCACTAGATGAGCTCACGCTCTCTGAAGTCGAGAAAGTATCCGGCGGATTTAGTGTGATGGATGGTTTCAATTGGGGACTGGCTCTCGGAACGGTTGGCGGCGCCGTATGGACTGGCTCGTCGATAGGCGCTACACGATACGGGATAATTGGCGGAGCACTTGGGTTTTCAGCGGGTTTAGGATGGGGGCTTGGAAGTGTGATTTCGATGGCGCTACGTGGAGAGTAGCTGTTTATCCTCTTGCTTCGGCGGCTGCCGCACCGTTGCGGCAAAGGTCCGGTGATTAGTCGGTTAGGTAAGTCCCAAAGTGCTAGCGCGGACTTGGCTAAGCTGCGTAGCGCAACCGTGCAAGTTAGCCGGTTGTGCGAATACCAATACTAACTCGACAATAAATTCTGTTTCTCGGTATGCTTTTTAGAAGAATGCTTGTGTTGGTCCTGATGCTCTCTGCTTGCGCACTAACGTTGCATGCATACATCGAACGGAACTTTGCACAATTTGTTTTTGCCCAAGCTGCGTTTCTCTTTCTTATTTTGCTTTATAAAAACGACGGCTTAATGCTGGCAAGTAAAACTGCTGAGCTGGATCAAGCAGTACAGGATTTTAGCGCCACGGACTATTCGCTCCTTACGATTTCGGTGTTTTTGGGCATTCTGAGTATTTTCTTGTGACGCGAAACGGAGCAGAAGACGTTTGCGAGCCATTCTACTCTTGCTTCGGTTGAAAGCGGGTGGGTTTGGACTGTGTGCAGTGGCACGGAGTTTGAGCTTCGAAGGTCTGCGACTTGCCTAGCACACCTGTACTTCGCTGCAGCTACCCGGGCCCTTAGGAGGCGACTTCAGCTTTCCACCTGCTCCATCAAACGCAAAAAGGGGCGACCCATTCGGGCCACCCCTTTACGATTGGTGGAGGCGGCGGGAGTTGAACCCGCGTCCGCCAGCACTCTGCCATTGGCTCTACATGCTTAGTTTCCGTCTATTGCTTTAACCAACTACAGCCCAACGGTCAGGACGCAATCGGCGAGCCTCGTAAAAGTTTAGCGGCGCTGCCCGAGGCATGCGGCTCCGCGATCCAGTTCTATATGACAGTCAGTAGCGCGGGGCTGGAACCTTGCTAAAGACCGCTAGGGCCGAAGCCACTAGATGAGGTCGTCAGACCGCTTACGCGGCCAGAGCTACCTCGTAGTTGTCGTCATTGGCAACTATTAAGTTACAGCTTTGGATTTACGTGATTGGCTGTCATCACGGCATGCACCGCAGGTTTCGTTACCGTCGTCGAATCCAAAACGCCCCCAAGGTGTGGACGTAATCCTACCACAGCTGTATTCACCGCCTTTCTATGCTTGCCGCCCAACGACTTAATCGATAGGCAGCCTTAGCGAAAATTCTTTTCCAAGATGAGGTCGCCCTGGGTAGCACCACCGGAGACCCAGCGGTTCAATGGTGTGGTACCGGCTCCGCTGCGAAAGTACTTGGCTGTTATCCACCACACGTACCACTCGCCCTTGTCGTTTTGAAGAGGCGTCGCAAATTTAAATTCATCCCAGTCGTAGCGCCAGGTTTCTCGCGTGCCGGACCAACTGATGTCTCCCGACAGGCTTAAATCCACATCCTTGATCGTATCTCGGCTGACTTCTTTGCTGCGTGTATCGATAGTCTTTGTAGTAAGCACGATGGGTCCGTGCCTTCCGAATTCGTAGCGCGGATTCGCCAAGACTTGCTCGGCGATCGTGAGTCGCTGAGGGTCATTACTCGCCGCAGCCGGCAGTTTGTACTCGCCGAGGAGCTGTCGACGAGTTTCGGCGTACATCGAACGGAACGATTCGAGTTTTTCTATGCGGGCACGGACTTCCAAGGAGATTGGTTCACCGCTGGCTAACTGAATAGCCGCTAGTGATTCCGGTACCTGTCGCATCTCATCGAGGTCCGTGTAGATCTCTTGCTCCGCGCCTTCGGCTAAGAATGCACTCCGGTTTTTTTCGACTTTTAACAGTATGCGCTCGTAGTAGCCGATGCGGCTGGCCTGCTGGTCTTTCATCTGGAAGCGAAGCTGATCAATGGTTGTTTGATAAGCGCGATCGGCCTTTGTGAAGTTGTCTTGAGCAACTAGCGATAAGGTTCTTACATCCCCTTGATCAAAGGGTGCTCCTTGTTCAAGTGTGCCCGGATTGTTGATCTCCAAATAGGCTAGCGGGGTGATACGTTCTAATTCTTGGAGGACCGCTTGAGCGCGCTGCTTGGTATCCAAGCGCGCGCCAACCCATTGAGACGCTTCCTTCGCCGTCACGGGTGGGTAAATGACCGATGGCACTACGCTTTGTTGGAGTGACGAACGCAGTCCACTAAGTAGCGTCTGTACATCGCCGAGTTCCGCCAGCTGAGCCTGAGCACGCTGGAACTCCTCGTTTAGTTTCCCTTGCGTTTGCTGATAAGCCTGGACACTGAGCTGCACGTCGGCGTCAGCCCCGTACTCGGCGTAGCGCTTTAGCTGATCCCCATACTTATCGAGCGCCAAACGATAACGCTCCACGATGCGCGGATCTTGGAAAGATGAAGGCCCTTCGACGCTTAAGTCTGCTACCAAGGCGTGTAGGTCTCGTGTCAGTTTATTGACCCTCACCCGTTGGCCGGACACCAGTTGCTTGCCTGGATTGCTGTTCGCGTTGGATTCTGAGTTGCCGGACGGTGAATTTACCTTCGCCGATGTCTGAGAACGAGTCGAACTCTGCTTCGCGTTGGCTGCGCCACTGCTAAGGAGCTCATTGTAGCTTTCGACTAGCTGCGCGTGAGCCGCCAATGCCTGCAGCAGAACAGAGTCATCATCGGACGGCATCTTCGCCAGCGAAGCACCGTAGCTCTTAATCCGGTCGGCAAGTTGGCGGGCCCGCATTTCGTTACCCAGTATCGATGCACCCTCTGTGTTTACTTGCTGCTGGGTCGCTGCAATGTTGTTCGCGAGTCGTTCGACCTTGGCCCGCAGGCTCGAGGAGAGATCGGCGGCTTCGACACAGGCGTTAATGAGGGACAAAAAAACAAGTGTGCGCGTTAGCTGGGGCCATAGCTTCCTCTTTGCGTATTCACTCTTGAGTACCGAGGGAGAGGCACCTCTTACTGGACTCGGCAATTCGCTACTCCTCAAAAAAACAGCGTATTTCGCTACGCTCTGACTAAACCTATTTCTCGCATGGCGAACACCGCTGTGGCGATAGCGGCTCTTTTGGTATCGTACGCGCGATAGCGAGTCGACGCATCTCAATGCGGACTTTGGTAGCAATCCGGGGGGAAGTTGTGGAATCAGTGAACGTAAATTACCTGGCTATTTTGGCGGCATCTTTTTCTGGGTTTGTTATTGGAGCCCTTTGGTACTCGCCTGCAATCGTCGGTAGTAAATGGATGCAAGCAGCGGGCATCACTGAGGAGCAGATTGCCGACAGCAATAAGCCTAGGATCTTTGTTACCGCTTTTGTCTTTCTACTGATCATGAGCTATTGCCTGGCCATGTTTCTAGCTACGCCCGATGTAAATGCTCAGAAGGGTGCCTTCTATGGGTTCCTCACTGGCTTTGGTTGGTTGTTTTTCGCGTTCGGTACCACAGCGTTGTTTGAGCTGCGGTCCTGGACCTATATCTGGGTGAATGGGGTGTACTGGGTCATCACCATGACCGTGATGGGTGCCATTTTGGGTGCTTGGAAGTAAAGCTAAAACTCCGCCGAAAATTTCATCGCCTCTAGGCAAGGCCCGCCGCATAACGTAAAACCTGCCGTTTGGCGATGGGTAAGCGATTTGCGATAGCAAGCCCAGCGTTTCGTAGGGTCCGTAAGGGTGTGACATCGTTTGAAAAGCCTAGGTAAAACGCGTCCATCGCCGACATCATGGCGAAGTTGTCGAGTCGTCGTTTTCGTTCATAGCCTTGAAATAGCTCGCGCAGTTCAGCACGGCTCGACGGACGCCCGCGTTCATCAATTAGCTCGAGGAGCGCCTCAACGTCTTTCAGTCCAAGATTCACCCCCTGGCCTGCCAAGGGGTTGATGGTATGTGCTGCGTCTCCGACCAGTAGGAGATTCTCTCGCCAATAGTGCGCTGCGTGCTGTCGCTGGATAGGGAAGCTTGCGCGAGAAAGGATTTCAAACTCGTCTAGCTCTACGGGAAACGCTGCCCGCACCTCCGCCGCTAACGCGTGGTTGTCTAGGGCCTTGAGCTCAGCGATACGCTGCTCACTGTTGTACCAGATAAGTTCTGCGTGGTTGTCATACATCGGCAGGAAAGCCATCGGCCCGGTGGGAGTAAACTGCTGCCAGGTAATGTCCTGATCCTTTCCTGCAGTTTTCACGCACATCGCGAGTACTTGTTGCCGATAGGGCCAACCGCGTGTCCTGATGTCCGCGAGCGAACGCATCTGGGAGTTTGCTCCGTCGGCGGCAACAAGCCATTGGCAGGTGAACGCTCTGCCGTCGTTCAGTTGAACGCGAGCGTGGCGTCCGAAGCTTGCATCATCAATGGTTACGTCGCTGAGTAACTCTAGGTTGGGATAGGTTACGGCTTCATCCAACAGGGCGAGCTGCAGCAAACGGTTTTCTACAAAGTAGCCGAGTTCTTCCATCGCAAGTTCTTGAGAGTCAAACTCGCACCGACCGTTTTCCTCCCAGACGGCCATTCGGCGGTATGGGTTTAGGCGCATGGCTTCAAGTCTTTCCCATACGCCCAGGTCCCGGAGTAGGTCAAAAGAGCCTAAATTAAGCGCCGATACCCTCAAGTCCGGCGGCTGATCCGGTGTGAACGGTTTGGGGAGTCGCGACTCTAGGACCAACGTTTGCAGGCCGCGTTGTGCAAGGCCGATCGCGGCCGCGCCGCCCACCATGC
>JBCBZV010000112.1:0-13240 GCA_039815155.1 Pseudomonadota bacterium
GAGCCGTGCCCACCCATCGTCAGCGCCGAACTTAAGCTATCGAAGTACATCAAACAGCCTCGCCGACTAGACGTTTTACCCATTTCGTGCGGCGCTCTCGAGCAATGATCTCTACCCGCATATTGGCTAGCAGTGCACAGGTGTAGAGCGCATAAAAAGCAGCGATACACAAAAACAGTGGGTACAACATGCTCGAGTGGATCGAAGTATCACCGAAGAACTTGATCGAGGCGGGTTGATGAAGGCTGTACCACCAATCGACAGACTTGTAGATGATGGGGATGTTAACCGTTCCCACTAATGCCAAAACCGCGCAGGCTCGCGCCCCGGAAGCCTTGTTGTCGTAGGCCTCATAAAGCGCGATCACGCCAACATAGAGAAACAGCAGTATTAGCATGGAGGTTATACGCGCATCCCAAACCCACCAAGTACCCCAGGTAGGGCGACCCCAAATAGACCCCGTTACGAGAGCCAGGAACGTGAGCGCAGCACCTACGGGAGCGGCCGCTAGCATCGCCACTTCTGCCATTTTGATCCGCCATATGAGACTTACCGCTCCGGCGATTGCCATCACGTAATACCCAGCCAGCGCAACCACGGCGGTGGGTACATGGATGAACATAATTCGATAGCTGTTGCCCTGCCGAAAATCCGGGCTAGTAAACAGTAGCCCCCACGACATTCCTATCAAAAGTGCAATAATCGCAAGCGGAGCAAGCCATCGCAGCAGCGAACCAGAAATTCGAAACAGCCAGGGCGGCGAACCAAGCTTATGAAAAAAAAACCACATAGTACGTGTGATTATACTCGTCGTAGAAAGCGCCAACAAAGCGCCCGTCGCACTTAAGTCATCTTTCTAATACGTTGATGTGCTGATTTTGGAGTACAAAAAGAGTTCACTTCCTTCAGTTATCAGCACCAATACGCAATGCCGCCCCGATAGCCAGCGGACCTAGCGCCAGGGCAGCAAAAAACAGCCCCCCAAGCAAGGAGAGGAAAGGGAGAGCACTCTGACCGACTATAGCGGCGTTCACTCCAGCTACGCCAAAAATTAGGATTGGGACATACAGGGGCATTATCAGCAAGGTGATCAACATACCGCCGCGATTCAAACCGACTGTAAGCGCCGCACCCAAAGCGCCGACGATGGTCATAACTCCTGCCCCTAATAAAAGCGACGCCATCAAAACCGGTATGCCGGTCGTGTCCAGCGATAAACCGTAGGCGAAAAACGGGGAACAGAAAGCCAGGAGACCTCCGGTAGTAAGCCAGTGCACGAACAGATAGGGCATCAACAGGAAATACAACGGGTGCGGGGAGAGAAGAAGCTGATCAAGACTGCCGTCCTCGAAATCGCTGCGAAATATCCCTTCTACCGCAAGCAAATTCGCCAGTAATGCGACTATCCATAATGCGCCCGCCGCGAAAGGAGCCAAGCGCTCCGCACTGGGGCCGATGCCGAGAGGAAACATCAAAAGCACCAGGGAAAAGAACAGCAAAGGCTGGACCACTTCAATGGGTTTGCGGGCGTACAACATTAGCTGTCGTCGCAGAATAAGCAGTAGTAAAGACGGTAGCGACATGCCCTTAGCTTGCTGGCCGGAATTCACCTGCACAGGTAGCCAGTCCTGTTCATAGCTCGCTCAGGTCGACCTCTGAATGAGGCCTCAGTGTCCGCAGAGGCTGATGGGAGGTCATTAATATAGCGCCTCCTTGCGACAGGTGTTGCCCAAAACGGTCCTCCAAAAGTGAGACACCCGCTTGGTCAAGGGCCGTGAATGGTTCGTCCAGAAGCCAAAGCATCCGGTCGGTCAGAAACAGTCGCGCCAGGTTAACGCGCCGCTGCTGCCCCGCCGAGAGCTGGGATACAGGCACGTCTTCGAACCCATACAGACCGACTATCGCAAGCGCTTGGTCGATTTCACGCTCTTCGCCAAAGTCCTCTCCGGTAACGTGAAAGAGAAGGTTTTCTCGCGGTGTAAGCAGCGTCTTAACCGCACTCTGATGACCGATGAATAAAAGAGGCTGCGTCCGCTGCAGCGAACCGGTATAAGCGAAGCGGGACAAGCCGCTTAACACGCGCAACAAGGTCGTTTTCCCAGCCCCGTTGGAGCCACGGATTTGCACGAGTTGGCCCGGGCTAAGACGCAACGCGAAATCCTGGATCAACTGCCGACCGCCCCGCTCTACGTTCAAATCCACCGCTTCTAGCAAAGGTTCCGCCATCGGCTAAAGGTTGACCATCCGAATGAGAGCATCGGCCTCTGGGAACGCTTCAATGGCAGGCACCCCGTCAGCGGATTTAGACGAAGTCTCCCTAACGTATTGTGATGCTTTCTGATCAAGCTCAAGGAAATCAAAGAGCTCTCGGTCAGCAAGTTGCGAAGGTGCGACATTGCTGATAGCTCGGAATATTGTCTCCGTTCGCCCCGGGTACTGGCGTTCCCACTGGCGCAGCATCGTCTTGATCGCAGAGCGCTGAAGGTTCTCCTGGGAACCGCAGAGGTTGCACGGGATAATCGGAAATTTCCGGGCCTGCGCGTAGGCAGCCAAATCCGACTCCTTGCAATACGCCAGGGGCCTGATCAGGACATTGTGACCATCATCCGCGAGCAACTTCGGCGGCATCGCGCTCAGCTTGCCGCCGAAAAACATATTCAAGAACAGCGTCTCTACGATGTCATCTCGATGATGACCCAGCGCAATTTTGTTCGCACCAATCGACTCGGCGAAACCGTACAGGGTGCCACGACGAAGCCGAGAGCAAAGACCGCAAGTCGTTTTACCTTCTGGAATGATCGACTTAACAATACTGTAAGTGTCTTTCTCGACAATGTGGTATTCGATCCGCAAGGAATCGAGGTACGTTGGTAAAACCTCTGGGGGATAACCGGGCTGTTTCTGGTCAAGGTGCACCGCGACCAACTCAAACCGAACCGGGGCGCTGCGCTGCAACGACAGCAAGATGTCCAACATTGCATAGGAGTCTTTGCCACCGGAGAGGCACACCATCACCCGGTCGCCGCCTCCAATCATCTTATAATCCGCGATCGCCTTGCCAGTCAGGCGACGCAGACGCTTCTGGAGCTTGTTAAATTCAAGTCGTTGACGACGGCTATCGGCGCTCATGATTGCTTCGCGTATGGGAAAGTGGTCTCAATTGCTGCCGATGGTACGCGGCGCCATCGGTGGCTTCAACGGACCACTGCGCTTGCCACTCGCCAGCGCCGCCGAAAACTCGCGCACCCGCTGAACTTGTCATTAGGCCCCATAAAAGCAGACAATGCGCGCGCTTCCGGCGGTCTACGCCGCTGTATAACCATCATTGGGGGACTACATGAAAGATCCAGTTCGCGTCACGGTAACCGGCGCGGCCGGTCAGATCGGCTATGCTTTATTGTTCCGAATCGCATCGGGCGCCATGCTCGGTGAAGACCAGCCAGTTGTACTAAAACTGCTCGATATCACACCTGCCCTTGATGCCTTAGAAGGCGTCAAGATGGAACTGGACGACTGCGCCTTTCCGCTGCTGTCTGCGATCGAATGCACCGACGACCCGAATGTCGCCTTCGCGGGAACGGATTATGCGTTGCTTGTAGGTGCTCGTCCGCGCGGGCCTGGCATGGAACGGAAAGACTTATTGGAGGCCAATGCGGCTATTTTCTCCGTGCAGGGGAAGGCGATTAACGATCACGCCAGTCGCGATGTGAAAGTACTTGTGGTGGGCAATCCGGCAAATACAAATGCGTTAATCACGCAACGAAATGCCCCAGAAATCGATCCGAGAAACTTCACCGCAATGATGCGCTTGGATCATAACCGCGCGATGACACAAATCGCGCAAAAACTAGACGCCACGGTGACCGACGTGTCCCACATGACCGTGTGGGGTAATCACTCAGCCACCCAATATCCGGACCTTCACAACTGCAGCGTCGCGGGAAAAAATGCCCGGGATTCAGTCGAGGAAGCGTGGTATACGGATGAGTACATCCCGACAGTGCAGCAGCGCGGCGCGGCGATCATTAAGGCACGAGGCGCTTCTTCTGCCGCATCGGCGGCGAATGCGGCAATCGACCACATGCGAGACTGGGCCCTCGGCACCAGTGATGATGAGTGGGTCTCCATGGGAGTCTACTCTGATGGATCCTATGGCATCGAAGAAGGACTTATCTACTCCTTCCCCTGTCGCTGTGAAGCGGGACAGTGGACAATCGTTACTGATCTTGCGGTAAATGAGTTCAGCAAGGAGCGAATGCTCGCCACGGAGAAGGAACTCAGGGAAGAACGCGATGCAGTGGCGCATCTTCTAGGATAATACTGGGATGGGACTGAACTGGTGCTCAAAATACCCTGAGAAAGCTCGGAGACGGCACCAGAATAGATCCGAGACAATTTTGATTGGGTTTGGGTAAATACATGACGTGTTGTAGGTCTTCCCGACGCACCTTTAGTTTTGCTTTCACCTCAACACTGAAACGAGCTCTAGCGGATGAACAAAGCGCTTAGTGAGCGCGCCTATCATCATGGCAATCTGCGGGAAGCGTTGCTCGAGCAAGCAATCGCAGCCCTCGATACCATGCCGGCAGAGCAGCTTAGTCTGCGCGCCATCGCTCGCTCCCTGGGAGTATCTCAAACAGCTCCATACCGACACTTTAATGGCAAAGAAGCCCTGTTCGCTGCTATCGCAACCAGGGGTTATCAAACTCTTCTGACATCGCTGGAGGCGGCTCGGCGAGGCGCAGGGCCCGACGCCACCGCACAGCTGCATGCGGTTGCTAGAGCGTATGTGGATTTCGCAGCACAGCAAAAGCAGCTGTTTAAGCTCATGTTCGGTCCCTTAGTGCAGCCTAGCGAGACCTACCCTGAACTTCGCGAGGTGAGTCGCGAGACTCTTTTACTTGTGCAGAGCATCATGCACGCTGGGGTAGAACAAGGTGTTATCCAAGACGGTGATCTGATCAACCTGTCCAACAGCGCATGGGGGGGCATCCACGGCTTAGCGACACTCACCATTGATGCACCAGAACTGTTTAGGCGTCACATTGATCTACTGCGCCAAATCGATTTATCGCTAGAGATATTTATCCGAGGTGTCCGCCCGATCGGCGTCCAGTAGCGTATTACAGTTCTCGAAGCACGCGTATCGGCTCTACCGATACCACCCTCCTGCAACTCCATAGACCGAGGGCCGTAATCAACCCTACTGCGGTCAGCAAAACAAGAGGCCAAAGAGCGGGAGTCGGCTGATATTCCAGTTCGAACGCGAAACTCTGCAGCGCCCAAAACGCTGACTCTCCTGCCACCACGGCGAGCAAACCTGCCATTGCCCCCAACGCAGCAAATTCGATAGCAACACTTCCGAGCAAGTGATTTCGTCGTGCGCCCAACGCGCGCAAGAGGGCACTCTCACGCATACGGATGTCTGTGGTCGACTGAACTCCTGCTACCAGTACTAGGGCGCCTGCGCCCAGCACCAACAAAAGTACGAGTTCAATTGCGTTCGACACCTGGCTCAAAGTGCTTCGTAGTTGCTCCATGATCGCGTCCACTTCAATCACCGTAGCCGTAGGGTGCTGCTTGAGTAGGCTATTCAGCAAAGGCTTCTGGTCCGGCGGCAGATAAAAACTCGTCATGTAGGTCGTCGGATAGTCGCTGAGAAAGTCTTCGGGGAACACCATGAAGAAGTTTGGCTTAAAGGACTCCCAGTCCAGTTCGCGAAGGCTGAGGACCTCGGCTTCTAATTGCGCTGCACCGATTCGTAGCTGGAGCTGATCGCCTACTTTTACCCCCATGTTCTCGGCGAACTCCGCCTCTATAGATACAAAGTCGGTCTCCGCAGGACCCCACCAGCGCCCTTCCACCAGCTCATTACCAGGCGGTAGCTCATTGGACCAGGTAAAATTCGCTTCTCGCTGACGCGGCCCGTCTTGCTCTGCCTCAAAGGGAAGTGGCTCATCGTTGACGGCTACCACTCTACCCCGGAGCATTGGGTACAGACTTTCTCGACGAATACTCGCCTCATCCAGCAACGCGGCAACATCCTCAACTTCATCCGGTGCGAGATTGAGTATGAAGTGGTTCGGCGCATCGTCAGGAAGTTGCTCCTGCCACCCATCTAGTAAGGAAGTTCGCAGCAGTGCCAATAAAAGCAGAAGCATGATTGCCACCGCGAATACGACAAGCTGAAGCGCGTTCCCTACTCCATGCCTTAATAAGGATGCCAGCGCCAGACGCCAAATACTTCCCGCTTGCGTGCCCGCTTCCCGCCCGCCCCGAAGCAGCAGGTAGGCGACAACACCGCCCACCAACGCAATGCTCAATAGACCCGCCAGCACCACTGAGGTAAGTTCGAAGTCCGCGCTGTACCAGAACATTAGCAAGCCTATTGCCGCGACCGCGATAAGGTAATCACGGCCTTCCCGGCCTGCATGAACGGGAAGATCGGCACGCAAAACCCGCAGCGGACTCACCGTGGCAAGGCGACTCAGGGAAGGCCATGCAAAGCAGGTCACACATACCAGCGCGGTTACAGCGCCTACCAGATAGGGCCTGGGGGCCAGTATCGACGGTTTTACCGTGAGCTGCTCCGCAAAGGCCTCGAGCGCAAGGCTCTGCAAGCCCCACGCGGCGAGCCACCCCAAAAGCAAACCCGCTGCCCAGGTCAGCGCAAGGCTTCCCGCGTAGAGAGTACGAACACGGCTCGAACTCGAACCCAAGCTCTTTAGCAAAGCAACGTGTTTTTGATGACGTTGTGCGTAGCGTCGCGATGCGAGCGCAACGGCGATACTTGCCAGTACTACTGCCAAACTCCCTGCTAGGAGCAGGAATCGCTCAGCCCGTTCCAGCGCTTGCGCCACAGACGGCTGCGAGGTCTCTACGCTTTGCAGCTCCTGCCCTGGCAATAACAAGGTGTTTAGCTCGTCGGCAAACTCCGCCACCAGTGCTGAGTCACCAGCGTAAAGCTGCCGGTAACTGACGCGACTGCCCGGCTGCACTACCCCCGTTGCTGGGATGTCGTCCGCGTTTAACATGACCCGTGGGCCAACCCCAAGAAAACCACCGGCGCGATCCGGTTCACTGCGAACGGCACCTGCCACCGTAAAACTAGCTTGCCCGATTTCGACGAGATCACCCACCTCCACCGCGAGGAGAGCAAACAGACGTGGCTCCAGCCATACTGTGCCGCGTTCCGGCGCGCCCACGGCCTCACGCAGTTCGCCAAATGGTGAGTTACTCAAACGAAGAAAACCGCGCAGCGGGTACGCATCGCTAACCGCCTTGACGGACGACAAAACCATCGCCCCGTCACTGCTGAAGGTCATTGAAGAAAACGTCAAAATTTCCGCTGTATTCAGACCACGCTCTTGCGCGAGCTCGGTCCACTCGGACGGAAGAGGTCTGGCATCTCGAATCGCTAAATCGGCCGCCAAAAAGCTATGGCTTTCTTGTCGCAGGGCATCTTTCAGCGCATTGGCAAAGCCGCTGATACCGGAAACCATCGTTACCGCCAGCACTAGCGCAAGGAGGAGAATGCTCAGTTCACCACCGCGCCAATCGCGCAGTAACATGCGGAGTAACAAACCCACTGCGAAGCTCCTCTATCTATCCTATCTGCGCGACCGCGTGAGCTGTGCTGTTATGTTCCTCGAGCAATCCAGCTTCCATCTCAAAACGCCTCTGGCATCGCTGTGCCAAAGCACCATCATGCGTCACCAGTACTAGTGTCGTTCCCTGCTCCCGATTTAGTTCAAACAGCAGATCGGCGATGCGTTCGCCGGTTTTGCTATCCAGATTGCCGGTGGGCTCATCGGCGAAGAGAATGGAAGGTTGCCCGGCAAACGCCCGCGCGATAGCCACTCGTTGCTGCTCTCCTCCCGAGAGTTGCCGAGGGTAGTGGGTCAAACGCTGTTCCAGTCCGACCCGAGAAAGAAACTCTTCGGCACGGCTACCCGCATCACTGATGTTTTTCAATTCGAGGGGAAGCATCACGTTTTCTAACGCGGTCAAAGCTGGCAATAGCTGGAAAGACTGAAAAATAAATCCAACTTTTTCTGCGCGCAACGCAGCGCGGCCATCCTCATCCAAGGCCTGCAAATTGGTTCCATCGATCTCTACCGCACCCTCGCTAGCGTTATCGAGACCAGCAAGCAACCCGAGGAGGGTCGATTTTCCCGATCCGGAAGCGCCGACGATTGCGACTGTCTCGGACGACTTGATTTCAAGATTAATCCCTTTCAAGATCGTGAGTTCTCCATCCGCGATGGGAACACGCTTGGCTAAGTTGCTTACGCTGATCACTCTGTCTTCGCCCTAGTCATACGCTAAAGTCAAAAATATGTTGTTACCTGAGGCTCTACGCGGCCAGACCGAACACGGATCGTCCTTGAGGCTTTGGCCGCAGATTAGGCGTCGTGGCTTGCGAGAGCTGCTATGGGCGCTTTCCAAGAAAGCGGCGCGTATTCTACCCTGCGCCCCTCGCCTGTCGTGGAACTATTTTAAGCGCGGGGCTGTGCGGGCTGTCGCGATCAATGCCTACCTGATTTGTCTTGGACTCCTTAGCCCCAGTGAAAGCGCCGCGGAGTCCAACAGCGCTGAACCGGTAGCCACGCAAACACCCCCGACCGTTCTCGTGCTAGGAGACAGCATTAGTGCAGCGTACGGGATGGCCTTGGAGCAGGGATGGGTCGAGCTCACAGAACGGCGTCTCCAGCAGGAGTGGCCCGAGCTTGAGATAGTGAATGCGAGTATCAGTGGGGATACCTCGGCAGGAGGTTTGCGGAGACTGCCCGCGTTACTAAAAAGCCATGCGCCCGATTTAGTTGTGATTGAGCTAGGCGGCAATGACGGTCTACGGGGCTATCCCGTACCGGAACTCGAAAGCAATCTGACAAAAATGGCCACACTTGCGCGTGAAGCCGGCAGTCAGGCGCTAATCCTGCCGATGGAAATACCACCTAACTATGGACCGCGCTACACCAGTGCATTTCGCAACAGCTTCATCAATGCGAGCAACGCGTCTGGTGCGGCGCTCGGCCGCTTTCTCCTTGACGACGTCGCCACAGATGCGCAGTTAATGCAGGATGATGGAATTCATCCGACGATCGAAGCGCAGCCATTGATAGCAGATGTTTTAGAGGCAGACATT
Source organism: Pseudomonadota bacterium (assembly GCA_039815155.1). Classification (GTDB taxonomy): domain Bacteria; phylum Pseudomonadota; class Gammaproteobacteria; order Pseudomonadales; family Halieaceae; genus Congregibacter. The sequence continues at coordinate 9,149 of JBCBZV010000112.1, forward strand.
CGAAGACTGCTGCAAGCGGCTCTCGATTCCTAAAACGGATAGTCTCACGACGCGATGTCTCCTAGAACGCAATCACCGCTCCAAGCTAAGCTCTTTACGATAATTTTCGGCACGGACACTCCGGTTGGGAAGTGGTTCGACATAGCGCTGATATTCCTAATTCTGATCAGCGTCAGCGTAATAGTCGTCGACTCTATCGAGGAAGTTAATCAGCAGTATGGTCACCTGCTGCAGCTGATCGAATGGGGTTTTACTGCGCTTTTTACCGCGGAGTACCTGCTGCGAATTTGGATCGCGCAGAACCGCAAGGCCTATCTCCTTAGCTTTTATGGCGTCATCGACCTGCTCGCGATCCTGCCTAGCTATTTGGCCATTCTGGTACCGCAAACAGCACCACTGCTCGTTGTTCGCTTGCTTCGCGTATTGCGCGTATTCCGTGTTTTGCGCATGTTTGAATTTTTGTCGGAAGCGAATCGTGTCGCGGGCGCACTGCGCGCATCCGCTCGTCAGATCTTCGTGTTTTTCTCAATGGTTATTACAACGATGGTCGTCTTTGGGTGTTTGATGTACGTGATCGAAGGACCCAGCAATGGCTTTGAAAACATCCCCATTAGCGTGTATTGGGCCATCGTTACTGTAACCACCGTTGGCTATGGAGATATCGTGCCGGTCACGGCGGCTGGACGCGCAATTAGCTCCATGGCCATGCTCGTTGGTTACGCGATCATCGCCGTGCCCACAGGAATCTTCACAACCCAGCTGATTCGCAACCAACCTCGTGGCACGCTTCCAGTGAATTGCCCCCAGTGCTCCCGTGCTGATCATCCGATGGATTCTCGCTACTGTCGCTTCTGCGGGAGTTCTCTGAGCACCAATTCGAGCGATGATGCGCAAGATACGGAGACGAACGCAGACCCAACATAGCGAAAGGCGGCCAACTCGCAAAGGGACTCTTTTAGTACGCTCTGACGTCTGCTCGCTTTTTTCCAAATAAGAGTAATCATATTGGGGGGATCGAAGATGGATGTTCTAAGTCGCAAAGTTTTTAACTCACGATCTAGTCGAGTCTTGGGATGTAACTAACGCGACGCTCACTTTGTGCAGCCCAACCAGCACTGGTTCACCGAACTTTGGGGCGAAACCTAAATGACGATGACCATATTCGCGATCAATACTTGAGTGACCATAACCTTGGGCTCGCCAGCTACCAGTTCCTGCTCGAACGTCGCAGCTATGGGATCACCATCGGCTATAAATTCTGATTAATAATCGAACGGGCAACCGGTAGGCCTTCACCGTGAGCTTTCTGGAGGCGCTATACTGCTAGGATGGAATTAATAGTATTCGACCTCGACGGCACGCTACTCAACCGTAAATCCCGAATCAGCCCCTACACGCGCGAGACGCTCCGGCGGTTAAGCGAAAGGGGTATTGCCTACACCGTCGCCACTGGCCGCACCCTGCATGGGGCCAGCGATATACTCGAGGGCCACGGTTTCGAACTTCCGCAGATTTTCAAAAATGGTGTGATGGTTTGGAATCCGAAGAACAAAGCCTATAGCAGACATCACTTACTCACGCTCGATGAGGTCAGGCACGTGTCCGATGCATTCCTGGAGCGCAGCGTAACTCCGTTTATCTTCACGCTGAAGGAGGACAGTAAGCTCGCTGTTTTCCATCCACCGCTACAGCAAAAAATAGAGTATCGCTTGGTGAAGAGCTTCGAAAGTGAAGGCGGAACACCGGTGCTACCGATCCACCAGATGACCGCAGATGTAAGAATTACTAATGTCAGCGCGGTGGGACCTGAGACCGCTATCACCGCCGTGGCATCTTCCATCGAAGATGATGATCATTTAGTGGCCTACATGGGGACAGCGATAGAGGATCAGCGCTTATCGTGGATAGACATTCACCATGAAAGCGGTAGCAAAGGCGGCGCGGTTGAAGCTCTGAAAGACGAACTGGGATTCAGTCGAGTTATTTGCTTTGGCGACAGCGAAAACGATCTCACAATGTTTGAAAGCGCTGACGAAGCCTACGCGCCAGAGAACGCAAAGGAACACGTTAAGGCAGCCGCGACCGCCGTCATCGGGCACCACGATGCGGACGGCATAGCAAAATTCCTGCGCGAGCGCTTTGAGCTGTAGCACTCGCTTAGGTGTGCCGCTTAGGTGTGCCGCTAGGGTGTGCTTAGAGAGCTGCGACCTCGCCGCTAGTCTCTAACCGCGTTTAATCGCGATGCGGTTCGATGAGGTATTTCGCACCGGTCGCTTGTTTTCCGTAAACCGCCATCGCCTCTGGTGTTAATGCACCGGCCAAAGAGACCCGTTCGCTGTAGTGACTGGCAAAGGTAGTGTCGATTTCCGCTGCCACGCGCGCACGCATTCGGCCCATTACTTCGCCTCCAGCCTTTGCCAGAAAATTGGGAAGTAGCCATCCACCAATGCCCCAGCAGAAACCAAAGTTTCTCTGCAAAGTGGTAGGAGAAAAGTCTAGGGATCCATAGATATACAGCTGCTTCAAAATAGTGGAGCCATAGCGGTTGTATTCATCCAAGGATTCCGCCGCGACCACTTCCATGGCCGCTAAAATATCGCCTCCGAGTTGCCCTCCCCCAATTGCATCAAAAGCCAGGGTCGCGCCGCTGGCGCGCAAAGCACTGACCAAGTCCTGCCTAAAGGTATCGCTGCCTGAAATAACCACGTGCTTGGCGTCTAGGGCGCGCAAGAGATCGGCTTGCTCTTCTCGACGCACAATGTTCACGAGGGGAATATCATCCGCTATGCAGATTTTCTGGAGCATCTGGCCCAGGTTGGACGCCGCAGCGGTATGAACCAAGCCTGTGTGCCCTTCCATTCGCATGGTCTCGGTCATCCCTAGGGCAGTCATCGGGTTCACAAACCAAGAAGCACCTTGCTCGGGAGTAACCCCCTCCTTCATCGGAAGACACATTGCCGCGGGTACGCAACGGTGCGTGCCACCCACTTGCCCTCCTTCACGCTCGCCTCCACCCACCGCGGACTCAGCACCTTCATGCCCGCCAGCCGCGCCTCGTACACCACCTTCTCCGCCCCGCCCTGCCACACCACGTGCGTCACCTTCGACGCGCGACCCATCCACTTGCTCTGCGTCCTATGACAACGGAGCGTTGGTGTTTGACAAGCAACACAAAGGAAACGCACGTCGCGCCGAGGTCTTCCGCGCGCTTGCGCACGTAGGCGCTCGCGTTGATGCCGTCGTCCAGCCGCACGTCCACGAACACCACCGGCTGCGACGCCATGGCCATGGCTCGCGCCGACGGTCGGTCGGTGGTGCGCGACAAACGGTCTTTGTGTCCGTCGGCCCTGCGACAGTGAACCCTCATCATTTGGCCTTTCCGCGAAGGAACGAACCAACGAAACGCGACGACGACCAGAAAGAAGCCGCGCTCTGAGGACGGAGGATCGACGAATGCGGCGGATGAGGACGATGACATCACTGCGGCGGCTGGTGCGTCGCAGAGCGGCACCGCTGCAGGTGCGGTGGTCGTCGTCGCTGCCGGACCTGACGACGCCGGTGGACGTGGCGTCGATTCGGCTGACGAAGCCGACGCGGTCGGGCCGGCAGACGCCGCGAGAGGGCAGTTGGGTGGGGCTGCCGGGGCTGGAGGCGCGCATCGCGAAGGAGGGCTCGCTGGTGGAGGAGACGCTGAAGGAGATGGCGAGCGACGCGGAGTTCCAGCTGACGGCGAAGAGACTCCGCGAGGCCGGGCAGGAGAAGCTGACGCTGCAGGAGAAGAAGCGTCGGCGGCGGGCGCTGGACGCGATGGGCGTGCCGGACTTCGCCGAGTTCCTCCGGCAAGAGGCCCGGGTCGCGGACGTCGGCGTGCGGCGCGCGACGAAGATCCTGCAGGTGAACGTCGGGCTGTACTGCAACCAGGCCTGCGGGCACTGCCACGTGGAGTCGTCGCCGAAGAGAAAAGAGATGATGAGCGCGGACGTGGCGGACCGCTGCGTCGAGCTGATCGCCGCGTCGCCGTCCGTCGAGACGCTGGACATCACCGGCGGCGCCCCGGAGCTGAACCCGGGGTTCCGAGGCTTCGTCGAAGCC
>JBCBZV010000264.1:0-2436 GCA_039815155.1 Pseudomonadota bacterium
CTTTGTCGGTTGTGAATGACAAGAGATTGGGCATGTTAGCCACCGTCGGAAACCTCGGCGACAGCGAAGCCGATCGAGAGCGTGTTCGAGCGGTGTTGGATAAGTTCACGGTGAAATACGAGCTGGCTGCATGAGCCCGCTGCTCCGACGGCACCCTTGGGAGGTAAGGTGAGTTTAAAGACCGCAAAAGTGATTTCCTTAGCAGAAGCGGCGGCTCTGGTTCCTTCTGGCGCTACCTTGATTGCCGGTGGTTTTGGTATGACTGGGAATCCGGTCAATTTGCTGCATGCGCTGGCCGAAACTGACACGCAAGAGCTTTGCTTTGTGGGTAACAACGTGGGCGAGCCTGGTTTGGCGGGCGGTCGTTTGCTGCGTAACGGTCAACTTCGAAAAGCCATCGGTTCTTTTTTTACCAGTAATCGAGAAGCGGTAGAGGCGTTTCAGGGAGGAAACCTGGACGTTGAACTACTCCCGCAGGGAACGCTTGGTGAAGCACTTCGTGCGGCGGGCGCTGGCATTGGTGGTTTTTTTACGCCCACCGGTGCGAATACGCCCCTTGCCGAAGGTAAGGAGACGCGGACCATCGACGGCAGAGACATGATTTTCATCGAACCTCTGCACGGGGATGTTGCCTTTGTTCGGGCAAGAAAAGCCGATGCGGCAGGCAATCTTCAGTACGCCATGACGGAGAATAATTTCAATCAGGCCGCTGCGACGGCTGCGAAGTTAGTGGTCGCCGAAGTTGAGGAAATCGTACCCGTCGGCGAGCTTGCCCCGGAATTTATACACACACCGTGCTGCTACGTGGACTATCTGGTACAGGCCGAAATAACACCGGAGCAACTCGGCACCTCGGCCTCCGTATCGCAAAGCGATAAAAAAGTCAGCGAAGCGCGAATGAATATGGCTCGCGCCGCTTTGGCGGAGCTCAAGCGCGGTGACATCGTCAATCTTGGCATCGGAATCCCCACGCTGGTGGCCGACCTCATCAGTGAGGACGACGGAATTATTCTCCACAGCGAGAACGGCATGCTCGGCGTGGGTCCAGAGCCAAGTTCCGGAGGGGCAATGGATTACCCGGTGAATGCGGGCAAGATCCCGGTAACGGCCCTACCGGGTGCGAGTTATTTTGATAGCGCCGACTCTTTCGGCATGATCCGTGGTGGTCATATAGACGTGGCTATTATTGGAGGCCTTCAAGTTGATGCGAGCGCGAATCTCGCAAATTGGGCCGTACCCGGTAAACCGCTTCTCGGTGTCGGTGGCGCGATGGACCTCGCATCTGGGGCTAGGCGATTAATCGTCACCATGCAGCATTGCGATCGAGAAGGGCGATCAAAAGTCGTTCAGCGCTGCGATCTTCCGCTCACAGCCGAGCGAGTGGTCGACGTACTGATCACTGATCGCGCGGTCTTTCACTTTCTTGAGCAGGGTCTGCACCTGGTGAAGCTCATGCCTGGCTTCACGCTCGAAGACATTGAGGCATCGACCGAAGCTTCCTTCACCGTGGCGGCGGAGGCTCTCGAGCAAGCATAACTTGATCAGTCAGAAGCTGGGTGAGGCTCGAAACAGTGTGGCCTTGGCAAGATGAAAATCGAACTATTTTGGCCGCGGGTTAGCCAGTGCACGCACTGATGTGTTCGGGTGTACAACCCCAAGCGAGAGCGGATCAAGCTCTGTCGATCGGGCCGAAATTAAAACTAGGAAGGACTAATGAGCGAAATCTATAAAATTATCGGCGCCGAGATGTCACCTTTTTCTGTGAAGGTGCGCTCTTACTTCCGCTTTAAGGGGATAGCCCATCAGTGGATCGTCCGCACCCCTGTAATTCAAGAAGAGTACAAGGCGCTGTTCAAAATCCCCGTCATTCCGCTGTTGGTATCCCCGGATGGGTCGGGAATGCAGGATTCGACACCGATTCTCGAACGCATCGAGTCCCAGTTTGCAGAACCAGCCGCACAGCCGGGCGACCCAGCTGTCGCCTTCGTATCCTCCTTGCTGGAAGAGTTTGGTGATGAGTGGGGCAACAAATGGATGTTTCATCTGCGCTGGGCTCGCGAGGTCGATCAGCTCAGTTCAGCCTGGCGTCTCGCGAGCGTTCGCGGTGCTGCTGCGCCCGAAGCCGAGCGTGAGCAGATTGCAAGTGCGGTACGAGAGCGCATGGTGGATCGAGTCTGGTTTGTAGGATCCAACGAGAGCACGGCGCCGCAGATTGAAAGCGGCTTTGATCAAGCGCTTCAACAACTGGAGCTTCACCTGCAGAACCGTTGCTATTTGCTGGGTGCTCGTCCAGCCATGGCCGATTTTGGTTTGGCACCACAAATTTATAACGCCTGGACCGACCCCACTGGCGGCGCAATGATCAGCGCAGCGTACCCGTCGGTACTCGCCTGGATTCAGCGCATGCTGTTTCCTCGGGTGGAGGGCGATTTTGAA
>JBCBZV010000261.1:0-2590 GCA_039815155.1 Pseudomonadota bacterium
ACTACCAGCAGAGCTCTTTCCAGGCGACGTTATTCAACAAACCTGCGGATGAGTTCGATGGCTACAGCCAAACGGACTTGAAACTATTGATGGTGCCGGGTGACGGTAACTGGGACATCCGAGCTTATGTCAAGAATGCGTTTGATAACGATGACATTACTCGGGTCCTTCCGGCCGGGCGGCTTGTCGGACGGTTTCGCGAAGTGGTGATACTGGAACCTCGTACTTTTGGAGTAGAAGCGACATACCGCTTCTGAGCGGAGCGAACAACCTCTTAAGCCACGTCGGTGTTTGCGTCGGCTCACTCAACGCTTGAGCTTACGCTTGCGGATCATATAGTCGTCGCGAATGCCGTTAACCGAGCCGATGATCATCGACACGGTAATCTCAGTTAGATCGTCAAAGTCGACATCATGTCGCAGCAGATAAGCACCGGCTGCCGAAGGCACACCGAAGGAGATATCAGTAACCGCTCGTGCAATATCGATGGGAATGTCGAAGTTCCGGTTCACAAGATCCGCGAGATAGTCGACCGAGCGTTCGCGATCAAACGCCGTCGGATCTTTGGTAACAGAAATTGCGGGATCGGATTGCAGCCTCTCGATAAGAAGGCCCTTAGTGGCAATGTTGCTGAGGTAAGTTTTGGTGATGCCTCGCACAAGTTCTTCAAATGTCTCAGCAGCCTCCGCTGCAGCGAACTGAGCTTCACGTAGCTGTACCAGCTCGCGATGTAACAGCTCCCGCATCAGTTCCTTGATACCGTCGAAGTATCTATAAATCAGTGCCTTGCTGACATCAGCGTGACTTGCAATGCGTTCCATTGAAAGCTGCGATATACCATTACTCTCTATTAATTGCGCCGCGGTGTCCAAAATCATCGCGCGTCGAATTTCCGGCGAATAACGACGCTGACGTTTTTCCTGAGCACGCTGATGGATCAAAAGTGTTCCTATTTCATTAAATTGTTAGATCGTTAGCCTAATAATGTACGCGCCTTCGAGAATTGCGCACATAGCCGACTCTTGCTAAGGCTAACTCTGCCCATCATAAGCTTTGATTTTTGCATGATACGGCGAGGACCCAGTCGACCGGTAGGTTTTTATGTTTTGTATTCCTAGGAATCTTCGCCCAGGGTGGCTCGGATGATGGGGATGCCTAAGAAGATGGAAAACCCACAACCTGCATGGCTCGGACTACGGGGGTACTTTCAATGAGATGGCATCCTCAATAGAGCGTAGTGAGAACAGGTCCATCCCCCGATTACGGAGTAGAGCCGGCCCAAATCCCTTCGTACCGAAACTGTAAGACATGTCTTCGGTACAAAATGTAAAGGATGTCTCCGGTACTGACCCATTAGAAAATGGCGCGCCCAGGAGGATTCGAACCCCCGACCGCCGGCTTAGAAGGCCGATGCTCTATCCAGCTGAGCTATAGGCGCGTATTGGTTGTAAGGAGAGATGGGGTGACCGAGGGGTCTCGAACCCCCTACCTCCGGAGCCACAATCCGGTGCTCTACCTGGTGAGCTACGGTCACCACTGTCTTTCTTCGCGCTTCACTCAAAAGCGCTCTGGTCCACAGCGTTTGGTGGGTCAGACTGGAAAACAGTGCCAACCGCTCATACTGATTCGAGTGGTCGGGGTAGAGAGATTCGAACTCCCGACATCCTGCTCCCAAAGCAGGCGCGCTACCAGACTGCGCTATACCCCGATATTCTCGAATTATGCTGACTCGTTGCTCTCACCGTACCGCCAGATATACAAGTCAACAACCCTTCCAAACACGTGTGCCCGAAGGAGCGCGAATGGTACTGACCCGCATCGGGCGCGTCAACGAAATCAACGGCTTGCGTTTGTTTTTACTTCACCAACTTTTTACCTTACCGTCTTTCTAATTCGTTCGCGTGGGGCTGCCCCATCGGCATAATATGAGGAGCTCTAACCGCGCCGCCACTGCGTTCCACTGGGGCCATCTTCAAGCACCACGCCCGCTGCGGACAGCTCATCGCGTATCTCATCTGCGCGCGCGTAGTTCTTGGCGGCCTTTGCGTCGGAGCGCGCGCTGAGTAAAGCCTCAATATCGGCGTTGGATAAGCCCCCTTCTCCGCTGCCGTGTGACCCTTGAAGCCATTCTTCTGCATCGCTCTGAAGTACACCCAGCAGCTCACCTACTGCGAGCAATATCTCGGTCGCTGTCTGTTGCTCCTCACCGGAAGACTTATTCATCGTCTTGGCCAGCGCATGCATCTCACTAATCGCCAGCGGCGTGTTGAGATCATCACAGAGCGCAAGGTAAGCAGGCTCTTCCTCGATAGCCGAAGCTTTCCTTCCAAAATCTTTAGCGCCAGCACTTCTTGCATCGCGCAGCGCTGTATAGAAAGTATCGAGCGTCTGCCGTGCTTGCTCTAAGAGACTCTCAGAGAAATTGAGCGGCGATCGGTAGTGGGCTGATAACAATGCGAGACGTAACACTTCACCGGGATAGTTCGCCAGCAAATCGCGGATCGTACGAACATTGCCAAGGGACTTGGACATTTTCTCGCCGTCCATATCGACATTGGCGTTGTGCATCCAGTACTTCACAAAACCGTCA
>JBCBZV010000062.1:0-24305 GCA_039815155.1 Pseudomonadota bacterium
CATAGAATCGCGCCTCCTTCGATGGGGCCATAGCTCAGCTGGGAGAGCGCAACACTGGCAGTGTTGAGGTCGGCGGTTCGATCCCGCCTGGCTCCACCAATCAGGATCATCCCCAGCCTCGACGGCGAAGGGGTGATCGAGAAGATGCTGGCGCACATCGATGCGCAGCCTCCGCAACCTCTGCAACCAAAAGCCAGTTCGCTCCCTCTGTCCCGCGCACCGCCAAAAAAGTAGGGTTTGTTTCGCCTATCCGCTCAAATTGCTTGCTGGATCATCGATTAGGAACTTTACTGAGGGTAGTTGGAAAACCCAGAATCCCGCCGGGTTCAGGCGATACTAGATTGGGGGTGTCTATGGGATCAATTGCGAAACTCGCGGTAATTTCCTTATTGTCGTGCTTAGCGGCCGGTTGCCGGATACAGGTGTCTACGACTGAAGGAGGCTCGGTGATCACGGTATCGGGCATGTACTCTTGCGTGTTTCCCGAATCCTGTGGCGCGATTGACGTAAGCGACACGTCCTTTGATGAGACCTTTGTGGCCATTCCCGATGCTGGTTACCGCTTTGAAGGCTGGCAGCGCAGGGATAGGGGGTTGTGTGGTGGGAGCCGGTCAGAGTGCGCTCTGAATACTGCGGGCTTTGCCGGTAATTCGGCACTTTTGTCGATTTTGAGTAGCGATCAGACGTTCTTCCTTGACGCCGAATTCGTATTGGATGAGCAACCATCAAGCCTAGCTCCATCAGAAGGTCTGTGGGTCGGTACCACGGATCAGAACCAAGCTCTCCTAATCATCGTGCTCTCCGACGGTACCTTCTACCTTTTCTACTCTCTTGCCGGTGTGCCCGACGAGATTCAGGGTGTCGTGCAGGGCAGTTCCAGCACCATGGGCAGTACCTTTACGTCATCCGATGCACGAGATTTTGATCTGGATATTGATGGTTTCGTCAGCGCCGATATCAACGCTCAAGTCACTCCGCAGCAGCTCTTTGAGGGGAGCATTTCCTACAACAACGGCTCACAAGTGGACTTCCTCGCTTCTTATAGCAGCGACTACGAGATTGTGCCGAGTTTACGGCTGCTCGAAGGGGACTATTCCGGAATCGTGGCGTTAGAGGAAGGCGAGTTCGCAACCGAGCTTCGCTTTAATGCGGACGGCGCGGTCAGCGGAAGTGCACTGGGTTGTCAATTCACAGGTACAGCGTCTACGCGTCCCAGCGGAAGCGTGTATGACTTCTCGCTCCGTTTCGGTGGCTCCCCTTGCCCTGACGCGAATCAGACGTTTGAAGGCATCATCTACTTTGACGTCAGGACAGGTACGCTGTTTGCCGTTGTGCCCAACAGAACGAGAACTGACGGCTTCTTCTTCCTCGTCAACTGAGTATTATCGGTGAGATCTTTTATCCCTTGGAGGACCAATTCGAACACTGGGTGGAAGGCCTATGGCATCCCGTTGCCTTTGGAAGTGTTGCGACAGTCCGTCCGGGGGACAAGGTGATCCATCGCTGCGCTTCTCAAATTTCCTGCAAGCTTCTGGTTATTTGGGGTCCCAGTGGTGAAATCGAACGACTCTCACAAAACGTCATTAAACCGCTTTAAAACCAGCGTAATGTTTCGGGCAGACAGGTTCACCGCGCGACTCTCGGCAAAGCGGTAGCAAAGGGTTTGAGTGCTTAGCTGAAACGGCCTAAGCCTGTTTGAGTCGAGCGACCAAAAAGTCCACCGCCACCTTAATTTTCGGCACCAGGTAACGTTGTTTTTGGTAAAGAAGATACACCGCTAAGTCTGGATTCTGCGTCACTTGCAGCGTGTGCTCGAAGTTCAGCTCGATAAGCTCGCCTTGATCGAGGTAAGTGCCGAGAGACCAGCGCGGCGCCATCATGATGCCTTCACCACGGACAGCGAGCTTTGCTAGCCAGGCCCCGTTATTGGACACGGCAACTGTCTTGGCTGCTACATCATGCCACTGGCCGTCGATCTCACAGAGCCAGGGTGTGGGCCCTGCGGGGGTTCGGAAATAAAGACCTCGATGCTCGCGCAGGGCGAATTCACTTTCAGGAGTTCCGTGCTGGCTAAGGTAGCGGGGAGCCGCGACGGGAATAAATTGATTAGCCATTAAGCGGATAGCTTGCACTCTTTCATTGGGCGCATAGCCTCCGCGGATGGCGATATCTACGTCGTCCCGATCTAAGTTGGTTAACGTGTCACTCAAGCTTATGTCTAGGATGATTTTCGGGTAGAGCACCTTGAATTCATCCATCAGCGGCAGCAGTAAGCGTTCACCAAAACCTACAGTCGAACTGAAGTGCAAGCGTCCCATAGGCGTCGCTTGGTAGTTGCGCACTGTCTCATCGCTCTGCTGCAAACGCGCAAGAATGTCGGTGATCTGCGCATAGTAAATCTGGCCAATTTCCGTTACCTGCACCGCTCGGGTGCTCCGCTTAAGCAGGTTGGCTCCAAGGCTTGTTTCTAGGTCAGCGATTCGGCGTGAAAGGGATGAGGGCGGAACAGAAAACTCTTCCGCCGCCTTCGTGAAGCTACCGAATTCAACAACCTTGGCGAAATAGCGTACTGCTCTCAACTGGTCCATTGCCCGGCGCCTTATCGATTAATTATTGTCTTTAAGACAATAAACTAAAGAATTTACGAGCATATAACATCTGAAAATAACCAGTAATAATCTCAGCAACTTTTACAGCAGTTGATCTCAAACCACGGAGGAATAAAAAGAATGAGTACTTATTCAAAAATTAATTTAGTAGCCCGGCCAGTACCGGGCCCGATTAGCGCCGAGCTCTTTGAAGTTGTTGAAGAGGAGGTTCCAAAAGCAGGTCCCGGCGAGATTCTGCTTAAGCAAACACATATGTCATTGGATCCGGCGATGATCGGGTGGATGAGTCCCGATACAGAAAGCTACATACCCCCAGTTGCCTTGGGTGAGGTGATGCGCGCCTCCGGTGTCGCTGAGGTGGTAGAAAGCAATCACCCGGATTTTGCCGTCGGTGACAAGGTCCGTGGCATGACCGGTTGGACCGAGTATCTTGTTAGTAACGGCGATGGCTTCAACAAGCTCCCGCCCGGCCTGGACGAAGAAATGGTTCTGGGTATCTTTGCTCTTCCTGGTATTACCGCCATGCAGGGACTTTATGGCTTCGGCGATCCAAAAGCGGGCGAGACCTTAGTAGTGAGCGGTGCAGCGGGTTCTGTGGGATCGATAGTCGGCCAACTTGCGAAGGCAGACGGCCTTCGAGTCGTCGGAGTGGCGGGTGACGACGAGAAGTGCAGTTGGATTGTGGACGAGCTGGGTTTTGATGGAGCCATCAATTACAAAACGGACGATATTCCCGCGCGCCTTGCGGAGCTTACGCCTAAGGGAGTGGACATCTACTTTGAAAACACCGGCGGACCGATTCAGCAGCACGTATTTGATCGTATGAATGCCCATGGACGCATCGTCGTCTGTGGGATGATCGCGGACTACACCGCCGAAAAGCCATCCCCTGGTCCAAACTGGATCCCATTAATTAAGAAACGGATTACCGTTCGCGGCTTTGCCGTGCCGGACCACTATGGAGACATTCCGGCGCTGCTAGAGAAGCTCACTCCTTATGTGATGGAGGGCAAGGTGAAACATCGAACTCACGTGCTGAATGGTCTGGGCTCGGCCATCGATGGCTTGAACATGTTCTTCGACGGAAGCAACCGCGGCAAGCTCATCGTCAAACTGTAGTCGCGTTGCACCACCGCTGAGGCAATGAACGCCGACACTAAAAGCGTCGGCGTTCTTAGCTAGACTTATCTCGTCGTCGCGAGGGCTTCTTGCGCATCCGCATCTAATGTAGCGATTGCTTTACGAACGATCGCCAGATTTCGCCTCGCGGTGCGGGTTCCTTGGCTAAACCTTCCGGCTCTCGCAAAGGCTGCTTCTGCGGCTTCATAGTTTCCCAATTGCAGTTCGGCGACACCTAAATTATTGAGGTGGCGCCATTTCTCGATACCTATCTCTGTAGAGATCGCCTCCAAACATGCGGTTTTCGCAGCTAGCGCATCTTTCATGTGTAAGAAGGCGCGACACTCCAAACCTGCTAGGTCAGACACAAAGGACGCTCTTGTTCCGCGCGCTCTTTGCGCTGCCGCAAGGCGAAGCGCGCTCTCCGGTTGGTTTCGTTCCAGTGCCCTTTCGGCCTGGCGGAGCAATTGCGGTTGCTTACGCGGGTAGATTTCTGCGAACGCAGATGGTGAAAGTAAGGCAACGGTGACGATGGCGGAAACAGCAAAGAAGAATACGGCGCTGATTTTTTGGCTGTTGGAGTGGCTAAGTGATTGATACATGTCATAGCTCCTGGCTAAGTTGTGACTTGCATCAGCAGATTAGGTTGTACAAAATCGCATAACAATCAAATTATTGATTATTATCTATTCAATTATGAATAATTCGATCAATTCCGAAATCGACGTATTTCCCAGCGATTGGTCGGATGTAGCGGTTTTCCTCGCGGTCTTTGAGGCAGGTAGTCTGATGGCGGCGGCAGAGCAGTTGGAGCTCTCCCAACCGACCGTGGGGCGTCGTTTAGCAGCGTTTGAGAAGCGCATGGGCGTGAGTCTATTTGCCCGGGTTGGACGACGCTTGGCGCCGACGGAGCTTGCCTACAGAATTGAAGACAGCGCGCGCAAAATGTCGCGTGAGATGCTGTCGATCAAACGCTTGGCTGATGGCAGCGTTAGCGGGCTGCATGGTCAGGTTACGGTGTCTGCGAACGAGGGAACCGGATCGGAATGGCTAGTACCCGTGCTGGCCGAGTTGCAGCAGGTATATCCGGATATCTCGATCGACCTGCGCATCGAATCCAGAACGGTCGATCTTGTGCAGCGCGAAGCGGATATCGCCCTGCGTATGGGGCGACCTACGCAGCTAGATTTGATTACGCGCAAACTCGCGAGCGTCGGCTTTGGGTTCTACGCGTCGGAGGCCTGGCTGGAACGAAACGAGCCGATAAACGTGATGGCTGATTTAAACGGTCGCCGTTGGGTATGGGGAGTATTCGGCCCAAATCGCACCGATCTCTTGGGCGATTATTTGCGAGAAAGAAATGTTGAATCAGAGCTTGCCTTGCGCACCGATAGCCCCGCAGCTCAGCTACGTGCCGTGCAAGAAGGTATGGGTCTTGCGGTCTTATCACATCGCTGGGCGTCGAAGCACCCAGATTTGCGTCGCGTACTTCCGGATGTGGCGGCAGCGACCTACGACCTTTGGTTAGTCACTCATGAAGACCTCAGACACAGTGCCCGAATACGAGCCGTAGCCGATCACATTGCGGCGGCCGCGCAGCGAGATGCGGCCTTGTTTGAGCACGGCTCACAGTCGACCGAAAAAGAAGCTCCCGGAAAATAGCCTGGGAAAAGAGCGCCACGTGCCCCAACACGGTAGCCTTTTCGCATCGGTTTTTTGCTTCCGCCGATCTCCGACCAGCTCGGCGGGAGGGGGTGGGGGAGAGAGCTACTGCGTGATTTTCCGAATCAGCCAATCGGCTAGGCGCGTGGGTAAGAGTCCGCCGAGCGCTACAAATAACATATTGGGTATTGCGGGAATAATTCGCCGCGGTGCCGGATCGTCGCTTTCACAGGCGGCGACGATCGCTCCCGCAACGCTCACCGGATCTGCACCGCGCTCGTGCATGCCTTTGTGGAAGGCTTTATGCGTCGCCAGCTGGGCTGCGTAGGGCGGGTTTGTTTCGAGATAGTGCGCAAACTGATCCTGCTCCAGGGCACCGAATCGTGTTTTTACAGCCCCCGGCTCGACGATGACAACCTCTACACCGTGGGGCCGCATCTCCATTCGGAGCGAATCGGAAATGCACTCAAGAGCGTGTTTGCTAGAAAAATAGGGGCCAGAAAATGGCAGCGTGACCCGACCCGCGACGGACGAGACATTGACTATTCTTCCTTTTCGTCGCTCGCGCATCCTGGGCAGTACCGCTTTGGTGACGCGAACCGTACCCAGTACATTGGTTTCATATTGCCGAGCCCAGTCTTGCATGCTCACCGCTTCCAGCGGGCCTACCACGGCCAATCCAGCGTTGTTAACCAGCACATCTAGATGCTGGCCAGCTAAGCGTTCTTCTATCAGCTCCATCGCCGATGTCACAGAAGCATCGTCCGTTATATCAATCGGAATTGGTGTGATTTGCTCATACCCTCGATCCAGTTCCGCCAGCGACTCTTCGTTGCGGCCGGCGGCAAAGACCTTATGTCCCTTGCTCGCAAGCAGTATCGCTGTGGCTCGGCCGATTCCTGCGGTGGCCCCGGTAACGAGAATATTGAGCATGGTGCTATGCCTTTTCTGTGTAAGTGTGCAGATTGAATGTGAATTCTATGAGCGGACAGCTCTGCGTTCTCAGGACGCTAGACGATAGCCTCGATTAGACAAGGCCCCTTCTGCTGCATTGCGGCCGCAAACTGCTCCTGAAATTCAGCGGAGTTGCGCGCCTGCGTTGCGTTCACGCCAAGACCCTGGGCGATCGCTGAATAATCCATATCTGGGTTGGATAAATCCAACATAGATTTGGTTTTGGCGTTGGCTTCGCCGGCGCCGACGCGCGCCAGCTCGATGTTGAGAATTGCGTAGCTGCGGTTATTAAGCAGAACGACGGTCACATCCGCATCTTCGCGAGCCATCGTCCAAAGCGCCTGAATGGTATACATCGCTGACCCGTCAGCCTGCAGCGCTATGACTTTCTGATCGGGACAAGCAATGGCCGCGCCGAGCGCGACCGGTAAACCTTGACCGATTGCACCGCCGGTGAGTGTTAACCAGTCATGAGCTCGCGCGTGTTCTGCACATAAATACATGGCAAGGCCACAGGTTGCTCCCTCGTCCGACACAATGGCGTTTTCCGGCATTTCGTTGCAGATGATCTGACCAATGGAAAGGGGCGTTAGTGCTTCATCGGAAATAACTTGTTGCTGATACTCAACCAGATTTTTCGGCGTTCCCGAAAGACCAAGGGTGGATACGAGCGCGTCGAGTGTGCCGTCAGCGTCTTCACCGGCTTCGGCCAAGATCGACAAAGTACAGGTTTCTGGTGTGAGCCAGCCCTCGACCTCTGGGTAAGCAAAAAAACTGACCGGCGCAGGCGTTCCCAGCAAGACCAATTGGTCAAAGGGTGCTAGGGCCTCGCTGGCCTGCTCAGCAAAGTAGGGAAGACGCTGAACCGGCACGCGACCCTCGCCGCGCTGCAAGCGGGTTGGAAATGTACTGCACATCAACGTCACCGGAAAGTTCTCGGCAATTAAGCCGAGTTTTATCAGGTTGTGCTCGCGCAGCGCTTTACCTCCTAGGAGTAGCACTGTGTTCTTGCCGGTTCGAATTACTTCGGCAATACGCTCAATTCTACTTTGCGCGACATCCAAGGGTTCCGGTGCCGGCAACGCCTCTGCCGCATCGGCGGTGTCGGTCCAAGCAGTATCAGCAGGTGCTACCAGCGTCGCTATTTGTCCATTACCTCGAAGTGAAGCTTGCACGGCTCTAGCACCGGCAGCGGAAAGGTCCTCCGCGGAGTGGGCAATCTCAGTCCAGTGCGAGCCCCAGCGAGTGATAGCGGGAAGGTCTGAGGTGAGCGGCGCATCAAATTCCAAATGGTAAGTCGCGTGATCGCCGACCACGTTCACAATTGGCGTGCCGGCGCGGCGTGCGTTATGCAAGTTGGCAAGGCTATTGGAAAACCCGGATCCGAGGTGCAGAAGCGTTGCTGCGGGTTTGTCTGTCATTCGTGCATACCCATCAGCCGCACCGGAGACTACGCCCTCAAACAGACAAAGGATCGGGCGCATGGCATCTGTGTTCCCGATCGCCGACACCAGTTGCATCTCCGAAGTGCCCGGATTGGCAAAGCAGACTTCAACGTCTGAGGCGACTAAGGTTTTCAAAAGGGCTTCCGCACCGTTCACTGGCACTACTCCTTGCTGTTATTGCTGATTATCGGTGAATAATAGGGCATAAAGAGGTTCTCGTTTGAGCTGAGGTCGCCAGTCCCCTAAAATCGCGGCCTTTTGCTGTATCGAGGCTGTCGCAGTGTCTCTCAATAAACGATCGAAGAACATCACGCAGGGTGTACAGAGAGCGCCTAACCGCTCGATGTACTATGGATTGGGCTACGAGGAAGAGGACTTTCGCAAGCCCATGGTAGGTGTCGCGAACGGTCACTCGACGATCACCCCTTGCAATGCTGGCTTACAAATATTGGCTGATGCCGCCGTGGAAGGCTTGCGTGAAGCTGGCGCAAACGCGCAACTGTTTGGAACGCCCACCATCTCGGACGGTATGTCGATGGGCACCGAAGGCATGAAGTATTCGCTCGTGTCTCGCGAAGTCATCGCGGATTGCGTCGAGACTTGTGTCGGCGGGCAATGGATGGACGGCGTGGTTGTTATTGGAGGCTGCGACAAAAACATGCCCGGCGGCATGATGGGTATGCTGCGCGCGAACGTTCCTTCGATCTACGTTTATGGTGGAACGATACTCCCCGGACGATTGAATGGCCGCGACCTCAACATCGTCAGCGTATTTGAAGCGGTAGGCGAGCACGCGGCGGGGCGCATTGATGATGCGGAACTCCTCGCGATAGAACGTAACGCTATCCCTGGGAACGGTTCCTGCGGCGGAATGTACACCGCTAACACGATGAGTTCTGCGTTCGAGGCTCTAGGTTTATCGCTGCCTTATTCTTCGACTATGGCCAACGTTGAGGATGAGAAACGCCTATCGGCTAAAGCCAGCGCGGCCGCCTTGGTCGAAGCTATTCGCCTGGATCTAAAGCCAAAGGACATTGTCACCAAAGAGGCCATCGAGAACGCGGTCGCGGTAATCATGGCAACCGGCGGTTCTACCAATGCGGTGCTGCACTTCTTGGCGATAGCGCACGCGGCCGGCGTTGAGTGGACGATCGATGATTTTGAGCGCATCCGTAAAGAGATCCCGGTAATTTGCGATCTAAAGCCGAGCGGTGAGTATCTGGCAATTGATCTCCACCGAGCGGGAGGTATTCCGCAGGTTATGAAAATTTTGCTGGACGGCGGCTTGTTGCACGGCGACTGCATGACGGTCACCGGTAAGACCGTTGCCGAATCTTTACAGGACGTACCCGCCGAACCAAGTGCTGATCAGCAGGTGATCCGCCCTCTCAGCAAGCCGATCTACGCCCAAGGCCATCTCGCGATCTTACGGGGTAACCTGGCGGAGGAGGGGGCCGTGGCAAAAATCACCGGGCTTAAGAATCCGGCTATTACCGGCCCGGCCAAAGTATTTGACGATGAACAGTCCGCTCTGGAGGCGATTTTGGCCAACGAAATCGAAGCCGGCGACGTGGTTGTGCTTAGGTATTTGGGGCCCCGGGGCGGGCCGGGTATGCCGGAGATGTTGGCACCCACCGGCGCATTGGTAGGTCAGGGTTTAGGAGAGTCGGTCGGTCTGATCACCGATGGACGCTTTTCCGGTGGCACCTGGGGGATGGTTGTTGGACACGTGGCGCCCGAGGCCTATGCGGGAGGAACAATCGCTTTGGTGGAAGACGGCGATTCAATCACGATTGACGCAAATACCCTGCTCTTGCAGCTAAACGTCGGTGATGAAGAATTGGCTAATCGCCGCGCGGCGTGGTCTCAGCCGGAGCCGCGCTACACCCGCGGTGTGCTTGCCAAGTTTGCGAATAACGCAGCCTCGGCGTGCCACGGTGCGGTTTTGGATCGTTACGATCACTAAGCTGATGCTGCGTTTCTATGCTGCTAACGACGGTTATTGCCTACATTGATTTGATCGCCGGAGGCGTGTTTGCGGCTTCCGGCGCGCTTGCCGCCGCGGAAAAAAGACTCGATGTTCTCGGTTTCATATTTTTTGGAACGATTACCGGAGTCGGCGGTGGAACGCTGCGCGATTTGCTGCTTCAGCAACAGATTTTCTGGATTACCGATACCCGTTATCTCTGGGTCTGCATCGGTGTTTCTCTGCTTACCTGGTATCTAGCACCACAGCTCTCCGCTAGAAGGCGCTTGCTTCTTTGGGCTGATGCGGTCGGCTTGGCTCTCTTTTCCGTGCTGGGCTGCGCGAAAGCACTGCAACTTGATGTGTCTGCCATCGTCGCGGTGGTAATGGGAGTCATGTCGGCGAGCTTCGGTGGCTTACTCCGAGATACGCTGCTGGGACGAGACTCGGTGCTGATCGGCGCTGAAATCTACGTTACTGCAGCGCTGGTTGGAGCGAGCAGTTATGTGCTTCTTGCCACTTACTCTTCCCTGCCTGCCAGTACCTCGCTGTTACTTGCAATGGTTCCGGCTCTTATTCTTCGCGCGGGAGCGATTACTCGGGGCTGGTACCTGCCGAGTTACCGGCGTCTATAGGCTTTTCGCTAGCACTTTGTCGCGCAGTTCATTTTTATAGCGGAGCAGTTCCTGCTGCAGAGTCTGATCACTGATCGCAAGGATTTGCGCGGCTAATATGCCCGCGTTCGTTGCATTATCGATGGCCACAGTGGCAACTGGCACCCCCGCAGGCATCTGCACGATTGACAGTAAGCTGTCTTCTCCAGCGAGCTTGGTGGCAGCAACGGGTACACCAATGACTGGCAGCGTTGTCAGCGAGGCCACCATACCGGGAAGGTGCGCTGCGCCGCCCGCGCCCGCGATAATCACTTTCAATCCCCGTTCAAGTGCCCCTTGCGCATACTGATACAGCTTCTCGGGGGTGCGATGGGCAGAGACAATCTCGAACTCATAGGCGACCGCGAAGCGTTCGAGGATAGCCCCAGCGTCGCGCATGACTGGAAAGTCTGAATCGCTTCCCATGATGATTCCGACCTGTGTGCTCATGATGACTGGTCCTGGTGGATTGCTTGCCTAGATCTCAGGCGCTGGCCTTGGCGGTATCTTGTATTTGCTGCCATTGCTGATTTACCTGTGCTGTCGCTTCCGCTACGGTCTCGCCAAGAGCGGTGATGTGGCCAAGTTTTCGCATCGCTCGGGCCGGTGATTTTCCGTACCAATGTTCGCTGATCGAATCGCATTTACTAACCCCCGCCTGTCGCGTAACACCCTCTTTCTTCAGTGCAGGAGTACAGAGTACGTTTCTCATTGCGGCTGGGGACTCTTGCTTGGTATCGGCCAGAGGCAAACCGGTGACGGCACGTAAGTGCTGCTCAAACTGGGAGCTTGCGCAAGCTTCAATCGTATAGTGCCCGGCATTATGCACTCTTGGAGATATCTCGTTGATTAATACCTCGCCGTTGCGCAGCAAGAACAATTCGACGCCAAAGGTGCCGACCCCGTCCATCGCGGTGATGGAGCGCTCTGCGAGAGCGACGGCAGCTTGGACAGTGTCCTCGTCGATCATGGCCGGCGCCCGCACTGTATCGAGTACGGAGTATTCGGTTTCAAAGCTCATCGCAACCGGACCGAAATACCGTGTGCCGCCATCTTGACCTCGGACCAGCAGCACGGCGATCTCTTCAAATTCGCCCGCAAACTGTTCGTACAGCGTATCTCCCGGCCAGGCGTGTTCGAGCGCCGCTGCGTCGCGTAGCACTTGAACTCCGCGCCCATCGAACCCACCGCGCAGTGCCTTCTGCACCAGAGGGAATCCGAGCTCCTCGGCGGCGCGATGAGCATCGGAAATGTCTCCGCTGCTGAGCATAAAGGGCAAAGTCGCGATACGCTGATCTCGAAGCCAAGTTTTCTGTCGCCCTTTGTCCTGGATAAGTTCGATTACCTCCAGGCTGGGGAAGCACTGGATATTACCGGTGCGTTCTGCACTTCGAAGGGCGGCTAGGGCCTCTGCAGGAATGTCCTCGCGTTCGTAGGTGATGACATCGCAGGCGCTGATCAGCTGCTGAATGACATCCGGGTCGTTCATCGCGCCAATCACAGTGTCGCCGGCGCTTTGCGCTGCGGGATTCGCTGTGTCGCCGGCAAGCATTACGGTGGATAGGGAGAGTTCGTTCGCGGCCTGACAAAGCATCATTCCGAGCTGCCCGTCACCGATAATGCCGACTACCGGTCGAACGGAAGTCTGCTCACTAGATGCTGTGCTGGATGGAGAGGTAGAAGTCAAAACAGCGGCACCCCTTGGCCAAAAAAGCGCCGTATAGTACTGCTTTTGCTGGCGAATGGAAGCCGCCTATTTGTTGGATAGCGCCGCGCACCGCTAATCGCTAAGCTCATCGACTTCCACCAGCAACGATCATCACACTCATGCCCGAACAAGCCAGCGTCGCCCATCTGCTCCAAACCCGTTACTCCTGCCGAGCTTTCAAGCCCGAGCCAGTTCCGGAAGATCGCTTACGATCGCTATTGGCTCCAGCGCTGCGCGCGCCCAGCAACTGCAATACGCAGCCTTGGTTCTTGCATGTGGCATCCGGCGCTGCGATTGAAGTCTTACGGACTCGAGTTCCGGAGGATTTTCTAGCAGGCAAGATGACGCTGGACTTTCCCTACGACGGCCAATACGACGGGGTTTTTAAAGAGCGCCAGTATGCGTCCGCGCAAGCGCTCTACGGTGCGCTGGGGATAGAGCGCTCCGACAAGGAGGCTAGGCAGAAAGCATTTATGCGCAACTTCACTTTTTTCGATGCACCCCACGTTGCTTTCTTCTTTTTACCGCGGGGCTTTAGCGAACGGGAAGCCTGCGACTTGGGGATGTTTTCCCAGTCGGTGATGTTGCTGCTGGCGGAGGCGGGACTCGCGAGTTGTCCGCAAACGGCTCTGGGATTTCTCTCAGATACGGTGCGCGAGGTTCTTGAGGTACCCCCGGAGCAGCGGCTTATGTTTGGCCTTTCTTTTGGCTACGCCGACGAAGACGCACCGGCTAATCGTTGCCGCACCGATCGGGAGACACTCGGCGAATTGATACACATCCATGGCTGATTAAGTGCTAGCGTCTTCTTCACTAGCGGGGATTCACCCGGGCGTGTGCATCGACACGATCGCTATTCCGGGAGTACAAACTCGGTGACGTCTAAACTAAAGCCCGAAAGCGCATTGAATCGCAAAGGGCTCGACATCAATCTCATATGTTCTATGCCAAGCTGCTGAAGAATTTGCGCACCGGTACCGATGATCCGGTAACTCTGAAGGCTGCCCGCAGCCGCGTCGCCGGCTCCCTGGACGCTAGTTGATCGTGCTTGCGCAGTAGAAGGTGGTTGCGTACTAGAAGGTGGTTGCGCAGTAGAAGGTGCTTGCGCAGTAGACGGGGCGGCGATCGCATCCACAGCCGCGAGTTCGCTGTCCAGGCTCGACTCCTGTCCGATTAACACCAGTACGCCGTGCTCCTCATCAGCGATACGCGTGAGGGTAGTGCCGATATTCCAACCGGATTGCTTGTCCCTTTTCATCGCAAACACATCGCGCAATAGCTCAACGGACTGAACTCGAACCAACGCCGGACGACCGGCATCAAGAACACCCTTGCTGATTGCGTAGTGCAAGGTGCCGTCGATGAGATCACGGAAGGTATGCAGCTCAAAGTCTCCGAACTCCGTTTGGATTGGCTTTCGTGAGTGCAATTCGATTGAGCGTTCGTGGAGTGAGCGATAAGCGATCAGGTCTGCGATGGTTCCCATCGGCAGCTTATGCTTCTCCGCAAAGCGCTCTAGCTCTGGTCTTCGGGCCATCGTGCCGTCTTCATTCATGATTTCCACGATCAGCGCGGCAGGCTCCAGACCCGCCATGCGCGCCAGGTCGACCCCGGCTTCCGTATGACCGGCACGACGAAGAACGCCACCGGCCTTGGCGACGAGAGGAAATATATGCCCCGGCTGACGCAAGTCAGCTGGCTGTGCATCTTTAGCGACCGCACACTGAACGGTGTGTGCACGTTGAATAGCGCTGATACCAGGACCTTTTCGCTTCGCTGCGTCGATGGACACGGTGAAATTGGTTTCGTGCTGAGCTCGGTTATCGCGAACCATCAACGGTATTTGCAGCTGGCGTGCTCGGCTCTCGGTAATGGGCATACAGATGAGGCCGCAAGCTTCGGTGGCAAAGAAGTTAATCGCCTCCGGGGTCACGGCCTCCGCAGCAATAATGAGGTCTCCCTCGTTTTCCCGGTCCTCATCATCCATGAGAATGACCGTACCGCCTTTGCGGATCGTCTCGATAAGGTCCGGGACGCTAGACAGCTTCACTAGTTAGCTCCAAAAAATTCAGGGTCGATAAACCCTAGCAGAGTTCAACCGCCATCGCGGTCGCTTCGCCACCACCGATACATAAGGCGGCCACGCCGCGCTTGAGACCGTGGTGCTTAAGGGCGTGAACAAGAGTTACCAGGATTCGAGAGCCGGTGGAGCCTATCGGATGGCCCTGTGCACAGGCACCGCCATGCACGTTTACCTTTTCATGCGGTAGCTCATGGGCCTTCATTGCGAGCATTGTCACCATGGCGAACGCTTCATTAATTTCAAACAAATCGACATCCGCCGGAGTCCATCCTGTTCTCGCAAAAAGCTTCTCAAGGGCGCCAATGGGCGCGAGCGTGAACTCGGCGGGAGCCTGGCTGTGGCGACTGTGGCCGACGATGCGCGCTTGCGGATTCAAGCCGTGCTCGTCCGCAGCTTGCGCGGACGCGAGTAGCAGAGCGCTGCCACCATCGGAGATGGAGCTGGCATTGGCAGCGGTAATGGTTCCCTCCTTTGCGAAGGCGGACTTCAGCGTAGGAATGCGCTCTAGGTCGGCTTTGTGTGGCTGTTCGTCATCGACCACGACCGTTTCTGTTCTCCGGTTGACGACGGTAACAGGTGCCGTCTCGGCGCGCAGCAGACCACTGTCGATGGCAGCCTGGGCGCGACGCAGTGACTCGATTGCAAAGGAGTCCATTGCTTCGCGAGTCAGGCCTTCTCTATCCGCAGTCTCCTGCGCGAAGCTTCCCATCGGCCGTCCTTCGTAAGCGTCTTCGAGGCCATCGAGCATCATGTGGTCGTAGGCAATGCTCGATCCCAAACGAAAGCCCGCGCGAGCGCCGGGTAGTAGGTGGGGCGCGTTGCTCATACTTTCCATACCGCCGCTCAAGACGACATCGTTGGTACCTGATTTAATGCTGTCGTAGCCGAAGATCGTCGCCTGCATACCACTGCCGCAAGCCTTGTTGACCGTAACTGCCCCAACGCTCGAAGGTAAGCCTGCGGCAAGCGCCGTTTGTCGGGCGGGGCACTGTTTCAAGCCCGCCGGCAATACGCAGCCCATGAACACTTCGTCAATTAGGTCTAGGGCGATAGCGCTTTTGCGCAGTGTTTCGCGCGCGGCAACGGCAGCCAGTTCGGGCGCCGCCACGGAAGCTAGCGCGCCTCCGAGACCGCCCATGGGCGTGCGAGCGCCATCGACGATGAAGACATCGCTGTTATTAAGATCAGTGCTCATCAAAAACATCCTAAAAGTTGAGCCGCGTTGCGGGCGCGTGATTTAGCCACAGCGCATCCGCGCTCTCAAGCTGGATTTTTCGACTTGGATTTAAAGTTTTATCGCCCCGAATCGTTTTCCTCGTACCGCATTTCGATAGTCTCGCGGGGTGAGGCCGCTGATCCTTCGAAAAGTAGTTGAGAAGCGACTGGCTGAACTGAACCCGCAGCGCCAGCCTATTTCTGCTAGCGAGAGGTCCGTGTGCTGCAGCATGCTTTGCGCCTCCTTGACGCGTAGCTTTTGAAGGTACTCAAGGGGCGATTCGCCAGTGGCGTGTTTGAACCGTCGGCTTAGCGTCCGGGGGGCGACTTCGGCTTGTCGCGCAAGCTGCGCAAGCTCATGAGGCCTCGCGAGATTCGATTGCAGATAGTCTTGCAACTCGCGCACCACGGCGTCGTGATGATTCCCGGGCGCTTGTTTTAAAAACGCTGCGGTTTCGAAGGATTGGCGAGCTTCCGGCGAGAACTGCGCCTCGACGGCGCGAGCGATCCCGGACCCATACCATTCACCCAATTGATACACCATGAAATCGGCGATCGAATTGACGCTGCCCACACAGAATATACGATCATTCTGCGTGATTAAGTGCCGTCGTTTGAGCTGCACTTGCGGGTAGCGCTTGGCGAAACGATTGAAGTCCTTCCAATGGGTGGTCGCCACCTTTCCCTCAAGTAGCCCTGCCTCCGCGAGGAGGCTACTAGCGGTGCCAACGCTGCACAGGATGGTCTGGGATTGGTAGGCGTTATGCAGTGTTTCAAACAGTGGTTCGACATGGCGCAGCGCTTTACGGGGATGGCGCCAAATCGCTGGCAACAGAATTACATCGCTTCGCTTGATATCTTCCAAGCTACCGTTACAGGCCATGGTCAGGCCAGTCGAAAACTCGACCTGCGGCAAGCCCGTCGTACTTACGGTTACGAACTTCGTCAGACCCACAGCACGGTTTTGGGCGGCGACCATCTGGTTGCTTGCATGCACGATTTCCGCAGGCAAAGTGATACTCGATGCCAGGCCTTCTGGATACACAAGAGCGCTTATTACGGGCATTGGTCTGAGCCTGTGGCTTTTTAGGTAAATAAAATGGCGCGATTATTATAAATCATAGGCTATCGCACCCGTAGACTCGTGTGTCATCAACCTACGAGGCGATCACGTGAGCAAACCACTACCGGTGCTTGTGAGTTTTGGCGGCGTTAACTCAGCCGGTCGCAGTTCTTCTCACCACGCTCATGCGCGAGTCACCCATCAAACACTGTCTCAAGACCGTCGCTTAGCAACCTTCGATTCCTTACGGCAACTGAGCAATCGTCCTACTGCGACGGATGACGAGCTGCTCGCCGGCACGCTGATCCGGCAAATAGGTGGAGATCATTTTGATCCCTATGCGGTGCCTTGGAATCAACCGCTGTCCGTACAGGCGGCGGGTGCCGAAGCAAGCATTGAAATACCCAGCAAGCAGGTGCCCGAAACGATCCCGGCTGGGTGGTCTGTGTCTGCCGGTTCTTTGGAACAGACTTCACAGATAAATCTAAAAGGGCAGCATGACTGGCTACTCCCGACAACGAGAGATTTTGACGTAAAGGTCGCCAGTCAATTGCCGGATGGCTTTGATCCGATCTCGCTGTATCCATCTCGGAATCACCCTAGGGGTGTCGCGATGTCTGTGTATGCAGCGAGCGATACGCTGGGGAACTTGGGTTTGACCTGGGATGCGATTAGCTCTTTAGTTTCACCGGACCAGATCAGCGTGTATGCCGGTAGTTCCATGGGGCAGCTGGACGATAAAGGCTTCGGCGGGATGTTGAAGCAACGACATCGCGGTGGCCGCGTGACCTCTAAGCAGTGTCCTTTGGGTATGGCGCAAATGCCCGGAGATTTTACGAACGCGTATGTGCTGGGTACGGCGGGTGCAACCGGCGCGACTATCGGCGCCTGCGCAACCTTTCTCTATAACCTACGGCACGCGGTCCACGATATTCGCGAAGGCCGGGCGAGAATCGCAATCGTCGGCGCCGCGGAGGCACCGATCAATCCGGAGACTATGGACGGCTACCTAGCGATGGGTGCGTTGGCCACAGACAAGGAGCTACGAGCCCTGGATGGGCTTGATCCATCGCAGGCGCCAAACTACCGGCGTGCCTGTCGGCCTTTCGCCGAAAACTGCGGCTTTACGATGGGTGAGTCGGCGCAGTTTGTAGTGTTGTTTGACGATGCCCTTGCCCTGGAAACCGGCGCTTCGGTGTTTGCTTCCGTACCCGATGTTTTTGTCAACGCGGACGGCCCAAAGAAATCGATTTCTGGTCCCGGTATTGGCAATTACCTTACCGTTGCTCGCGCCACGGCCTGCGCGCAGGCGCTGCTTGGCGATGAGCTTCTTAGAACGGCGGGATTCGTGCATGCCCATGGAACGGGCACGCCGCAAAACCGAGTCACCGAGTCGGCAATCCTTAATAAAGTGGCTGCGGCGTTCGGGATAAATGACTGGCCGGTTGCAGCGGTCAAATGCTACCTGGGACACTCGCTAGCGGTTGCCTCTGGTGATCAGCTCGCTATGGCATTGGGTACTTGGGACAGCGGTTGGCTCCCGGGGATCGAGGCCAGCGACACCTTGGCTGCGGATGTGCTTAGCGAAAATTTATCCTTTTGTCTCGATCATCGCGAACTCGCGCCAGAGCAAATGGCGTACGCCCTAATCAATGCGAAAGGGTTTGGGGGGAATAACGCAACAGCTACGGTTCTCGGTCCCACGCAAACCGTGAAGTTACTGCGTCAGCGACACGGATTGCAGGCCATGCTTAACTGGGAGCAAAAGGAAGCTATTACCGCACAGGAGCGAAGGGACTGGGAGCGAAGTGTCGTCGCCGGTGAAGCGGCAGTGCGATATCGCTTCGATGATGGGGTGTTGGGTGACGAGCATGTGCTTATAAGTGCGGACGAACTCCAGCTTGGCGAGCGTTCAATTAGTCTGCGGTACGATAACCCTTACGCTTAAATGTTGAAGGTTGCCCTCAAAAGCTATGCACCCACTCGCCACCTTGGACCCGATTCCGGGTCTTGATCACACGCTCGAGTTTTACACTCACGATCCAGAACAAGACTTAGTCTCGCGTAAGCTTCATCAGGAGCGTTGCTGGGAGCCCTTCGAAAGCCAGCTTTGGCTGGCGAGCTTGGGTGAGGGAGACGTTGTCATCGACGCCGGTGCCAATCTCGGCTACTACAGTGTTCTCAGTGCGCACTCAGCGGTACCTGCGCTGCGTGTATTCGCCCTAGAGCCTGATCCAGCCAACTACCAGCTCCTGTGTGCGAACATCGAAAGAAATAAGGCGCAAGCGAGTGTCGTGGCGATGCAGGTCGCGCTTGGCGAATTCAGCGGCGAAGCCGAACTGCATCTAAGTTCGAGTAATAAAGGCGATCACCAACTGTTCTCGGCTAGTGAGGAGCGAGACTCGGTACTCGTGTCTGTATTGCGTGGGGAAGATGCGCTCAGCGAAATGGCCGATCGCATCGACCTGGTCAAAATTGATACACAAGGTACGGAGTTAGCCGTCATAGAGGGGCTCTGGCCGATGCTTCTCAAGAGCCGCTCGCGCGTGCGTTTACTCATAGAGTTAACACCCTTTTCCTTGCGCGCGGCCGGAGCCAGTGGTGCTCAGCTCATTGAGCGCCTGTCCACCTTGAATTTACCCTTTGCGATTATTGATCACGTTGAGCACCGAATAGTCCCGACCTCCGCTGAAGCGTTAGTCGAGTGGTGCCAAAACGTAGACAGTGATCCCAAGGACGAAGGTTTCATGAACATATTTGTGGGTGAGCCACCGCGTCTTGGGTAAACGGCGAAGGTTCTGCTTCAGCTAGCGTCTACCTTGCTGATCGTTCATCCGCGAGACTTTTCTCTGCTTACTGCTGTTATTATTTCGCTCGTGCGAGGGGGGATGCATTACGGCGCACGCGCTGTTCCTCAATCAAATAGCTACACGGCCCGAAGAAAAGGCCAAAACAAAAACGAAAGCAACAGGAAAAGGCACGCAGGTCGAGTATGGAGATTGCTATGCAGAGGGAACACGTAACCCAGCCGAATTTTGAAACCTTGGAACTGACCATTAAGGATCACGTTGCCGAAGTTTTTTTAAACCGACCGCATAAAGCGAACTCGATGAATCCGCCCATGTGGCGTGAACTACAGGCTTGCTTTGAATGGTTGGATGCGGAGCCGGCCGTACGCGTGGTGATTCTTGCGGCTCACGGCAAGCACTTCTGTGCGGGGATCGACCTGGAAATGTTCGCAAGCCAGAGTTCGGGTTCTAAGGGTACAGAACCGTCTCGAAAAGCGGAGACGTTCCGACGAGATCTGCTCAAGTTACAAGACAATCTCTCTGCGCTGGAAAAGTGCAGCAAACCGGTACTCGCGGCGATCCACCACACATGCATTGGGGGAGGCGTGGATATGGTCACCTCTGCCGATCTTCGCTACGCCAGCGCGGACGCTTTTTTTTCGATTCGCGAAATCGATATCGGTATGACCGCGGACGTAGGCACGCTGCAACGCCTGCCCAAGATCGTGCCCTATGCGGTTGCCGCAGAAATGGCCTATACGGGACGTAATGTGTCCGCGGCTGAGGCGCAGCAGATGGGATTGGTCAATCGAGTGTTTGACGACCGGGACGCATTACTAGAAGGAGTCCGCGAGGTTGCAGCCGAGATCGCCAGTAAGTCTCCGGTCGCCGTTCGTGGAACGAAAGCGATGCTGCTATACACGAGAGATCACAGTGTCGCGGAGTCTCTCAACTATATGAGTATCTGGAACGCGAGCATGCTAAGCGAGGAAGATCTGCGAGAGGGCTTAACCGCTCAGATGGAAAAACGCGCGGCTAACTTTCAGGATTGAGCCGCGCAAGCAAGGGCAACTCAGAAGTAAAGTAAGAGCGTCGCAGACGTAAAGCTAGGCGGCCGCTTTGGTTAAGCGTCGCCAGGGTATTTTTTCATCGGCACCAATGGGTGCAGTGCCAGGGAGATGCCTTCATCTATATGCGTGTTGTTTTCGAGAATACTGCGTCTTCGAATATAGCGTCCGGCGGAAGACCGCGTATCGATCGCATCGGTGGCATCTAAGCCTCCCCGGCTAACGAACAAGCGCTGTAGGTTCGTATCAAAAACTGTGACCTGCAGTGAGGCGACCGAGGCTGGTAGAGACCAATCGAAGCCCGCATTTACTCCGTTTCCTGGCCCCTGAAGTGATGGGCGGCGCGCAACACCATCCCAGCGAGCGAGGTGCTTAAGTCCGTTGCTGAACGCAACTTCTAACTCCACGAGGTCCGTGAACAAAAAGGCGTCCGGGCCACCATCTTCCGCGTAGCGATCGCGTACGCTTTGCATGATTTGCGCGAAAGTCCGCATATTGACCTTGCCGTTGGTAGGGTCGACTGGGTCACCAAAGGCGCGAACCGCGGTGTTCCAGTGCTGTTTAAAATCCCGCTGCGGCAGTACCTTAATGCCCGCATTTTTTAGATAGGCTCCCAGTCGTGCGTCTATCCGGGCTTCGGTATTTCGCAGGTATTTTCTGGACGGTGAGCCCAGGTTGACGTGCGGTATTACAACGCTTTGTAGCGGACTTGCAGAGAGTTTTTCTTCGTCCAGCTCAAAAGGATAGACCGTCTCGTTGTAGCTGGGACCGGAAGCGCAGCCTGTTATGAGCAAGCTCGCAGTTAAAGAAAACGAGACAAATATCTGTGTTACAGAGAGCTGAAAGCCGTGTGTTCGCATAGAATCGTTCTTTTTAGAATTCTCGGGGTCAATGCCGAACATGGTAGCAAACCCCGCTCGGCGATGACTAAGGAATTAGCTTGAGCGAATCCACCGATAGAAGCCTGCTTCACTCTACCTCCGTCGGTGAAGGACCACCTGTCGTTCTCCTGCATGGTTTGTTTGGTAGCGGCGGCAACCTCGGAGCACTAGCGCGGTCGCTGGCTGATCAATTCCGCGTTTTTCAACTGGATTTACCCAACCACGGCCGTTCCGACTGGATAGCGGATATGAGTATCTCATCGCTGGCCGAAACCATCGCGCAGTTCTTGCCCTCCGAAGTTGAAGGCCCGGTCACGCTGGTAGGCCATTCCCTGGGTGGAAAGGTTGCAATGCAGCTGGCGCTTGCCCACCCGCAAATGGTGAGAGCGCTTGTGATTGCGGATATCGCTCCCGTAGCCTATTCGCCGTCGCACGACGCCGTATTTGCTGGCATTGCAGCCGTTAGCGCAGCTGTCGTTAACAATCGCCGGGAGGCTGCAGAATTGCTGAGCGGTTACATCGTCGAAGAAGGTGTTATTCAGTTTCTGCTACTCAGTCTTGCGCGCGAACAGGGTGCCGGCTATCGCTGGCGTTTCAATGCAGAGGCTTTACAACGCAACTATCCAAACTTGCTGCTCGCACCAGAGAAGGCAACTTGGCACGGACCGACGTTTTTCCTTTTTGGGGCGGATTCCAGTTACCTAAGCCCATCCGCCGAGCAAGCGGTCCGCGAGTATTTTCCCGCTGCGAAGATCGACAAAATCGAAGGCACGGGCCACTGGTTGCACGCCGAGAAACCTGAGCAATTCAACCTTCTCGTAAAGGAGTTCCTAACGACGCAGCTCGAGGGAGCCGCTCATGATTGAGCTCGTCGATATCGCCATACTCGGCGGTATTTTGACCATTCTCGCTTACGCTTTTACCGCCACACGAGTGCGCGAGCTGGCGGTCCTGGCGGCGCGCCGTTCCACCAAAACTGCAGACGTGCAACTATTGGATCAAACGGTAGCCCTTAGCCGTGTGTCCATGAGTCGTGATCGCAATGGAAGCTGGCGTATTTGGCGCCAATATCGCTTTGAGTACAGCCGCGACGGCGTGACTCGAGAAGATGGGCAGATAATCATGTTAGGAAGAGAATTGCAGGCGGTTATTGTTGCAGACCCACCCACGCTCCACTAACCGTTGTTTTCGCTTGCTACGTTCCCAGGGTGAGACCCGCCAACGATGCCAGTAGCGCGAGAGCAAGGCCCGCGAGAGCGATCGCAAACACGCGGTTGATTGTTTGCGAGTGATTGCGAAGGCCATCGATGATCGCGCGATGCGTAAAGAGTAGAGTGATCAGCGTGTACCAGGCTCCATCGATGAAAAACGCAGTCCCCATCATTTGGAACTTTACGGCTGCTCCAGCGCCGGACTCGAGAAACTGGCTGAAGAGGGCAAGCATGAATACGGCGAGCTTCGGGTTCAGGAACACCACCGCGAAGCCGTCTCGTGCGGCGCTAGCAGATGCCCGATCGGTGGCAAGCTCTTCATTTTTGGGGCTATTCCAAAGTCCGTGGGCAAGCCAGAGTAAATAGGCGGCACCACACAGCTGAATGAGCGCGAGCGCGTTCGCATTCGCGGCGAGTAGAGCGCTTAATCCAAAAACGGTAAGTGCCGCATAAAGCCCAACACCAACTGCGTGCGACCAAGCGGCGACTAAACCTGCGTTTCGTCCTCCGCGCACGCAGGCACTTAAAACCACTGCAAGAGATGGACCCGGTGATGCCGCTCCCGCCAGACAGAGCAGGCTCAATCCAAGCCAGTCAGCAATACTCATCTGGATCCTCGCCCACGGGCCGCGCCGCGCGCAATCGGTTTACTGACCGTTAAAAGAAACCGATCAATAATGTATTGCGGACGTTTCATCAAATGCGAGTGTTTTCCACAAAAGCTGTGGATAAACCGGTGGGTAATTTGTTCAGTTTGGCCTGGATGCCGCATTGGTTCGGATTCGTTACAGTTTGGTTAAAATTTGTTCAATTATATTATATTTAATAAAAACAATACATTACGTACGACTTGTTATCTAGGTTAGTTGATATCCGAGCTAACTTCACCAGCAAACGATTCCTGCATCTTTCTTGTGCATAACAATTTTAGATTGCTACCAAAGGTAACCGTTTTTGATGCGTTGCTACCTATGGACATTGCTTTGTAAACAAAAGACTAGGCTTTTGTGTCAACCCATTTTGACGGCATATTAAATGTGTCGCCTTAACCTGACCTTACGCTTGGACCCAGTTCCGTTGGGGTTCGTCACTAATGACTCTTTGAATCACCTGTCGCATATCGTGAGGGATGATTTCTCGTCGCCGCTGCTACTCTCTGCACAGTTTCTCCTTGATTCGATCGCGACGGGAATCCCCATCGCAGGCGTATAGGAAGTTCAACTGTCACAAAGACGGTATTTAAGGAGAAGAACATGGTTAAAACAGTCATCGGATTATTGGCTTTTTCGTTACTGAGTACATCAGCCTGGGCTGGTCCTGCCGAACGGCTGGGTCGTTTAGACAAAAGACTGTCGGTTGCAGAGGCAAACGGTGCGTGGGCACAGGGCTCGCGCGCAGACCGTTTTGAAGACCGAGTGGATCGGCGAGAAGATGTGGTCGATCGTCGAGAAGATCGTCGCGATCGTGCGGTAGATCACGGTCCTAGAGATCGGTTTGAAGACCGAATAGACAGCGCAGAAAACAGACGAGATCGACGAGAAAATCGTATAGACCGCAACAACTAGGCACGTCGACTCACAGCAAAATAACGCTCCGAATACTGATCGCCCGCTCGCGTTGACAGCGGAAGGTAAGCGCCTATAATGCGCCCCTTCCAACGCGGGTGGTTAGCTCAGCTGGGAGAGCATCTGCCTTACAAGCAGAGGGTCGGCGGTTCGATCCCGTCACCACCCACCACGTTTTTCAAGGACACATCAAAGCGTCCGAAGTAGGAAAAACGAGCGCCTCGCGTCTACCCCGGAGCGGTAGTTCAGTTGGTTAGAATACCGGCCTGTCACGCCGGGGGTCGCGGGTTCGAGTCCCGTCCGCTCCGCCATTTA